>NZ_LVCV01000143.1 GCF_001647195.1 Rhodococcus sp. EPR-157 | reverse complement strand
CGACGCTCTGGTCCAGGGGAGTTCGCGGCGGTGCGTCCGTACCCCAGTCGAACTCGGAGACGGCAACGACCGACAGCATCATCGACGATGCCGAATCGGCGTCGTTCATCGTCTCCGGCTCCTCGTGGTAGTGCGAGAACACCGATTCGTTCCAGTCCACGGAGCCTGCGATCGCGCGTGCGTACGGATCGAGCAGAAGCTTGTTCGCGTTGTGACGCAGCCCCTCTGCCGGATCCCACGGTCCATCCACTCGCAGCCCGTACTTGCTACCGTTCGACAGACCATCGACGAAACCATGGAAGACGTGCCCGGTTCGGTGACTCAACACGGTCGCGGCCACCTCGTCACCGTTGTCGTCGACGACCACGACAGTGATGGAGTCGGCGGTCTCCGAATAGACGGCGACGTCGGCCTTGCCGTCGGACCGTAGGGAAACCCCAAGGGGATAAGGGGTGCTCGCGTGGATCATTGCTGCTCAGTACCCCACGGGGAGGTAGGTAAACACGTTTGGATGTGCCCCTCCGACGGGTACGGCTTCAGTATGGCTGATTACAGAGTTCTGAACCCGACCGGCGACGTCGTCGCAACCAAAGACATCGAGAGCGCCGAAGACGCGTATGCATGGTTCATCGACGAGAAAGCGGACAACAGCGAGTTGGGGTGGAGATTGGAGGTCGACCACGACGGCGAGTGGGCCTTCGTGGACGACACCGAGGGTAATTCGGCAAGTAAGTAGTTCGGCTACCGCTGGTTTCGGAGCAACGGAACCAGCGGTACTCCGTTGTCGATCTGCTCTTCGCCGGACTGCACGAAACCGTGGCGGGTGTACATCTCGACGAGATAGCTCGGCGAATCGATTCGGCACGGCGCTTCGCCGACATCCGCCAGGGCGGCCTGAAGCAACCTCGTCGTGTGGCCGTAGCCGCGATCGGTGCGGCGCGTGCACAGATGGCCCAGCCGATACTGACGCATGCCGACTTCTGTCTCTTCCAACAGCCGTACCGTTCCGATAACTGCGCCCTCGCGTTCGACCCAGAAGTGCCTCGTACGCGGAAGCAGATCGTATCCGTCGAGCTCCGGATAGAACCAGGCCTGCTCTACTACGAATACTTCCACCCTGAGCTTCAGCAGTGCGTAGAGACGATCCGTATCCAGATCTGGTGCCCACGCCCTGGTGAGCGTCGGTGGCCGGTTCGCAACGGAACTGGTGTGAGATGTTGGCATCGTCGAACTTTCCTCGTTGTTCTTCCGTATGTGTAGTCGGTCGTGTACCCCGCAGGGTGAGACTTACCCGTCAACCGATGCGACGTATCTCTCCCGAGTCATTTCGCTCGATCAACCCACGACGTTCGAATTCGTCGAGCCAGCCCGTCATGGGCCACCTGTTCCAACGTCGGTGGAACAAAGCCGAATTCCGGATGATGTCGTCGAGGCGCTCGACGGGAGGTGACGACACGGGGTGGTACTGGTGGTACGCATGTGCGCCGCCGACCCATAGTAGTGCGACGTCCGCGGCCTGTGCGGTGGCGGCGAAGTCGGTGTCCTCACCGCCGTACCCCGTGTAGTCCTCCTCGAATCCGCCGGTCACCTGCCAGGTGCTCGGTGTCGATGCGAAGGACAGGGACCAGAACAGGTCGTAGTCGGTGCCGACGAGTACCGCGCCCGGCGGCGGGTTCGGACGCGCCGGGTGCGGATCGGTGGCAACAAGCAGAGCGTCGGCCGACCACCCGGCCGGGTTCGGCGGCAAGTATGTGACGGGCCCGCACAGAAGGCTTCGGTCGCCCTTGGCCTCGTCCGCGGCTGCGGCGTAGCGCGCGAGCATATCGACGCCGGGGATGCAGTCGACGTCGAGGAAGACGATGAGATCGGCGCAGTGCCCCATCGCAGTACGTGCGCCGAGATTGCGGGCGGACGCGAGCGGCAGCCGAGGGCCCGAGGTGTCCATCCGAATGACCGTGGCGTCGCTGCCCGCGGCACGGACGACATCGGTGATGTCTTCGTCTCCCATCGACACCACGATGTGCTCCGACGGAGATATCGACGAGCGTCGAAGTCCGTGCATTTGGGCGGTCAGATGCTCGTGCCGGCCCGAGACCACGGTGACCACTGCGATCTTCACCGGGCGGACCTATCGTCGACGACGGTGCTGAGTATTCCCGCTGCTCGCGCGGCGGCGCCCGGTTGACGCAGGTTGTTCCACGCGGCGGAATCGAGAGCCCGTGCGCGCGTCAGTACGCTCGTCCACGTGCCGGGATCCGGCCATCCGTCGGCCAACACGGCAGCGCCTGCCGTCTCGAGTGCCTTCGCAGTCGCGCTCTGTTCGCCGTGCGGGCGTTCCTGCGGGATCACGATCGTCGGCACCCGGGCGCACGCGCAGTCGGCTATCGCATTCTGCCCGGCATGCGTGACGACGACGGTTGCCGAACACAATGTCGGCCACACGTCGTCTACCCACGATTGATCGTCGATACCCGCTGGCACCCACTGGTATTCCGGATTTGCGGAGGCAGCATCGGTGACATCGGACGTGCTCAATGCTGTTCCACCCGCTCCGCCGAGGACGACAACGGTGGGATCGGTCGACGTCGACTCTCGTGGGCGCCCGTCGAATCGGCTGATCGCGCCGACGTAGCTCGTCTTGGCGGCGTAGGGGTGCAGCCATTCCGGGTCGTAGAAGGACTGCGACCACGGCGCAATGATCTTCGTCGCGGCCCGATAGGCAAGCTCGTGGGGCTCGTCGGTACGGTCGCCTGGCATCGCCATGACCACGACGTCGACCCCGAGTAGTCGGACGAACAGCGCGACCTCGATCGACACGTCCACGACGAACAGGGTCGGCCTCTCTCGCGCAACCCATTCGGCGATGACGGCCATCCGGTCCGTGAGTCCGCGCACCCCCGTCGGTGCCCAGTGTGCGATGCCCCCTGCCGTCGGATCGAGAGAATCGACGGCGGTGTCATCCATATCGAGCGGAAGCACAATCCACTCGATGTCGCTGTGTGCGGGGCGTTGTCGCGAGGACAACACAGTGAGCGGTTCAGCGAGGCAGTGAGCAATCGATGTCGCCCGTGTCACGTGTCCGGACCCGTGATGGTGAGCGTAGTACCCGATCATGCGACACCACCGATCGACACGGAGTCGCGCTCTGTCATCTGCTCGCTCCGGTCATGCCGAATCCACGTGCGCCAGCGCGCGCGTAGATGTGCTCGTGCGCCTGTGCTATGTCCTCCCGCTCACGTTCCCTTGCTTCGCGGGTAGCGGCAGCGGTGTCGAACCGCGCGGCGTGCGCCTCACGCAGCGACGTGGACAAGCTCACTGCATCGAATCGGTCGATACCGAAACCGAATGTGTGGCAGGGGCGTTGCTCGGAGAAGTAACCGCAGTCAGGAACGACTGCGGCGGTCCCCAGATCATGGCACGCCTCCAGCCAGCCGGAATGGGTCCCGAATCGGTACGGCAGCACGGACACATCGATCTCGGTCAAGTATTGCCACAGTTCTGCGTCGGTGAATCGGGGGTGAACTCGTACTGCGACGCCGGGTACGGATCGGTAGTGCTTCAACACGCGCTCGATGCGGATGCTGTCCGGCCCGTCTGTCGCGAGGACGTCCTGGTCGATGTCGATGCGGACGGTGGCGTCCGGCAGTTCCGCGATCGTGTTCACGACGGTGTCGAGCACCGCCAGAGGATCGAGATTGGGTCGAAGGCTCTTCATGTGTACGCCCACGACGAAGGTCGGCGAGCCATCTCGTGGTCGGCCGATCAGATGTAGCGGCGCAACATGCGGATGTGGCAGAACCGTCGCACGACGGTCCCACCTCACGGCGATTTCGTGTGCGGCACCTGGGGTGAGTGTGATGAGTTCGTCGGCTGCGGCGACCAGCACGTCGAGGTGAGCGGTGTGCACGGTGTTGTCGACGAAGTGCGGATTGTGCAGGTCGTGCACAGTGAAGACCAGTGGCTTGTCCGCGCTGTCCAGCACTCGCACGACGTCCTCCAGACGTTCGACGCTCATGGCGTCGAATCCGAAGTGCAGGTGCAGCACGTCGAACCGGTCGATGTGCTCGCTCAACCACTCGGGATCGAGCCATCGCGGTGGCCACCACCGCTCGGTGCCGTCTGCGCCGGGCGGTACCGGATCCGGCACGCGCACGACACCGCGGCTCCCTCCGACGGGATCGAGGTGCGCAACATAGGCATGGGAGGTGGGCACCGAGGCGACAGTCATCGAGTCGGGATTGAACAAACGAGGTTCCTTTGCGGCAGATCGGATATACGGGGTGTGGCGGACCCGGCCCGGCTGCTCGAGAGGGAGTGTCTTTGCAGACAACCGAATACTACAGCGAACGTCGACCGGTCGCGGATGGCGAGATCGACGGTCGAACACGGCACTATGGCGAGTTCTACGGAATCGATGAGCCCGCCGACGACCGTCCGGTGCTTCTGGTCTGGGGAAACTGCCAGGCCGAGGCACTGCGAATTGTGCTGTCCAGCGCACCTGACCTGCCGTATCGGACTCTTCGTGTACCTCCGGTCCACGAGCTGACCAGAGCGGACATGCGCTTCGTCGAGCATGCAGTCGACTCGGCAGCGGTGTTCGTCTCGCAACCCGTTCGATCGGGGTATCGCGGGTTGCCGATAGGGACCGCCGACATGCTCGGACGGCCCCGGTCACCCCAGAAGCACATCGTGTGGCCGGTGATCCGTTACGGCGGTCTCTATCCCTTTCAGGTCATCGTGCGGCACCCGTCGGATCCGTCCGCGGTGCCTCCCGGTGTGCCCTATCACGATCTCCGAACTGTGATCGGTGTCGTCGAGGCCCGAACCGACTTCGACCAATGGGATGTGGACGTGGCGCCGGAGCGGGTGCGCGCGGCTGCCGAGTGGAGCGTGGAACAACTAGGTATGCGCGAACGCCGCGACTGTGATGTCGGGATCTCGGATGTGCTTCTCGGACTCGGCGACAAGGCCGCGCACACGATCAACCACCCGGGCAACGAGGTACTGCGCGAGCTCGGTAGTCGCATTCTCGGGGCACTGGGGTGCGCCGATCCGGTTCGTCCGCAGCGGGAACTGCTCGGCAACATTCGGGCGCCGCTGGAGGCTCAGGTGATCGATGCGTTGAAGCTCGACGCGCGAGTACGTGAGGCGTGGTGCGTGGACGGCGAATCGGTAAGCCCGAGATCCGTCCATGACGTTCAGACTCGTTGGTATGCAGAGCATCCCGAGTTCGTCGGTGCGGCGCTGGCGCGGTATGGAGAACTGATCGACATATTGGGTCTGTCGTCGTGAAATCGGATACCGGCCATCTCGTCATCGGGCCGGACACTCATGGTGTCGTCCGATGCGCCATCTCGGTTCGAAAGGCCCTGGAGGACATAGGCGAGCAGCACCCGTTGGCCCGGTTGGACAATCCTGATGCTGACATTCCGACCGATGTGCAGCAATGCGGGTTGGTCCACATTCACGTGACCGACAGGCTGTTCGGACGAACCCCTGCTGCCGCCGCGCACGCATTGCGCGCGACGATTCGGCGACTGCGCAGTCCCACCTCCGTTACGCTGCACGACATTCCGCAGCCATCCGACGGACCAGCCATGCGCTCTCGCGTCGAGTTCTATCGGGAAGCAGCGTCCTGCGCTGTCGGGATAGTCGTGTCGAGCAGCCACGAAGCGACGTTGTTGGCCGACAACGTCGACGCGAATTTGAAGCCGGAGATCGTTCCGCTCATGATCGAGCGGTACCCCGTCGCTCGCCCCGCGCCCACCGCCCAGCGCACTGTCGGCGTCCTCGGATTTCTCTATCCGGGCAAAGGGCATATCGAAACGCTCGATGCGCTGCGCGATCTTCCTCCCGCGGTGGGGTTCGTTGCACTGGGGACGCCGTCGCCCGGTCACGAGGACCTGGTGGACGAACTTCACGCAGCTGCGGCAGGTTCGGGAAGGGCCTGCGAGGTGACGGGGTTTCTCGACGACGCGGAACTGCGCACCAGGGCGGCACGGGTGACGGTGCCCGTCGCCTACCACCGCCATATGTCGGCCTCTGGATCTATCAACTCGTGGATCTCTCTCGGGCGAAAGCCGCTCGTTCCTCGGACGCCGTATACGGAGGAGCTCGATGAGAGATCTCCCGGCATGGTCCAACTGCACGACAACGACGAGCGAGCGCTGCGAACCGCGATCGCCCATGCCGTCGCGAACCCGTCGAGTACATGGCTCGATTCCTCGACCATCCCGTCGCCGTCACCGGCCGATGTCGCGCTTGCCTACGCGGAACTGCTTCGGACATGGTCTCGATGAGCCCGCGTCCAGTGCAATTGAACGACGGGCGATCGCTCGTGCCGGACAATCGCTGGGACCTGATGGTCGATCCTGTCGAGACTCCGTCGGTAAGCGTGGTCATCCCGTATTATCAGCAACCGCAGCAACTTTCGCTTGTGTTGGAAGCGCTGACTGCGCAGACATACCCGTCCATGAAGATGGATGTGGTCGTCGCTGACGATGGTTCGGCTGAACGCCCGCCGGTGGACCGGTGGACGTCACGGCTCGACATCTCGTTGGTCCGGCAGGACGACGAAGGGTTTCGAGCTGCGGCTGCGCGGAATCTCGGTGCCGACGCGTCGAAGGGCTCGATCCTATGCTTCCTCGACGCGGACACGGTGCCCGGTCCCGACTACGTGCGTCAGGCCGTACGACTGCCGGCGTCGATTCCCGATGCGGTCGTTGTCGGCCGTCGAAAGCACGCGAATCTGGCTGCAGTAGAGCCTGATTCGTTGGCTTCATGGATGGCTGATGCGTCTGCGTGGGCAGACTCGAACGACGGTGAACCGCAGTGGCTGATCGAAGGCTACGAGCGTACGGAGAACCTGTTGCGACCAGGATGGGACGGGTACAAGTACATCCTGAGCGCCGTCCTGACGTGCAGTCTTGAATTGTTCGATGCGGTAGGAGGTTTCGATCCCTCCTTCGTCCACTATGGGGGCGAGGACTGGGAGTTCGCCAATCGGGCATTCATGATGGGAGCGGTTTTTGCCCATGAACCGGCAGCGCTCGCCTGGCACGACGGTCCTGACTGGGCCGAGCGCGAGGTCGCGGACCGGACGAGTCAGAAGAACGGCGAGGCGCTGGCGCTGGCACCGCTGATCACCGATCCCGCCGCCCGCATATCTGGCTTGCACTACCGCATCCCCGACACCGTGGTCCTGATCTCGACACTGGGCCAGACCCCGGCCTCGTTGTTGGCGACGGTGGCGTCCGTGCTTCGTGGATCCGACTGTGCAGTGTGGCTCGTCGGTGACGACGCGCCAGCCCTCCACGCCGCGTTGGGGGTCTGGGATTGCCGGGTGCGCACAGGATTTCCCGATGGCGAGATACTCTCGCGGTGCCGTTTCGTTGTCGAAGTGTCAGGTCGTGTGTTGTTCTCGGACGAGTCGCTGTCACTTCTCGCGGCGGAGTTGGGTCCAGGCCGGGCAGGGGAGGTCGCCGTGGATTTCGCTCGATCGGACACTGCCTCGTTGGTGATGTCGGCGTCGAGGGCTGTGCACCGGTCGAGGCGATGGTTCGCGAGGACGGGGATGAACGAGCGAGACCTACGACGCGTGCTGTTCGGTGTCCGACGGATGAGCCGTTCCGAGGCTGCACTGACGGTCGCGACCTCGGAACCCTGGCTGTCCTGGTAATTCCCACCAGCTGTTCGAAACGGTAGTCCGGTGCGATGGGCGCTCGGCTCTTGTGTGCGGTCATAGTTCGGGTGGGCTGAAGTAGTTGTTGCCGTGTGGGTCGGTGGTGCGGATGACGTCGTCGGGGAGTCGTTCGGTGGTCCAGTGTTTGCTGGTTTTGAGGTTGTGGTGGGTGCGGCAGAAGGGGCCGAGGTTGGTGGCGATGGTCCAGCCTCCGTGTTCGGGGTTGTGGTGGTCGAATTCGACGATGTGGTCGAGGTCGCAGCGGGTCGAGGGGACGGTGCAGCCGGGGTGTCGGCAGGTGGGGTGGTGGGTGCGGACCCAGTGGGCCAGGGCTGCGTTGGGGGTGTAGCGCAGCGCTCCGGGTGGTGGGGTGTGGTGTCCTCCGTGTCCGTCGGGGTATTCGGCGTGGCTGTGGGTGGGGTCGTCGGCGACGAGGGCGCGGTAGTGCTCGGCAAGGAGTCCCGCTGTCAGCCGCGGGAGGGTGTCGGGTTCGGTGGGTGCG
Organism: Rhodococcus sp. EPR-157; assembly: GCF_001647195.1. Lineage (GTDB taxonomy): Bacteria > Actinomycetota > Actinomycetes > Mycobacteriales > Mycobacteriaceae > Rhodococcoides. The sequence goes on along the minus strand of NZ_LVCV01000143.1, from coordinate 380 downwards.
TTGGTGCCTGTGGGTGTGTTGGTGTCGGGTGCGGTGGGTGGGTCGGGGAGGTGTCCGGCGGGCAGGGTGGTGGTGCGTCCGAGGATGAGGTCGGGTGTGTCGCTGACGGGTTCGGGTCCGACCATCCGCGCGAGGGTATCGGGGTCGTAGATCATTTCTGAGTCTGAGTCTGAGTCTGTGCTTGTGCTTGTGCTTGTGCCTGTGCCTGTGCCTGAGTCCGGGTCTGGGGTGTCGGTGTCTGGGGTGCGATCGTCGGGATTCTCGGTGTCGGGGTCGTCGGGGTTGTTGGGGTCGTCGGGGTTGTTGGGATTCGGGTTGTCGGTGTGGTTGTCGAGTGCGGTGCGGCGGCGGTCGTCTGCTCGTTGTTCGGCGTTCGGGGG
>NZ_LVCV01000142.1 GCF_001647195.1 Rhodococcus sp. EPR-157 | reverse complement strand
GTCGTGTCGACACCCTCGGGCAGCTCCGCAACCCACTCCCCCAGCCCCACCGTCGCGAGCGCATCACGGGCTTCGTCGACAGAGGCGTCACCGCGAGCGACCCGCAGATTCTCCAGGATCGAAGTATCGAAGAGATGCGCATCCTCGGCGAAGAACAGTGCGCCGTCGACATGCTGCGCCGACGGAATCAGGCCGGCGAGGCCCATCAGTAGGGTCGTCTTTCCCACCCCACTCGGCCCGACGATGGCTATCCGGCTCCCCGCTGGGATATCCAACGGCTCCGCCACAACCTCACGGGCCGGCTCCGCCGTAGTGGCACGGTTGAGTTCACCCTGATGCGCTTTTCCGTGCCACTGGGCCGCATCGAGCAACCCCACGATCCGCGACGCCGCCACCCGAGCCCTCGTCAGCGCCACGGCTGCGGCAGGCAACACCGACGTCGCCTCGAACGCAGCCAGCGGGACGAGCACGATGATGGCCAGGGCCATCGGCGTCATCCCACCTTCGGTACCCCCGGTCGGGCCGTACAACGAGATCCCGACGAGCAACGATCCGAGCACCGACGCCCCGATCGACAACGGGAGCGCGGCGTCGGCGAAAGCCCCGGGCAGTGCAGCACGATCCCTCGACGTCACCGACGAACGGTTGGCCGCGGCGGCCTCCCCGAGCGTGTCGTCGAGTCGGCCCGCGACCCGAAGTTCCGCCCCGTGATCGAGTGCACGAACCGCCGCTTCGGTGAACTCGGCACGGGCCGCTGCGCCCTCGGTCTCGGCGATGCGCGCAGCCCGCCCCGCGAGAACAGGGGCAAGTACACCAGCCAGCAGCAAAGCCAGGAACAGAATCAGCGCAGCCGCGGGCGATACGAATGCCACCAACGCCACCGCAGCGACCATCATGATCACCGACACACAGATCGGCACGATCGCGCGCACCACCACGTCACCCAGCGCATCGACGTCGGCGCCCGCTCTGGCCATCAGATCACCGCGGCGCAGGGTCAGTGTTGCGGCCGGGGGTCCGTCGGCGAGGCGTTCGTACAGGCGAGTGCGTGCGGACGTCATTCCGCGCAATGCAGTGTCGTGCGTTGCGAGCCGTTCCAGATAACGGAAGACTCCGCGAGAAATTCCGAGAGCGCGCACTGCCACGACCGCAACCGTGAGGTCGAGGACCGGCGGCATCTGCCACGCTCGCGTGATCAACCACGCCGATACCGCAGCCAGCGTCAGCGCGCTACCGAGTGTGGCGACGCCGGCGAGGGTCGCAACGGCAACTCGGCCAGGTCGAAGCTCGAACAATCCGAGCGCACGCCGAAGATCAGTGAACATGACGCGCGCTCACTTCCACGATCGTGTCGGCGGATGCCAGCACCGCAGGTCGATGTCCCACCATGATCACCGTTCGACCTGGCGAGGCGAGTGCCCGGATCGCGCCGAGCACACGCGCTTCGGCAGCGTCGTCGAGATGGGCGGTCGGCTCGTCGAGCAGCACCACGGGCGCGGACGAGCTCAGTACACGCACCAACGCGAGACGCTGGAGCTGACCCAGGGACAGTCCTACTCCTCCGGATCCGACCGTCGTCTGCCAGCCGAGAGGAAGCTCGTCCAGTACCTCGTCGAATCCCGTTGCTGTGCAAATTTTTTCGAGAACTCGGGCGTCGGGCCGAGTTCCGGTGAGTACGAGGTTGTCATCGAGGGTCCCCGGCAACAGCAAAGGACGCTGCGGCAACCAGGCGACCTGGGACCACCACGAAACAAGGTCCACATCTGCCAGGTCGGTGCCGCCGATCGTGACAGTCCCCTCGCTCGCGGCCGTCAGACCCAGCAGCACGTTCAACGCCGTCGTCTTTCCTGCGCCGTTCGGCCCCGCCAGCACGGTCACGGCACCGGGAGCGAACACCGCGTCGAGACGATACGGAGCACTTCCGCTACGCGCGTCTGCCGAGATGGATCTCAGCGTGATCGTTGCTCCCCGTGCGTCGACGATGCCCGTTCCATCCGGTACGTACCGCGGACGATCCAGGATCCCGAATGCCTGGTCGGCCGCCGCGACACCATCCTCGGCGGCATGGAACTGCGCGCCGACGCGTCGAAGTGGGACATACACCTCCGGCGCCAGGACTAGCGCGATGATCCCCGCTTCGAGCGCCATGTCGCCGAACACCAGCCGCAAACCAATACTCACCGCGACGAGTGCAACACACAGTGTCGCAAGTAGTTCCAGGACCATCGAGGACAAGAATGCGATCTTCAACGCCCTCACCGTCGCGCGCCGATGTGCATCTCCGAGCGCCCGTACGCGAGCCGCCGGTCCCCGCTCACGCCCGAGAGCGCGAAGCGTCGGCAATCCGGCCAACAAATCCAACAGCTGCGCCGACAACCTCGTCATCGACTCCAGTGTTTTCTCGGCTCGTCCTCTGGTCAACAAGCCGATCAGGATCATGAAGATCGGAATCAGAGGCAACGTGAAAAAGATGATCAGCGCCGACGTCAGATCCTGCGTCACGATCACCACGAGCGTCAGAGGTGTGAGCGTTGCGGCCAGGACCAGCGAGGGAACATACCCGGTCAGATACGGCGCCAGGCCTGCGAGCGCCCGAGTGACGACGGTGGCAATGGACTCCCGCTCGGCATCGAGGTCCCGCGGATCCATGTTCGACGCCACCGCGAGGACCTCGTTCTCGAGTTCCTCGACGACCCTGGACGCAGCGCGGTGGCCGTATCTCGATTGTGCCCACGCCGCGACGGTACGAACGGCGATGGCCCCGAACAGTATCCACAGTTGCATCGACCAGTCCGAGACCGAACGCGCGTCCGAGGTAATGACGCCCGCCAGCACTGTGCCGAGTGTCACCGCGGTGACGATGATCGCTGCGGTATCGATCAGTGCAAGAACAACAATCAGTACCAGGTAGCGGCGAGCCGACCGCGAGTAGCGCCACAGCCGCGGGTCGACCGGTCCGCGTGACGTTCGCTCGGTGGTGGTCACTTGGGGCGGCCGAGCGACAATCCGATCGAATCCGGAATATGCGTGGTCGAGATGCGCTTGCGGAACACCCAGTACGTCCACGCCTGGTAGCCGATGACGACCGGTGCCATGAACGCGGCGGCCCACGTCATCACCTTCAGTGTGTACGGACTCGACGACGCGTTCTCGATGGTGAGGCTGTAGGCGGCGTCGGTCGTGGAGGGCATGACATCGGGAAACAGCGAGCCGAACAACAGTACGACGACGGAGACGATCGCAATCGACGTGAACAAGAATGCCCACCCCTCACGGACGCGCGCGGTGAGAGCAACGACGGCGACAAGCGACACTGCAGCGAGCGCGACCATGATCCACGTCCACGACGTGCCGTAGGCGAGCTGCGTCCACACTGCGAATGCGCCACCTACCAAGACCGCTGGAATCGAAAGCCGCACAGCCATTTTCACGGCATCTTCGTGGACGTCGCCGGAGGTCTTGAGTGCAATGAACACTGCTCCGTGCAGCGCGAACACCAGCGCCAACGTCACACCACCGAGCAGCGCGTACGGTCCGAGCAGGTCGAAGAAGCCCGCTGTGACCTTCTTGTTCTCGTCGATCGCCACCCCACTGACGATATTGGCGAATGCAACACCCCACAACACCGCCGGGACCCAGGATCCGATCCCGATGCCGATGTCGCAGCGTCGACGCCAGACCGGGTCGTCGATCTTTCCGCGGTATTCGATGGCGCAGATACGCAGAATCAGTGCCACGAGGATGAGCAGCAGCGGAATGTAGAAGCCCGAGAAAAGCGTGGCATACCACTCGGGAAACGCGGCGAACAGCGCTCCACCTGCGGTGATGAGCCACACCTCGTTCCCGTCCCACACCGGGCCGATGGTGTTCAGCACCGCGCGACGACGCTTTTCACCCATCTCCGGGTCAGCGTGACGACCGAACACCGGCATCAGCATCCCGACGCCGAAATCGAATCCTTCGAGTACGAAGTATCCGGTGAACAGAACCGCTATCGCGACGAACCAGAATTCTTGAAGTCCCATGGTCTTCTTCCTCAGTACGCGAACGAAAGTTGCGTGGTCTCATCGTCGTCCGACTCATCCGCCGTGTGCGGGTGCGCGTCGTGCTCGAGCGGCCCCTCGATCACGTATCGGCGGAGGAGGAAGAACCAGACGCCGCCGAGGGCCGCGTAGATCAGGGTGAACGTGACGAGCGAGGCGACTACCAACGTCACGGGATGATCGGATACCCCTTGGTCGACGGTGAGTCTGATCTGGTCGATTCCGTTGAGATTGGGTGCCACGACCCATGGTTGGCGGCCCATCTCGGTGAAGATCCAGCCTGCACTGTTGGCCAGGAAGGGCGTCGGGATGGCTGCGAGGCTGAGCCACGAGAACCATCGTTGGTCGGGGATTCTGCCACCCCTCGTCACCCACAGCCCCGCGAGGGCCAGCAGCGCCGATCCGGCTGCGAGGCCGATCATCATGCGGAACGCCCAGTAGGTGACGAACAGGTTCGGCTTGTAGTTGCCTGGTCCGAATTGCTGCTCGTACTGCTCCTGCAGCTGATTGACGCCCTGCACTGTCGCGTCGAAGTCGTTCTCGGCGAGGAACGAGGTCAGGCCCGGAATCGAGATCAAGTGGCTCACGGACTCGCAGTTGTTGTGCGTGCCGACCGTCAGCAGCGAGAACGCTGCCCCGGTTTCGGTGTCGCACAGCGATTCTGCCGATGCCATCTTCATCGGTTGCTGCTCGAACATCAGCTTGCCCTGGATGTCACCGGTGATCGCGAGCGCTGCGCCGGCAACGATCATCACCACGAACGACATCCGTGCAGCCGGTCGGAACATACTGCGCGAGTCCGTCTGCTTCCCCCGGCGTGACTCCCGCACCATCCACCAACCCGAGATTCCGGCGACGAACGTGGCCGCCGTCAGGAATGCGCCCGCGACGGCGTGCGGGAATGCCGCCAGCGCAGTGCTGTTGGTCATCAACTCCCAGATGCTCGTCAGTTCCGCGCGGCCGGTCTCGGGGTTGTACCGTGCGCCGACGGGATGCTGCATCCAGGAATTGGCGGCAATGATGAAGTACGCGGAGGCATTGACGCCGATCGCCACGAGCCAGATCGTCGCCAGGTGAACAAGTTTCGGAAGCCGATTCCACCCGAAGATCCACAGCCCGAGGAACGTCGACTCGAGGAAGAATGCGACGAGCCCCTCCAGCGCGAGCGGTGCGCCGAAGACGTCCCCCACGAACCGGGAGTATTCACTCCAGTTCATTCCGAACTGGAATTCCTGAACGATTCCGGTGGCCACACCGAGAGCGAAGTTGATCAGGAAGAGCTTGCCGAAGAATTTGGTGAGCCGGTACCAGGAGTCCTTCTTGGTGATGACCCACATCGTCTGCATGGCCGCGATGATCGGAGCGAGCCCGATCGTCAGCGGAACGAGGATGAAGTGATAGACGGTGGTGATGCCGAACTGCCACCTCGAGACGTCCAAGGCGTCCATGGCTACTCCGAACTCTCGGCCCCGCGGGAAGGTAACGATAAGTTACCGCTGCACAAGGGCTTGCCGCAGCGAGTTCGAGAGTACTACTACGTGTAGTAGTAGTTCAACCGGTGCTCGCCTCGTCGCCGATCGTCTCGACCGCCACATCGACCATCGAGCGGACCTCGTCGGCGATGGCAGGCGAGCCGAGCACAACGCCGTTCAGCGAGACCACCCGAGCTGCAAGCGTGATACTCGAGATCAGCCAAACACCATCTGCCGCAATGAGATCTGCCGGGAACACATCGGAGCGCTCGCAGGTGTATCCCTTGTCGGCAGCAACGCGGAACAAGGCGTCCACCGTCGTACCTGGGAGAATGCCATGATCGGCGGGAGGTGTGATGAGAGTCTTACCCCGGGCGATCACCACCGTCGACCGCGGCCCTTCCAGGACTCGCCCCTCACTGCTGGTGAAGATCACGTCGTCGGCGCCTTGACGCGCCGCGTGGCGCAGTGCCGCCATGTTCGTTGCGTACGACAAGGTCTTCGCGCCGAGCAGCTGCCAGGGCGCCTTGGCTGCGAAGTCCACCGAATACCCGCGCTCGAGGGTGATCGCCGCCACGCCCTCGGTCCGTGCCTTGGCTACGCGCTCGTGCAGCGGACCCACCGTCGCGTAGCCGGTAGGTTCGCCGCCGCTTTCACGCCCGCGACTCAGTACCAGACGCAGGACCCCCTCGTCCTCGGACGTCCGCGTCCATTCGTCGACGGCGAGTCCGATCACCAGACGCCACTCGTCCGGATCGGGCGCCGGAAGGTCCAGGGCCCGCGCCGACGCTTGCAGTCGTTCCAGATGCAGTTCGACGGTGCACGGCGCACCACCGCGTACCAGAATCGTCTCGAAGATTCCGTCGCCGCGCACCGCCGCCAGATCGTCTGCATACAGAAGCGGCGTGTCTGCGTCGTGAACCTGCCCGTCGAGGGTGACTACTACGCGTTCGGACATGCCGCCACACTAGAGCAGCGACTTCAGTCGGCCCGATCCGCTTGGGCCATGACGTCGCGGTACTCGTCGAGATCGATCTCCTCGGCGACGACCGTCTTCGTGCCGTTGTACACGTCGCGGTCGATCTCGTCGTCGGCATTGGCCACCAGCATCGCGACGAACGTGTCGCCGTTGACGTTGAGGAAGGTACGGAAGATCCCCGCGAACCAGTCGACAGCGATCAGCAGGCCAACCGCCTCGAACGGCAGATCCAACGACGTCGCGAGGAACATCGCGACGACCGGGAACCCACCGGGCACCGTGATGGTGCCCATGTTCAGCAGGATCGCCAGACCCATCCCAAGGGCGATCTGACCGAAACTCAAACTGATGTCGCCGGCCTGCGCGAGGAACATGACCACGATCATGTAGTTGAGGACCGCTCCGTACGAGCCCATCGTCAACCCGATCGAGAGCGTGAAGTTCGCGACCTTCTGACTGACGCCGACCTTCTCCACGGTGTTCTTGAGAACCGTCGGGAACGTCACTGCCGAACTCGTGGTGGTCACTGCGATCGCTGTCTGTTCGGTGAGCTTGCCCGGCAGCTTCCTCGGGTCCAACCGGGTTCGAATCGTCACCACGACCACGAACAGAACGAACAGGATGAGGACGCCGAGGAGAGTGGTCCCCAGGTAGCTCAGTGCAGTCGAGACGACGGAGATACCGACATCACCGGCGAGAGCGGCGAGCAGACAGAACACGCCGACCGGCGCGATGAGCATCACCAGACGGATCATCGTCAGCACGATCTGCTGGATCTGATCGATGAACGTGAGCACCCCGGTGTCGCCGGTCTTGTTGATATGGCTTCGCAGTGCAATCCCGAAGAGCAGCGAGAAGACGATGATGGGCACCATCGTCGCTGTCGACATCGCGCTGAAGATGTTGGTCGAGACGAAGTTCAGCAGCGTGTCCTGCCAGCCCAACGCCTCACTGGCCGATTCCTCGAGACTGGGGTCGAGGGACTGACTGAAGACCATGCCGGCGCCGGGCTGGATGAGGGTGCTGAGCAACCACGCCAGGACGGCAGCCACGACGGAGAAGCCGAGCATCCACTTGAAGGTGCGCAACGCGATCTTGCCGGTGCCCGTGCCGGACATGGATCCGGTTGCCACGATCACCGACGCCATCACCAGCGGAACGATCGACATCTGGATCAACCGGATGAACAGATCGCCGATGAATTTCAGGTTGGCGGCCCAGTCGCCGACCACAAGACCGAATACGATTCCTCCGACTGCAGCGAGACCGATCTGCGCTGCCGGGTGACCCATGATTTTCACGTTCACGAAACTAGATCCGACGAATCGCGAGACGGTATCGGACGTATTGCGCACACGTAAATCGTCGATCAGGTGCCGCCGGCGACCGGGGGTATCCAACGGTGCTCCTACTATGGAGTCGTGTCCGATTCCGCCGTGATCAGTCCGAGCCCGCTTCTCACTCTCCCCGGCGCTGTGCCGTCACCGGAAGACACGGCCGACAGCGCTGTCGCCTGGCATTACGGCAACCCGTTCGGTGAGCAGCGCGACGCGACGTCGTCAGCGGCGATCATCGACCGCTCGAACCGTTTCGTCATCGCGATCAGCGGCGAGGAACGACTCACGTGGCTCAACACCATCTCCAGTCAGCTCGTCTCCGACCTTCCCGACGGACGATCCGCCGAGAACCTGTCGTTGGACGTCAATGGACGCGTCGAGCATCACTTCGTCCAGACCGACCTGGACGGTGTGACGTGGATCGACACCGAAGCCACGTCGGGCCCCGATCTTCTGTCGTTTCTGAAGAAGATGGTGTTCTGGTCCAAGGCCGAACCTCGGGAGGGCAGCGAACTCGCCGTCGTGAGCCTGCTGGGAGCCGAGTCGGCCCGGATCCTCGGATCGGTCGGTGTCACCGTGCCGGCCGAGGTGTACGACGCCATCGCTCTCGAGGGCGGCGGTTTCGTCCGACGAATGCCATGGCCGGGCCCGACTGCTTTCGACCTGCTGGTCCCCCGCGCCGCGCTGACCGAGTGGTTCACCCGGCTGCGCGACGCCGGCGCCACACCTGCCGGAACGTGGACGTACGACTCTCTCCGCGTCGAATCCATCCGACCCCGCGTCGGCGTCGACACCGACGAGAAGACCATCCCGCACGAGGTCCGGTGGATCGGCGGCGTCACCGAACTCGGAGCGGTACACCTCGAGAAGGGGTGCTACCGCGGCCAGGAGACGGTGTCGCGGGTGCACAACCTCGGTCGGCCGCCTCGGCACCTCGTTCTGCTGCACCTCGATGGTTCCGCAGACGGCAGGCCGGTCACCGGTGACCCGGTGACCGCGGCAGGACGTACGGTCGGTCGACTCGGCACCGTCATCGATCATTTCGAGCTTGGGCCTGTTGCTCTTGCCCTGATCAAACGCACCGTCCCGACCGACACCGAACTCGTCGCCGGGCCGTGCGCCGCATCGATCGACCCGGACTCGGTTCCGAGCTACGACGACGTCCAGGCGGGTCGGGCTGCCGTCGACCGGTTGCGCGGCCGGTGACGGGACGGGTCGAGGCCGTGTGCGTCGTGCACGCCGATGTTCCGCTGGGCCGACGTGGGGTCGTGAACAGTGCCATCGACAAGAGGCCGGTGGACGGTCCCGTCGACGTCCACGAGCTCGGTCTTGCCGGCGATCACAGCAGCGATACCAAGTTCCACGGTGGCGTCGACCAGGCCGTGTACGCCTACGACGAAGCCGAGGCCCAGCGGTGGGCATCGGAACTGGGCCGCGACATTCGATCAGGCTGGTTCGGTGAGAATCTCAGGACCTCCGGCGTACCGGTGACCGACGCCGTCGTCGGCTCGCGCTGGCACGTCGGCGACGTGGTGCTGGAAGTGACCGTCGCGCGGACGCCGTGCGGGACGTTCGCTCGCTGGGTCGGCGAATCCGGTTGGGTCAAACGGTTCACGGAGCAGGGGGATGTCGGCGCCTACTTGCGGGTGGTGGAGCCGGGCACCGTCGAACGCGGGGCACCGATCGTCCTCGGCCATGTTCCGACGCACGGAGTCACCGTCAGGGACCTCTTCCGGGGCACCAACAAGTCGGGGTTGACGCGGCTTCTCGAAGACCCGAAACTACCGGTGAAAGTTGCACGGGACGCGAAGGCTGCGCTGAGAAAACCTGCATGAGTCGAAATCGTTACCTTAGCAATGGGTATTTGCGCTGGTAAAGGGTACTGAGAGCAACCGAACAGCGACGGACACGGACTCCGTATGAGCATCTGAGCGATTCGCGCGCTAGAGTGTGTGCCAGGAAGAAATACCAAATCTAACGGGGCGCCCAAATTTCCCCAGGCCGCCCCGCAAGTCCGCGAGGGGGCAACGCCATGGGCCGAGGCAGGGCTAAGGCAAAGCAGACAAAGGTCGCTCGTGAGCTCAAGTACAGCTCGCCGACAACGGACTTGGAGAGTCTGCAAAGAGAGCTCTCCGGTGGTTCGTCCAACTCCCACCGTGGCGGTATCACCTCGGGCGGCATCTCTTCTTCTGACGCGGACGGCTATTCCCGCGTCGAAGAAGATGAATACGAGGACTGGCGACGCTGACAAGCGATAGACACGAATGAGGGGGAGCCGCACAGCGGCTCCCCCTCATTCGTGTCTGTTCTACTCAGAATCGGGGGTGGTTACCCACGAGCAGCGCACGTTCTGTGGTGGCAGTCTTGTCCGTCGACTTCTTCACCGTTCCAAGGGTCCAGCAATCGATGTGTCGCGCCGTCAGCACAGCGAGAGCGCGATCTACATCCTCGGGAGCGACGATGGCGACCATTCCGACGCCCATGTTGAACGTCTGCTCCATCTCGGCGCGCTCGACGCGTCCGCGCTGCGCGATGAGCGAGAACACCGGTGCCGGACTCCACGTGGTGCGGTCCAGTTCGGCGACCAGACCCGCAGGCATGACCCGTCCGAGGTTGTTCGCAAGTCCACCGCCGGTGACGTGACAGAACGTCCGCACGTCGGTTTCCGCGGCGAGCGCAAGGCAGTCCTTGGCGTAGATCTTCGTCGGCTCCAGCAGTTCCTCGCCCAGAGTGCGACCGAACTCTTCGACGTGACTTCCCAGGTCCATGTGGTTGATTTCGAGCAGGACCTTGCGGGCAAGCGAGTAACCATTGGAGTGCAGGCCCGAGGAGCCCATGGCGATGACGACGTCGCCCGGGCGCACACGATCGGGTCCGAGCACTGCGTCCGCCTCCACGACACCGACTCCGGTGGCCGAGAGGTCGTAGTCACCGTCTGCCATCAGGCCGGGATGCTCAGCGGTCTCGCCACCCAGCAATGCACATCCGGCGATGATGCAACCCTCGGCGATGCCTTTGACGAGCTCGGCAACCATCTCCGGGACGACCCGTCCGACAGCGATGTAGTCCTGCAGGAACAGTGGCTCCGCGCCGCAGACGACAAGGTCGTCGACGACCATCGCGACGAGGTCGAGGCCGAGGGTGTCGTGCTTACCGAGGGCCTGCGCGACGGCAACCTTGGTGCCGACGCCGTCCGTCGATGCGGCCAGGATCGGCTCGCGGTAGTCGCCCTTGAGCGCGAACAGTCCGGCGAAGCCGCCGAGTCCGCCCATGACCTCGGGGCGGGATGCCTTCTTCGCGAGCGGCGCGAACAGCTCGACCGCCCGATCACCTGCGGCGATGTCGACACCTGCCGCGGCGTAGGAAGCACCGCCCGAGGAGGCTGCGCGGGGTGGTCGGGTTTCCTCGGTCATGCGGCTCCAGCCCTTGTACTCGTTTTCGTGTTGCGCGTTGTCTGCACGCAATTGCGCTCTAACGGTACCGGAGCCGGGATGCGGCGCGGCGACTCCGTCGCCAGTGGCACGACTGAGTGCGCCAGGACACACTTAACCGCGCCACTGGCGCGGAGCGCCACGGACGGCCGCGGACCGCCGGAATCGCCGCTTCGGCACAGTCGCCCTACGGCCGGCTGAGTGCACTCACGTTGGCGTTGGTGGACTCGGAGGGCTGACCGGCTGCGGTGGCGAGCATGCCTTCGAGCACGTGCTTGCCCAGCGCATTGTCCGCGGGCAGTTCGATGGGGTACTTGCCGGTGAAGCAGGCTGTGCACAGCCGAGATTCAGGCTGCTCCGATGCCGCGATCATGCCCTCGGTCGAGATGTACCCGAGCGAATCGGCACCGATCGCTTGCCGCACCCCTTCGAGGATGCCGTCCTCGGAGTCGACGCCGTTGGCGATCAACTCTGCGGGAGAAGCGAAGTCGATGCCGTAGAAGCACGGCCACCGTACTGGCGGAGACGCGATGCGGACGTGTATCTCCAACGCACCGGCTTCACGCAACATGCGGATGAGCGCGCGCTGAGTATTTCCGCGGACGATCGAATCATCCACGACCACGAGCCTTTTGCCGCGAATGACCTCTTTGAGAGGATTGAGCTTGAGTCTGATGCCGAGCTGACGAATGGTCTGCGACGGCTGGATGAAGGTACGTCCGACGTAAGCGTTCTTCATCAAACCCTGGCCGTAGGGAATTCCCGAGCCCTGTGCGAAGCCCACGGCCGCGGGAGTACCGGACTCCGGCACAGGAATGACGAGATCTCCCTCGGCGGGGTGCTCCTTGGCGAGCCTCCGACCGATCTCGACCCGAGTGGAGTGCACCGACCGTCCGGCGATGACACTGTCCGGACGTGCGAGGTAGACGTACTCGAACACACACCCCTTCGGCTCCGGCGCGGAAAATCGCGAGGAGCGGACACCGTCGGCGTCGATCGC
>NZ_LVCV01000141.1 GCF_001647195.1 Rhodococcus sp. EPR-157 | reverse complement strand
CGACCACCCAACCGCGATCGAGACGCCCGAGACACAACGGGCGAACCCCGTGCGGGTCACGCGCGGCATACAGGGTGTGCTCGTCCATGAACGTGAGACAGAAAGCGCCCTTCAGCGTCGGCAGGAGTTCCATCGCGGCTTGCTCGATGGTGCAGTCGGCCGCCTTGTGCGCCAGAAGAGCTGCCACGACATCGGAATCCGACGTGCCGTTGCCCTGCAGACGGTCACTGATCAGGCCCTGCTCGCGGGCACGCGTCGCGAGTTCGGCGAAGTTGACCAGGTTACCGTTGTGCCCGAGGGCGATACCCGTCCCCGCTTTGGTGGTGCGAAAGATCGGCTGCGCGTTTTCCCACGTCACCGAGCCGCTGGTGGAGTAGCGACAGTGTCCGATAGCGACATGCCCCGGCATAGCGCCGAGGGTCTGCTCGTCGAACACCTGGCTGACCAGGCCGAGATCCTTGAAGACCAACACCTGCGAACCGTCGGACACTGCAATACCCGCAGCTTCCTGTCCCCTGTGTTGCAGGGCATAAAGTCCGTAATACGAGAGCTTCGCCACATCCTCCCCGGGAGCCCAAACACCGAAGACGCCACACTCTTCACGAGGCTCGTTCTCGGGTTCGTCCACGGGTTTGCCTAGCAGAAGATTTGGACTTGATACCGATACATCGGCAGAGGTCACAGCACTGCTCCCTAAGGGGGCCGGGGCGGGGGGCACGGCCTAGTCTACGGGCCGTCAGGGCGTACCAACGCATCGTGGGCGTTCTTCCATTCCCGAGTCGGACATCTGCTGTCCATATGGCTCAGGCACGAAGGATCGGCAGCCAATGCCCTACTTCGCTAGCGCGGCTTCCCGACGCGGTGATCGACCCGTCTTTCAGTGCGTCCTCGAACGCTCTGACTCCCGTGGCGACCTCGAGCCAGGTCCGCGCATCGGTCTCGACGACATTCGGCGGCGTCCCACGGGTGTGACGCGGTCCGGGGATGCACTGAACTGCGACGAACGGCGGCACGCGCACCTCCACGCTCGAACCGGGCGCGATCTGAGCGAGCGTGCGGGCGGTGGTGCGTACGGCGTCAGCGAGGGCGGCGCGGGACGGGGCGACGAGGGAGCCGTCGCGCACCCAGTCCGCGACGGCGAGCACGGCCGCTCGGACTTGTTCGGGAGTGACGGTCTTGCTCGGAGCCATGCCGATCAGCCTAGAACTGTGGCTGCAGGGCTCGTGCGTCGAGCAGCCAACACCGCTCCCGACGCATTCACCGCATAGTGCAGCAGACCGGGCGCCAGCACACTGCCGCTTCGGCGACGCAGCCACGAGAACACCACGCCCGCCAGCGTGGTGCCGACGACGGTCCCGAGCACCGAATCTCCGGCCGCTCGAGCCGGGTGAATGTGCCACAGCCCGAAGAAGATCGGCGACCCCGTGGGCGACACCGCATCGAAGACGCAGCGGAACGCCAACTCCTCGGCAACAACCGTCCCGACGGGTATCCGCAGCAGCACCCACTCGGCGAGGTCGTCGTCCGACGGCCGTACACGTTGCGCCAGAGCCGGGACGGATACGACTACCGCAGCACCAACGACGGGCACCGCTGCCGCCCCGAGGCCCCACCACAATCCGCTTCGCCAGCGAGTGAGCCCCAGTTCGACAGCTGTGAGCCCACTGGCGCGGGTCAATCCGATCCCGAAGGCGGCGTTGACCACCGCGCGGCGGCGGTCGGTGAGACGCAACGCCGGAAGTACCACTGTGCTCCACGCCGTCGTCACGGCCCCGAGAACGAGCGGCGTCACTTCTCCGGACCGTCCCGGCCCGCGTACTCGTCCATGACGGCGCGAACCTTCTCGGTGTCCTCGGCCGTCCAACCTTCCGGTGCGGCGATCGCGACCCAGCCGTCGAGCACGAGCGTTCCGTAGTTGTGCCCGTGTCCGTCGGGGACTCCAGCAGCGTTCGTAAGGTCGGCGGCGACCTGCCAGAACGTGACGATCGGGAACCAGCGCATGTCCGGCAGGCGATCAGGTCCCGGAGCCTCGGACAGCCAGTCCGGGCGGGAGAACAGCAGATCGGGTGACCACCACACCACCGGGTCCGACGCGTGTTGGACGTACAGAACTCGTGGGCTGAGCCACGGCTCACCCTCGGGCGGGATACCCGACGAATTGTCGGCGAATCGGACGACGAGGCCATCGGCATAGACGGGTCGAACCTCGGGGCTGCCGGGATCCCGGCGGGTGACGAATTGCCCCCACAGCCGGTTCGCATTCGGTGGGCCGACCCACAGGACACCGTCGACGCTGTCGCGTATCTCGGCCAGTCCGTCGAACGCACCCTCACCGGATTGGGTGCCGAGGCTTTCGCCGTACACGTACAGGCGTGGACGAGTGTCCTCCGGTTCCTGCATCCAGCGTGCGCGAATCTTGTCGATCAGCGCCTCCCCCGCTGCTGCGGCCTTTTCGCGCTCGGCGAGGAACGATATCCAGCTCGGTAAGTACGAGTACTGCGCGGCGACGGTCGCGACATCGCCACCGAACATCAACTCTTCCGCTTCGACCGCGGTGGGGTTGACCCACCCGGTGCCGGTGGTGGGGACCACGACCAGAGCTTGTCGCTCGAATGCGCCGGTTCGTTCGAGTTCCCGCACGACGATGTCGAGCCGCTCATCTTGTGTCGGAGCGGTTTCCAGGCCGGAGTACGCGCGAATCGGCTCGAGCGCAGGCCTGCCTAGCCCGTCGGATATCTCCTCGGCACTGAGTCCACTGGAGACGAAATTGCGTCCCTCGAACCCCAGGGTGTCCCACGGCGCCAACGATTGTGGACTACCCGAGCGTTCGGGCCGCATCGGTTGTTCCACGCCTTCGCGAGTTTCGTTGTTCTGCAAGCTGAAAATGGAGTTGGTGACGTCCGAGACAGCCCGCAGCAGTACGCCCTGCACGAGCGCGATGACCAGCACCACGACCAGCACCACACCGATGACGTTGGCAACCTCGCGCGGCATCTTGACGACCCGGTTGATCTGACGGGACACGAATCGAACCAGATCTCGCAGCACACGCGTCGCCGAGATCGACAGCGTACCGACAACAATGCTGAGAACACCGGTACGGAAGTACCCGGTAGTGGTCGTGCCCTCGGCGTCCATCAGCTCGGCCAACTCTCGTTGCCAAGCCGCAGACAACATGAGCATGTACAGAGCTGCGATCGTCGCGACCGGAGGAATGGCGAACTTGATCCACAGTTCGACCCTCCTCGGTAGCGGCCACCACGACTTGCCCGCGAGGAACCATCGGCGCACCGACCAACCCACTGCGACGCCGAAGCCGTACCCGATCGCGGCATTGATGCCACCGATCAGCCCCTGAAACAGCCAATCACGCGGCAGCAGCGACGGAGTCAGAGACCAACAGAAGAACAGGGCGCCGAACGCGATACCGGTGAAGTCGAGCTGAAGCAGCCCCCACAGCCACATGACGAAGGGATGCTTGTCGGGAGAGGGTACGGCGAACTCGAGCGAATGCCGGTGGTGCCTGTGCTCGTGCTCGACCGTGTCGGTACCGGCGCCGGACGCCTCCGGGGTGTCCGACGCCTCCGGGGCTTCCGAAGCCTCTCCCCTGGACATGGACCTACCCGAAAAGTCTGGGAAGTGTGCTCTCGAAGGTGTCACGGAGTTCGGTCATCTTGACCGCGAACTGACCCTGTACCTCGATCTCGTCCGAGCCTTCGTCGACAACGCCGATGCGCGTCCACGGCAGACCACGGGCGGTGCACATGCCGGTGAACCTCGTCTCCTCCGTGCGCGGGACAGCAACGAGAACGCGACCGGAGGACTCGGAGAACAACATGACGAACGGGTCCGCACCTTCGGGAAGCAAAATGCGGCAACCGGTTTCGCCGGCCAAGGCGGCCTCGACGACGGCCTGTGCCAAACCACCTTCGGACAGATCGTGGGCGGCGCTGACGAGACCGTCGCGTGATCCTGCCAACAAAATGTCGGAGAGCAACTGCTCGCGAGCCAGGTCGACCCTGGGCGGAACTCCACCGAGGTGATCGTGCTCCACCTGCGCCCAGATGGATCCGTCGAACTCGTCGTGGGTGTCCCCGAGCAGAATCAACGTTTCGCCCGGTTCCAGACCGAGGCCCGTCGGAATGCGTCGATGCACGTCGTCGATGACTCCGAGGACGCCGACCACCGGCGTCGGAAGGATGGGTTCGGAACCGGTCTGGTTGTAGAAGCTGACGTTTCCGCCGGTGACCGGGATACCGAGCGTGACGCAGCCGTCGGCGAGGCCGCGAACAGCCTGCTGGAACTGCCACATGACGCCCGGGTCCTCGGGCGATCCGAAGTTGAGGCAGTTGGTGACGGCCTTCGGCGTCGCGCCGGTGACGGAGACGTTGCGGAACGCCTCGGCCAATGCGAGCTGGGCACCCTGGTACGGGTCGAGGGCTGTGTAGCGACCGGATGCGTCTGTGGCGAGCGCGATTCCGCGGCCCGTCTTCTCGTCGATCCGAATCACTCCGGCATCAGCGTTCTCGGCAAGCACGGTATTCCCGCGGACATAGCGGTCGTACTGTTCGGTGATGAACTTGCGGCTGCACAGCTGTGGCGAGCCGATCATCTTCAGCAGCGTCGCTTTGAGCTCGTCGGCGGTCTCGGGCCGCTTCAACGAGGCCGTGGTGTTCGCAACGAGCGCGTCCTGCGTCGCCGGACGCTGCACGGGACGCGAGTAGACCGGGCCGTCGTGCGCCACGGTCTTCGGCGGGACGTCGACGACCGTCTCGCCGTGCCAGGTGATCTCGAGGTTCTCACCGTCGGTGACCTCGCCGATGACTGTCGCGAGCACATCCCATTTCTTGCAGACAGCCATGAACTTCTCGACGTTGTCCGGCGTCACCACGGCGCACATGCGCTCCTGGGATTCGCTCGACAACACCTCGGCGGGAGTCATACCGGTTGCGCGCATCGGCACCTGCTCGAGCGTGATGTGCATGCCACCACTGCCTGCGGACGCGAGTTCCGAAGTAGCACAGGACAGTCCGGCGCCGCCCAGATCCTGGATACCGACGACGAGCTTGTTCGCATACAACTCGAGGCACGCCTCGATGAGCACCTTCTCGGTGAAGGGATCGCCGACCTGCACCGCTGGAAGCTTCTTCCTGCCTCCACCGGTCTCGTCACCGTCGAAGGTCTCCGAGGCCAGGACGGACACGCCGCCGATGCCGTCGAGACCCGTGCGAGCGCCGAACAGGATGATCTTGTTGCCCACGCCCGACGCGAACGCAAGGTGCATGTCCTCGACCCGCATGACACCTGCACACAGTGCGTTGAGCAACGGGTTGCCGGCGTAGGAGGCGTCGAACACCGTCTCGCCGCCGACGTTGGGGAGGCCGAGGGAGTTTCCGTACCCGCCGACACCCCGCACGATGCCTTCGAGTACGCGTCGGGTGTCGGGCGCGTCCGCAGCACCGAAACGCAGCTGGTCCATCACCGCAATCGGGCGTGCACCCATGGCCATGATGTCGCGGACGATGCCGCCGACACCGGTCGCGGCGCCCTGGTAGGGCTCGACGTACGACGGGTGATTGTGGCTTTCGACCTTGAATGTGACGGCCCAACCGTCGCCGACGTCGACGACGCCCGCGTTCTCGCCGATACCTGCGAGCATGGACGTGCGCATCTCGTCGGTCGTGGTCTCACCGAAATACTTCAGGTGGACCTTCGAGGACTTGTACGAGCAGTGCTCGCTCCACATGACCGAGTACATCGCGAGCTCGGCGTCGGTGGGGCGACGGCCGAGGATCTCCCTGATACGGGCATACTCGTCGTCCTTGAGCCCGAGTTCTCGGTACGGCTGCGCCACATCGGGCGTCGCAGTAGCGATCGAAACAGTGTCGGTCTTTGCTGAGCTAGCGGACACGAGGAGTGGGGTCCCTTCCTGGAGCGAAATGCCAGTGGGAGTCTATCCGTGCAGGGTGACAGGCCCCAAAATGAGCATGCGAACATACCTGCGTGGACATTGCATTGACGGAGAACGATCTGGCATTTCCGGGCGTCCTGACGCCTCAGATGGTGGTCAAGGGTGTCGATATCCCCAGCAAGGCCGTCGTATGCTTCTTTGCCGAAGTGATCGAATCCATAGCCGGTCAGGGACGGGCGCGAGTGTTGTCGATCCTGCGATCCGAGCACGGTGAGCATCCTGTGTACGAGATCGAGCGCGGCGGCGAGCGGCTCGCGGTGTTCCATCCAGGCGTCGGCGCACCCCTTGCAGCGCTGTTTCTCGAAGAGGCCATCGCGCTCGGGTGCTCGGAATTCGTGGCTGTCGGCGGCGCTGGGGCGCTGACCGATCAGCTCGGGATGGGCCACGTCATGGTTGTCGACAGTGCAGTTCGCGACGAGGGCACGTCGTTCCACTACCTGGCGCCGGGACGTGTCGTCGACGCCGATCCCGACGGGGTGACGGTACTCCAGCAGGTGCTGACCGAGGCCGGCATCGATCACGTCACGGGCCGATCGTGGACGACCGATGCGCTGTATCGCGAAACCCGCAGCCGGGTGTCGCGGCGCGTCGAGGAGGGGTGCTTGACGGTCGACATGGAGGCGTCGGCGTTCTGCGCGGTCGCGCAGTACCGCGGGGTGCGGTTCGCGCAGCTGCTGTACGCGGGCGATTCGTTGGCCGCCGACTGGGAGCACCGCGGCTGGACCAAGGCAGGCAGCGTCCGCGAGCAGCTGTTCTGGCTCGCTGCCGATGCGTGCCTGCGGTTGGAGCCCCAGTTGTCGACCTAGTGGTTGCCGACCTAGCCCGCCGGCGCAAGGAAAGCCCCGAGCGCATCGGCGTACGCCGCGACATCCGACGCCCCCATCAGCTCGCGCGAACTGTGCATCGCCAACTGAGCGGCGCCGACGTCGACGGTCGACAACCCCGTGCGTGACGCGGTGATCGGTCCGATCGTCGACCCGCAGGGCAGATCGGCTCGGTGGACGTACCTCTGCAGCGGCACGTTCGCCTGATCACAGGCCAGCGCGAACGCACCCGCACCGGCGGAATCCGTTGCATACCTTAGATTCTGGTTCACCTTGAGCACCGGTCCACCGCCAAGTTCGATGCGGTGGGAGGGCTCGTGTCGGTCCGGATAGTTCGGATGCGTCGCGTGTGCCATGTCCCCGGATGCGCAGACGGAACCGGCCATGGTTCGCAGAAACTCCTCGCGCCCACCGCCACGTCCGAGAACGATGCGCTCGAGCACCGTGTTCAGCAGATCCGAGAATGCCCCACGGTCGGACATACTGCCGACTTCCTCGTGATCGAACAGCGCGAGGACAGGCGTCGCCGCGGTCGGATTCTCCACTGCCGCAATCAAAGCCTGAGTTCCGGCGTAGCAGGTCCCCTGATTGTCCAGCCGCGGCGCACTGACCAATTCGGACTCGACTCCGACCACTGCGCTCGGAGCGAGATCGTGTGTCATCAGCTCCCACCCCAGCACTGCCGCGGGGTCGACTCCTTCACGTTCGGCGACGTACCCCAGGAACGACCTGGGCGAATTCCCCACGCCCCACACGGCATTGACGTGGCGCTGCGGATCGAGAGTGACGCCCTTGCGGTCCTCGGACAGGTGGATCGCCAGCTGGGGTACCCGAAGGATCGGTTCGTCGACCTTGACGAGAACCTCGCGCAAGCCATTGCCGTCACGAACGCTCAGTCGACCGGAAATGCCGAGATCGCGATCGAGCCACGAGTTGAGCCACGCGCCGCCGTACGGCTCGAGGCCGACCATCTGCCACCCTGCCGACTCGAGGTCCGGATGCTGCTTGACCCGCAAGTTCGGACTGTCGGTATGACCGCCGACGATACGGAACGGTCCAGAGCTTTCGGTGCTCCACGCGACGAGGGATCCGCCGCGGATGAGGTAGTAGCGCCCGGCCTCGGCCGGCCAGGTTTCGGTCTCGTCGACGCGAACGAATCCCACCTCCTCGAGCTGCACCGACACCGTCCGACACACATGGAACGGCGAGGGTGACACATCGACGAAATTGCACAGACCGGCAGCAGACGCGTTGGACGACATGGGAACCATTGTGTCAGTTGCTGCGTCGAACAGACCAAGGAGCACAGAACCAAGTCCACAAACCTCGGGGGAACAGTGAAATTCGAACAGTCGTTGGCCGAGCAGGCCTCGCACGCAACAACCGTCGCGTTGATCCGCAGGAAGGTGATCGCCGCGTTCGATCGGCACGGCGTCAAGGTGACGAAGGTCGACGCCATGACCTTGAAGTCCGGCCCCGATGGCTACATGGGACTGGACAACCTGGTCGAACGGTGTCGAAACGCGCAACGCCGGTATTGGGACGACATCATCGAAGCGCACGTGACGGTCATGCTGGAGTCGCAGAAACTCAGCGACCCGGACTACGTGCTCGGCCTTCCCGACGAGGAGTTCTACATGCGGCTCCGCGAGCGCGTCGCACCCCTGGGCATCCTTCGGAAGATCGAAGAATTCCAATACTCTCGGCCGCTGGTGGACACTCCGTATTCACCGAGGCGGGTACTCAATCTGACGTTTCCGGACCTCGCCCTGACCCTGTCGGATCGATACCTGA
>NZ_LVCV01000140.1 GCF_001647195.1 Rhodococcus sp. EPR-157 | reverse complement strand
ACGGCATAGCCATCGAAGTACAGCGCGGCGACTCGATCTATCTGGCATCGAAGATTGCCGACATGCCCACCCTCATCGCAAACCATCTGGGAGAGGCGCCGTTCGGCGTGCTGTTCGCCATTCCGAACGCGTACGAGATCGACTACTACCGCCCGCGTGATCTCGACGAGATCACGCGGGCGACAGAACTTTTGGTCGTTCTTGCACAGATGTTGTCCAGAAATACCCCGAACCCGCTGTCACAAGAGGTGTATTTCTGGAGGAACGGCGAATTCTGCCAAGTGTCCGATCGAGAGGAGATCACGCCGAACGGAATCTTCGCAGACACACTCGTCGAACTCGCGGACCGATGAGGCCTAGTGCGTACCCGATACACAGAAGACGTTGCCGTCCGGATCGGCCAGCGTGACCCACCTGAAGTCGCCCATCGTGTGTTGCTCTTTCTCCGATGCACCTGCTTCGACGAGTCGAGCGAGTTCATTGTCCAGATCTGACGTCGTCAGATCCATATGGATGCGATTCTTGCCCGGCGTCGGATCTTCGACCTTCTGAAACGCAAGCCGATACGGGGCCGAGGCGAGGGCGACGACGTAGAACCAGCCCTCGTTCTCCTCGACGATCTCCCCGCCGGTCTGCTCCGCCCACCACCGCGCAAGCGGGCCGGGGTCCAGGGAATCCATGGTGATCATGCCAAGTGTCAGGGTCATAGCGGCAGACTAACCCGAGCTACCGACACGTCAGGCGGAGACGATGGCGTCCAATGCCGAGTAGAAGATGCCGAGACCGTCATCGCTCGGACCGGTGAGCGGCTCGGTCGCGTGCTCGGGGTGAGGCATGAGTCCGACGACGCGCCCATTGGCCGAGGAGATGCCGGCGATGTCTCGCTGGGATCCGTTCGGATTGGTTCCGCTGTAGCGGAAAACCACGCGACCTTCGCCTTCCAGCTCGTCCAGGACATCCTTCGACGCCTGAAAACGGCCCTCGGCGTTCTTGACCGGAATGAGAATCTCGGCACCGGTTTCGTAGCGCGACGACCACGCGGTGCCGCTGTTCTCGACCTTCAACCACTGGTCACGGCACACGAAGTGCAGTCCTTCGTTGCGAGTCAGTGCACCTGGAAGCAAACCGACCTCGCAGAGGACCTGAAATCCGTTGCAGATGCCGAGCACAGGCATACCGCCCTCGGCTGCTTTCACGACCGATTCCATGACGGGAGCGAACCGGGCGATCGCGCCTGCGCGCAGGTAGTCACCGTAGGAGAACCCGCCGGGGACGACGATGGCGTCGACGTTCTTCAAGTCGGCGTCGGCGTGCCACAGGCTGACAGCCTCACCGCCTGCGAGGGTGACTGCGCGGGAGGCGTCGACGTCGTCGAGAGTCCCGGGAAAAGTGATGACACCGATGCGTGCACTCATGAGAGGCGGGTTACCTTCCAGTCCTCGATCACCGTGTTGGCGAGCAGGGACTCGGCGATCTTCTCGAGTTCGGCGTCGTCGACACTGTCGTCGACCTCGAGTTCGAAGCGCTTGCCCTGACGGACATCGGACACTCCGGCCACGCCGAGACGTCCGAGCGCACCTGCAATGGCCTGACCCTGCGGGTCGAGAATTTCGGCCTTGGGCATGACGTCGACAACAACACGGGCCACGTGGGAGCTCCTCGAGATATAGGTACCGGCAGGTGGAGAGTCTACGCAGGACCTCGTGCAGGCGCGAAACTGCGCTTACTGTGGAGTCATGCGGCTGACTCACTTCGGACATTCCTGTGTACTCGTCGAACTCAACGGAACGACCGTCCTCATCGACCCCGGCAATTTTTCGCACGGGTTCGACGGAATCACCGATCTCGACGCCATCCTCATCACCCACCAGCATCCGGATCACGTCGACCTGGAACGACTTCCGGCTCTACTGGAGGGCAATCCGAGTGCAGCGCTCTACGCCGACCCGATGACGGCGTCACAGCTCGGGACACGGTGGACGGCCACTCACGCGGGCGATGTCTTCTCTGTCGGCGGCATTCAGGTGACGGGCGTCGGCGGCACCCACGCCATCATTCATCCCGAGCTGCCCGTGATCGACAACACTGGCTACCTGCTCGGTACCCCGGAGAATCCCGGTCAGCTCCTACATCCGGGGGACTCGTTGTTCGTCCCCGAACAGAAGGTCGACGTTCTTGCGCTGCCTACCGCCGCGCCGTGGTCGAAGCTGTCGGAGACGATCGAGTTCCTCCGCGCCGTGGCGCCCCGGACTGCCTTCCCGATCCACCAGGCCGTCGTCGCAGAGCAAGCGCGCGGCATCTACTACGGCAGGTTCAAGGACATGGCCGACGAGAACACCGAGTTCCGCACGTTCGACGAGGAAACGAGCGTGCAGATCTAGCCGGTGATCTCGGGCGGCAGCGCGTCGAGCATCGTGACCTGCGAACCGTTCCACCGGTAGCGGATGGCCACCGGGCCGCCCTCAGGGGCGGCAAATGCCTCGTCGCCGACGAGCCAGCGGTAGTTCACGGTCACGGTGTCGAAGGACTGGTCCACTACCGACGAGAAGCTGTACGGCTCGGCCGTCGCCGTACCGAGGTAGACCCCGTCGTCGAAGAAGAGATGGTGGTCGGGGGAGCTGGCCGTCGCACGCTCCGACGTCGCGGAAACCCAGGTGAACGACGCGCACGGGTCGCCCATCTCGTAGGCGACCCACGGAACGTCGTCGAAATACGGCGAGAACGACGCCACTGCGTCCGTCACGACGGGCGACGCGATGCCCGGGCACACGACTGGCGGCCCCGGTAGGGCTTCCGGTTCCGCAGCTGGAACAGTCGGGATCCGAACCTGCGGTGGGAGGGCTGGAATCTGATTGCTGACGTCCGGTAGCGCTCCGACCGACGGTGCGATCGTCTGGGTGACGTTCTGTTGCCCCGGTGCAGCGGACGATTCCGAGACAGCCGTTGCCGTCCCTCCATCCGAGTCTCCGCATGCCACAAGGGCAATCACACTGAGTCCCACGAGCAGAAGTCGTTTCATGAGCCACCTCGAGTTCGTTGCGCGTCTCGAGGAAGCATCGTCCGGACCTGGCGGTCTGTTACTGGAGGCATCCTGCCCAGTGGCACGTTTGAGCGCGTCGGAGTGCACTTAACCGCGCCACTGGCGGCGGAGCCGCGCGAACAGAAAAGCCGCCGAGCGGCTAGGCCGCCCGACCGATCTTCCGGACGTGCTCGTACACACCGGGCGTCGCTCCGCTGTACAGCGCGAGGTCGACGGCGTCGAGAATGGCTTGCTTCGGACCGGAGCGGCCGAGTTGCTTGGCGCTCACGGCCAGCCGAACCAACCCACCGCGGCGCGCGGTGCGCCCTGCGCCGATCACGAGGGCGCGGCACCACCACGGTTCGGCCTTGAAGCCCTCACCGATTCCCAGAACACGGCCTCGCACATGCGAACCCGATTCGAGATCGTGAATTGCGGTCACCCCGGCAATCATTCGGAAACCGGCATCCGGCAGAGCCGACACAGCGCCGGGCGAGGCGATCCAACGAGGCGCCGCGAAAACCCGTGTACGCAGGCCAGTCTGCTCCATGACGCGGTCGGCGGCCATCAATCGAAGTCGGGCTTCGTGCCGTGGCAGAGTCGCGAACTCCGCGCGACGACGCTTGGTCGCGGCCTGGTCGTAGCCGTGCAGGATGATTGCATCGCCCTGATCCCGACGCCCCCGCAACCAGTCCTGCGTGCTCTCGTCCTGCGTCAAGCGATATTTGTCCTTGAGCCTCGGCGCGACGAGAAGCGAGAGCGCAACGCCACGCTTGTCCAGTTCACGGGCGAACTCCGCCGCGTTCTCGCAAGTGTCGTCCTTGATTCCGCTCACCGACACGATCAATGCTCCAGACATGCGTCGAGCCTCGCACACCAGGGTGAACGAGGCTCGACGGCAGAATTGATCGCGTCTAAACGGCGATGGTTTCCTTCGGCAGGATCTTGTCGATCGCAGCGAGGACCTCGGGCGCATCCGGTTCCGTACGCGGACGGAATCGATTGGTGACCACACCGTCCGGCGAGATGAGGAACTTCTCGAAGTTCCACTGAATATCTCCCGCAGTGCCGTCGGCATCCTCGGTCTTGGTGAGTTCGGCGTACAGCGGATGCCGATTTTCGCCGTTGACGTCCACCTTCTCCATCATCGGGAAGGTGACGCCGTAGGTGGTGGAGCAGAACGTCTCGATCTCCTCCGCGGTGCCCGGCTCCTGTCCACCGAACTGGTTGCAGGGGATGCCGATAACGGACAGACCCTGCGCCGAGTAGTCGGTGGCGAGCTTCTCGAGCGTGGCGTACTGGGGGGTCAATCCACACTTCGAGGCAACATTGACGACCAGGACCGCCCTGCCTGCATACTCATCGAGCGAGGTGGGCGCACCGCCCAGCGTATTGATGCCGATATTCTGGACTTCAGTCATTTCTTGAACTTACCTGTGAGTACCGACAGGTGGTGAGTCGGCATGCGAGAACACAAAAGAGCGACCCTCATGGTGCGAGGATCGCTCTTTTGCTACACACCTGATGACGGGGGGTGCGCGTCACCAGGTGGGGCACTACGCCTTGACGGCGGTCTTCTCCAGTTCGACGTACTTGTCGTCTTCCGGAAGATGGTCGTCGACCATGGTCTCCTCGTCGAACGGCAACTTGCCGCTGAGGACTTCGTTCACCCGGCCTGCGTCGATGGTCTTGGTCCATGTTCCGACCAGCAGGGTAGCGACGGCGTTGCCCGAGAAGTTCGTCAGTGCACGGGCCTCGGACATGAACCGGTCGATCCCGACGATGAGGCCGACCCCGTCGAGCAATTCGGGGCGGTGGCTCTGCAATCCGCCGGCCAGCGTCGCCAAGCCTGCTCCGGAGACACCCGCCGCACCCTTGGAGGCGATGATCATGAACAGCAGGAGCGAGAACTGCTCGCCGAGCGAGAGCGGCATGTTCATGGCGTCGGCGATGAAGATGGAGGCCATCGTCAGGTAGATCGCGGTGCCGTCGAGGTTGAACGAGTAGCCGGTCGGGACGACGATTCCGACGGTGGTGCGCTCGACACCGACGTGCTCCATCTTGGCGATCAGACGCGGCAGTGCCGACTCGGAGGAGCTGGTGGCGACGATGAGCAGGTACTCACGGGCCAGGTACTTGACCAGCTTGAAGATCGAGAAGCCGGAGACGAACTTCAGGATCAGGCCGAGGAAGAAGAAGACGAAGATGAAGCAGGTGATGTAGAACGCCAGCATCAAGGTGCCGAGCTGGATGACTGCGTCGAACCCCGTCTTACCGACCACGCCTGCAATCGCACCGAACGCGCCGATCGGGGCGAGCCACAGGATCATCGTCAGGATGCGGAACACGAGCTTCTGCACTGCTCCGATGCCCTTGAGGATGCCTTCACCCTGCTTACCCATCGCCTGCAGAGCGAAGCCGACGAGGATGGCGACGAACAGCGTCTGCAGGACGGAACCGGCCGTGAGCGACGACACCAACGTGTCCGGAATGATCCCGGCGATGAAGTCCATGGTGCCGCCGGCTTCGTGGGCCTTGTCCGCCAACTCCGCACCCGCGCCGTTCGGCTCGATGTTCAGCCCGTCACCGGGCTTGATGAGGTTGCCGACAACCATGCCGATGCCGAGGGCGATGGTCGACATACCGATGAAGTAGGC
The DNA here is from genome assembly GCF_001647195.1 of Rhodococcus sp. EPR-157. Lineage (GTDB taxonomy): Bacteria > Actinomycetota > Actinomycetes > Mycobacteriales > Mycobacteriaceae > Rhodococcoides. Next base: position 5,175 of record NZ_LVCV01000140.1, on the reverse strand, counting down.
GAGTGCGAGGCCACCGACTCGGCCAACGCTCGCTGCGGCCCGCACCGAACCGATGCCAAGAACGATGGTGCAGAAGATAACCGGGCTGATCATCATCTTGATCAAGCTGACGAACAGCGTTCCGAGAACGGACAGGTCCGAGGCGAAATCTTTGGCCACCAGTCCGACGATGACGCCGGCGATGACCGCGATGATCACGGCGATGTAGAGCCAGTGGGTCTTGTCGCGCTTCTTCTTGGGTTCGGGAGCCGGGTTCCGGTTCTCGTCAGCAACGATGCTGGTAGTCATGGTTACGTCCTTTGTGACTTATGGAGTGAGTTGGATCACGCCTTGCTAAGGGACGATGTTGGTAGAGATCGTGATGGCAGTCACGAATACGTTCATTCTGTTCACACGACGGGTTCACGAAACGAGGCAGCACGTGGCAAAACGCCCGACGAGCGTCGCAGGACAGGTTCTGGTTCTGCAGTTGATCGTCATGGCCGTGATCGTCTTCGCCGGCGGTGTGCTGACGATCATCAACGAGAGAACCAACAGCGACGAAGCCACACGCCGCGAAGTGATCGCAGTAGCCGCGAGTATCGCGAACGAGCCGTCCACGCCGATCGCGATCCGATCCGAGAATCCGAGTGCCGTTCTGCAACCGGAGACCGAACGAATTCGCATGATCACGGGCGTCGACTTCATCGTCGTCATGGCGCCGGACCGCACCCGATTCACGCACACGACCGTGGACCTGATCGGCAAGCCGTTCAGCGGCAACATCGACCGAGCGCTGGCAGGAGAGACGTTCACCGAGACATACGTCGGGTCGCTCGGCCCGTCGATACGGTCGGTCACCCCGGTTACCGACGTGAACGGCGACATCGTCGGACTCGTGTCGGCCGGCGTGACGCGAGACAAGATAAGCGACCAGTTCGTCTCGGGTCTGCCGCTGATCATCGGCGTCGTCTTCGCGGCCTTCGTCGTCGCGGCGATCGGTTCGGTGGCCCTCAGCCGCAGATTGCGCCGTCAGACATTGGGGATGGCGCCGGATGAGCTGCGGTCGATGTACGAGCATCACGACGCCGTCCTCCACTCCATCAGTGAGGGTTTGCTCGTGTTCGGGAAGAACGGGACCGCGGAAATCGTCAACGACGAGGCCCGACGCCTGCTCGACCTTCCGGATGGTCCGGTCCGTCGCGAAGATCTACCGGAATCGTTGCAGCACATGTCTTCCGGTGGTGAACTGCACTTGACGGACACGAGGGTCCTGGTGGTCAACCAAGATCCGGTGATGTGGGAAGGACGCACGCTCGGTGACGTCCTCACCATTCGCGATCGAACCGAACTGCAGGGCATGATCGGCGAACTCGACTCGGTGCGCAGCTTCGCCGAATCCTTGCGATCGCAGGCACACGAGTCGGCGAACCGTCTCCACGCGGTCATCACGATGGTCGAGCTCGGCCGTCCCCAGGAGGCAGTGGAATTCGCGACGGCGGACCTCGAGCTGTCGCAACATCTCATCGACAGGTTGATGGGGTCGGTGAACGAGCCTGCACTGGCCGCGCTACTGCTCGGCAAGGTGAGCCAGGCGGCAGAGCAAGGCGTCGAACTGACGATCACCGAGGACACCGCGCTCGATCATGCAGGAATAGTCACTCCACGCGAATTGGTCACGCTGGTCGGCAATCTGATAGACAATGCAATCGATGCGTCGAAGGAGTCCGAACAGCCGTGGGTCGAAGTAACAGTGCGTGACTCGACGTCCGAACTAGTGGTCCGTGTGTCGGACAGCGGTCCCGGAATGCCCACCGAGGTGCTCGAGACCGCGTTGACGCGAGGATACTCGACCAAATCCGGCTCTCGCGGCCTCGGACTCGCGCTCGTCACCCAGGTCGTGACTCGCTATCGCGGGACGTTGACGTCCGAGGTGACGTACGGATCCGTGCTGACAGCGACGATTCCTACGGAGCCCACGACGTGATCCGCGTACTGATCGTCGAGGACGAGCCACTCATCGCCGAAGCGCACCGCACCTACGTCGAGCGCATGCCGGGCTTCACCGTCGCCGGTATGGTCCACACCGGATCCGCGGCGCTCCGAGCGGCAAGTGAGGCCACTGAACCGATCGACCTCGTGCTGCTCGACATCGGGCTGCCCGACTCCAACGGAATCGACGTCGCCGCTGCGCTCGGCGGGCTACGTCCGAGCCCCGACGTCATCGCGATCACGTCGGAGCGAGATCTGTCGGTGGTGCGTTCGGCGGTCGCCCACGGTGTTGTGCTGTACCTGCTGAAGCCGTTCACCTTCGCCGCGTTTCGTGACAAGCTCGAACGCTACAGCGAATTTCACGATGCGCTGGCTGCGGGCGAGAACGCCGCGAGTCAACGTGACATCGACCGAGCAATGTCACATCTGCGCACCGCGGACGAGCGATTGTCGACGCCGAAAGGTATTGCGCCGCAAACCATGGACGGCGTCACCGCGATCGTCCGAGACGCACCGGAAGGCCTGAATGCATCCGAGGCCGCCAAGCTGGTCGGGGTGTCGCGGGTGACGGCATGGCGATACCTGGAGCGTCTCGCTGACGACGGTCTGGTTGTGCGAAACACAGAGTACGGCAAGGCCGGTCGCCCCCAGGTGCGGTATGTGTGGCGGTAGGCGCTCCGCGCCCAGTGGCACGGTTGAGTGCGCTTGGGTGCACTTAACCGTGCCACTGGGCGGGACGCCCTGAGCCCCTGGGGCGGGACGCCCTGAGCCCCTGGGGCGGGACGCCCTGAGCCCCTGGGGCGGGACAGCCGGACGCCCTACGCAGCGCCCGTCTGCTGCACGATCCAGGCGTACTCGAAGGCCGCTTCCTTCCACTTCTCGTACCGCCCACTGACACCGCCGTGGCCGGCGCTCATCTCGGTCTTCAGGAGCAGCTCGGAGTCACCCGTCTTCGTCGCTCGCAGTGCAGCAACCCATTTGGCGGGCTCGACGTACAGAACGCGAGTGTCGTTGATGGAAGTGATCGCCAGAATCGACGGATAGTCCTTGGCCTCGACGTTCTCGTAGGGGCTGTACGACTTCATGTACTCGTACACCGCCCTGTCCGCCAACGGATTTCCCCACTCGTCCCACTCGATGACGGTGAGAGGCAGCGACGGGTCGAGGATCGAGGTCAGCGGGTCGACGAACGGTACGTTCGCGAGGATCCCGTTGAACAACTCCGGTGCCAGGTTGGCCACAGCGCCCATCAACAGTCCGCCCGCACTGCCGCCGTCGGCGACCAGATGTTTCGGCGACGTGCGTCCCGTGTCGATCAGGTGCTGTGCCGCTGCAACGAAGTCGGTGAACGTGTTCTTCTTCGTCAGCGTCTTGCCGTTCTCGTACCAGTGCCGCCCCATTTCGCCCCCACCACGAACATGCGCGACGACGAAGACGATCCCGCGGTCCAGCAGCGAGAGCCGAGCCACGGAGAACGCCGGATCCATCGACGCCTCGTAGGACCCGTAGCCGTACAGCAGCGTCGGAGCAGGCCCCTCGGGAACGTCCTTGCGCACTACGATCGACAGCGGAATGCGCGTACCGTCGGACGCCACGGCCCAATCACGGTGCTGCACGTAGTCGTTCGCGTCGAAGTCACCGAGTACAGGCTGGGACTTGCGGAGCAGCAACTCACCGGTCGACAGGTTGTAGTCGTAGACCTGCCCCGGCGTGATGAACGAGGTGTACACCATGCGCAGCATGGGCTGCTTCCACTCCGGGTTCGACCCTGCGCCGACGGCGAACAGTTCTTCGTCGAACTCGAGTTCGCGATACTCGCCGTACCCGTCGGCACCGAGCGGCCAGATCGCCAATCGCGTCAACGCCTCCCGGCGATAGTTGAGCACGAGGTGGTCGGCGAACGCGTCGACATCCTCGAGACGAACGTCGTCGCGATGCGGAATCAGGATGGTCTGGTTCGACGGATCGTCGACGGGCGCGTCGGCCAGCAGGAAGTTCTCGGCCTTCTCCCCCTCGGTGCCCCAGCCGTTGACGGATCCGTTGTGCTGGATCAGAAATCGATCCTCACCCTTGACCACCGCATGCTCGACGCTGTACTCGACGCCGGCAACCCGAGGGAGTACGACGCGGAATTCGCCTTCGGGATTCTCGGATTCGAGGACGAGGCACTCGGAGGTGATTTTCGAGCCGACCCAGATCATCAAGTACTTCTCGCTACGGGTCGACCCGAATCCGACCCAGTAGCTCTCGTCGGGCTCGTGGAAGACCTTGACGTCCGACTCGGACGGCGTTCCTAGCTTGTGCCGCCACACGGTGTCCGGCCGCCAGGATTCGTCGACGGTCTGGTAGAAAACGTGGCCGTGATCGAAAGACCAGGTTGCGCCGGTAGAGACCTTCTCGATCTCGTCGGGGAGCATCTCTCCGGTCCGAAGATCCTTGAAACGCAGCGTGTACCGCTCATCGCCCTCGGTGTCGGTGGAGTACGCCAGCAGGTTGCCGTCCTGGCTGATGGAGAATGCACCGAGCGAGAAGAAGCTGTGCCCCTCGGCTTCGAGGTTCGAATCGAGCAGAATCTGCTCGTTCGGAACCGCAGCGTGGCCGGACAGGTCGGGAGGCGTCCAGTCGTCGGGCGAGGCGACGGGGCAACGGCATTGCAGGCCATAGGACTTGCCCTCGATGGTGCGCGAGTAGTACCACCAGTCGCCCATCCTTGTCGGGACGGACAGATCCGTTTCCTGGGTACGCGACTTGATCTCGTCGAATATCTTTCCGCGAAGCTCCTCCAGGCCGGCAGTCTGCTGATCGGTGTACGCATTCTCCGCCTCGAGGTACGCGATGACCTCTGGGTCTTCCTTCGCACGCAACCACTCGTAGTTGTCGACGAACGTGTCCCCGTGATGCGTCCGCTCGAGCGGCACTTTCTTGGCAATAGGTGGAGTTACTGTCATGGCTTGACCCAATCGTCGAAGTTGAGGCCCGAAATGCGTTCGTATGCCTCGATGTACCGTGCTCTGGTCGCAGCGACGACCTCGTCCGGAAGCGCGGGTGGAGGCGTGTCACTTCGTCGGTCCCACCCCGACTCCCCCGTCAGCCAGTCGCGGACGTACTGCTTGTCGAAACTCGGTTGCACTCGACCCGCTTCGTACCCATCGGCGGGCCAGTAGCGCGAGGAGTCGGGAGTGAGCACCTCGTCGGCGAGGACGA
>NZ_LVCV01000139.1 GCF_001647195.1 Rhodococcus sp. EPR-157 | reverse complement strand
TAGATCTCGAGCGTCTCCCGTCGCAGAGAGAACGCAAGTTCTTCGCCGACCTTGTCCACCACGGCGGCGAAGTCGACGTTCTCGTCGTGCTCGCCGAGCGCAGCTTTGGCCGCGGGCGTGAAGATCGGTTCGTCGAGTTTGCTCGACTCGACCAGACCGTCGGGCAACGCGACGCCGCACACCGCGCCGGTGCTCTGGTAGTCGGCCAATCCCGATCCGGTGAGGTAGCCGCGGGCAACGCATTCGATCGGCACCATCTGCAACCGCTTCACCACGAGGGCCCGTCCGAGCTGCTCCTGCGGGATTCGTTCGTCGAGTGGGTCGCCGGCGAGATGATTCACGCCGCCGAGTTGGTCGAAGAAGAACACGCTCATCGCCGTCAGGACGCGTCCCTTGTCGGGTATCGGCGTATCGAGAACGTGGTCGTAGGCGGAGATGCGATCGCTCGCGACGAGCAGCAGATGGTCGTCGTCGACGATGTACAGATCGCGAACCTTGCCGCCGGCCAGATGCTGGTAGCTACTGAGAGTTGGGCGCACGCAGTCAACCCTATCCGGGCCTGGTTTCGTGCCTTCCCGGTGACAGGAGAAGAATGGTTGGTGATGGCAACGAAACAAGAGGTGGCAGGTGTCGGATTCCGCTCCGAACGCGGACCGGTACTCGTCGCGTTGATGCTGAGCACGTCCCTCGTCGCGCTGGATTCCACGATCATCGCGACGGCAGTGTTGACGATCGTCGGCGATCCCGGTGGCTTCAGTCAGTTCCCGTGGTTGTTCTCGATCTACCTGCTGGCGCAGGCCGTGTCGGTGCCGTTGTACGGCAAACTCGCCGACCTCTTCGGGCGCAAGAAAGTCATGCTGTGGGGAATCGGAGTGTTTCTTCTCGGCTCGATTCTGTGCGGCCTGGCGTGGAGTATGCCTGCGCTGATCGTGTTCCGCGCCATCCAGGGACTGGGTGCTGGAGCCGTCCAACCGATGTCGATAACCATCGCCGGCGACATCTACACGCTGCAGGAGCGCGCGAAAGCTCAGGGCTACCTCGCCAGCGTGTGGGCAATGTCCTCGGTGCTCGGACCCGCCCTCGGCGGCTTCTTCTCGGAGTTCCTGTCATGGCGATGGATCTTCTTCGTCAACATTCCGCTGTGCGCGCTCGCAGCATGGATGCTGATCAGGCGGTTCCACGAAGAACCGGTCAACGGTCCCAGACCCAAGATCGACTACCTCGGCGCCGCATTGTTGACGGTCGGGGCTACCGCAGTGTTGCTCGGCCTGCTCGAGGGCGGACAGTCCTGGGCCTGGGGGTCTGGCATGTCAATCGGTATCTTCGCCGCCGGAATCGTCTCGCTCGCGCTGTTCACGTGGCAACAGACCCGCGCCGAAGAGCCCATACTGCCGTTGTGGGTGTGCACTCGACGCGTCCTCGTCGTCAGTAGCCTGATTTCACTGCTCGTCGGCGCGATTGTTCTCGGTCTGACGTCGTACGTTCCGACGTTCGTCCAAGGCGTTCTCGGCACGGGGGCCATCGTGGCGGGCTTCGCGCTGGCGACCCTGACGCTCGGGTGGCCGATCGCCGCGTCACTGTCGGGCAAGTTCTACCTCCGCTTCGGCTTCCGGGCGACAGCCTTGACCGGCGGCTCGATCGCGGCCGTCGGAACCGGACTTGGCGTACTGATCGGCGCCGACTCGCAGATCTGGATGATCGCGGCCGTCTGCTTCGTCGTCGGACTGGGCATGGGGCTCATCGCCAGTCCGACGCTCATCGCGGCCCAATCGAGCGTCGAGTGGGACGAGCGAGGTGTCGCAACCTCGACGAACATGTTCGCCAGATCCATCGGCAGCGCGGTCGGCGTCGCGATCTTCGGGGCCATCGTCAACTCGCGAGTCTCCGGAGATCCAGCGCCCGAACAGCTGTCCGACGCCATTCACCTGGTCTTCATCGGCGTCGCCGCTGCCGCAGTGCTGATGCTTCTCGCCGCGATGCTCATGCCGGGCCGGGGCCCCGCCTCACCACCCCCGAACGGCCCCGCCTCACCACCCCCGAACGGCCCCGCCTCACCACCCCCGAACGGCCCCGCCTCAGCACCCCCGAACGGCCCCGCCTCACCACCCCCGAACGGCCCCGCCTCAGTGGCACGGATAAGTGCACCAGAGGAACCATAAGCGTGCCACTGGGGGCGGAGCCGCCCCAGAACCCCAGCCCTACAGCCCCACCCGCTCCAGCAGGGCGTCGAATTCCTCGCTCGCCTCGGTCTCGCTACGGCCAGCCTCGAGCGCGCCGTTGTACACGGCGAGGGCTTCTTCCTGGTACTTCTTGTACTTTTCGAGCCACTGCTCCGAGTTCACCCGCCAGTAGCCGATGATCTCGAATTGCCGTACGGGGTATCCGACTTCCTTGCGGATGTACTTGCGGACGATGCGTGACGATGCAGCTTCGGCGGCGAACCACACGTATCCCTCGCCTTCCGGCAGGACATATTCGCGCACTGCGGCGTCGAGAACGCTCGCGCAATCACCGTTGCCGGAACCGATTCGCCAGTCGTACGTGACGTCGCCTGCAGTCTCGAACTGCTGGATATCCCCGCGCTCGAGAACCTCGACGATCGCGTGTGCCTTGGCGCCCGCTGGAAGTTCCTCGACGATGCGGCCGAGTGCGGGCAAGCCCGTCATGTCGGCGACGAGCAACTGCCACTCCGCAGAATCAGGAATGTTGTACCAGGATCGGGGACGGGTCCACAGAACAACCTGTCCCACCGAGGCATTCAACGCCCACGTGGCCGCGACGCCCCCCTCGTGCGCGACGAAGTCGATGACGAGAAGACCTGTATCGGTGTCGAATCGACGAACCGTGTAGTTCCGCCCCTCCGGCATGGGTTCGACCTCGTGATACCACCACGTGCCGTCGACCTCGGTCATGGCAGGCGGGCGGTCCTCGCCGTCGCGAGCGAAGAAGATGGTGATGCACTCGTCGGGAACCCCGATCGAGGTGTACTCCGCGACGTCGTCACCGCCGAATGTCACTCGCACCATGTGGGGCGTGAGTTGCTCGACCTCGACGACCTCGGCGAACCAGTAGCCCTTCTCGGCGCTGCCGTCGATCCGGTTGTCCGTCATGGCATTCCTTTCCTCTGAGCATGTACCCGTGAGTCAGCGTTCTACACAGCTGTGTATTCGACGACGGTCGATCCCCACCCCAGTGCCCCGAATCGTGGCTCCCGTGCACCTGCTTCACG
>NZ_LVCV01000138.1 GCF_001647195.1 Rhodococcus sp. EPR-157 | reverse complement strand
GTGGTCGACGGGTCGAGCAGGTCAGTGACGAGTACGACGCGCCGCGCCGAACGAGCAAGGGTTGCGATCAGCAGAATCGCGTCGGGATCTGGCATCGTGTCGACGACGCCTACGGCCACAGCCAGGTCGACAGGTTGTGCGAGAGGCGTGAACTCACTCGAATCGATACGCGTGACCCGCCCGCGGCGAGACTCGACGATATCGGAAAAGTTCCTGTCTCCCAATGCCGGCAGTCCGACGAGATAGATCTCGAGACGAGGTAGCAGCCTCGCCAGAGTGTCCGCGTAGACACCTGCTCCTTCGCCGTACACAGCCACACTGTCCACGTCGGCGAGGTCGACTGCGGTGGGGAGTGCCGGTGATCGGTACAACGCCTCGAATGCAGATTCCTCGTGAAAGCCCGCCGTGAAACCGGGTTCACTGGCCTTGTCGGCGAATCCGTGACCAGCCGCGGGGCTGCCTGTGCGCACAGTGTCGACCAGTCCCATGAATGCCATGTCCAGTCGCGTCTGGATGCTGTCGAAGTTCAGTGCCTGCGCAACAGGCCCATCGTCGTCGGCGAGGATCGCCCCTTTCTCGGTCGCAGAGAAGCGCCCAGCGTCGACGGTCAGCAGACCCATGAGCACAAGGTGCCGTAGTAGCTTCGCCGTTGCTCCTGGATGCGAATTGCAGTGTGCGGAGATCTCTTCGACCGAGTCGGCACCTCCGTCGACGGCAGAGAATACTCCCAGCGTCACTGCCGTTCTGATCACGAGCGGTGGCAACAACTCAGAAAGTTCGTGCAGCGACTCGCCGGCACTTGCCACATCCGCGGCGCGGTCACCATCGGCGGCGATGTCACGGCGACGCCAGTATCCTGCGATCTCGACGAACCGCTTGTCCAGGTTCGTGTGGTGCTTCGCCCATCGACGGAGCGGCTTGACCGTCGTCGACTCCCCTGCCACCCATAGATACGGCTGGCCGCGGCGCCACTGTGCGTCCTGCACGGTCTGCGCCAGCCGCGACTCGCCACCATTGTCGGATCTGTACAGCCACGTGATGTCCACGTCGGCGTCGGATAGCAGCTCCTGACGATGTGCTGGTTCGGCGACCTCGATCACTACGGTGGCGGGCAGATCCGAGGGGAGCTTTTCGAGGCAGTGCGCAATTGCAGGCAGAGCGGTCTCGTCCCCCGCGACAAGCATCCAGTCCACCCCGACGGGAAGTGAGGACGAGTGCTTCGGTCCGGCAATCAAGATCTTCTCCGCGGGTCCCACCCGGTTGGCCCACTCGGCAGCGAGGCCGCCCGCGTGGACGACGAAATCGATGTCCATCTCACGAGCATCACGGTCGAATCGACGCACCGTGTAGGTCCGGGAGTACTGGAACGAACCCGCCGGCCAGTCGACAGTCCCGTCCGCCGAGTTCGTAGGTTCCTCGAACGGAAGCGTGCCGGTAACCGGATCGGCGGGCAGCAATTTGATGTCGTCGTCGAAACCACTCGTGCGCACCGCCGGAATCACGATTCCGTCCCGTACATGCTGATCCATCGATGGACCCCCGACCGTCACCCGTCGCATGCCAGGAGTGACGTCCTCGACCCGCAGTACATCGAGCTCTCGCATGCGGATCGGAAAGACCTCGACCTCACGGACGGTCCCAGCCATCGAACTACTCCCTTTGCTCTCGTGTGCCTGTCAGCTGGTGAACAACTGCTGGACGCGGTCCAGCGTGTCCATGACGCCGTCGTAGTCCGGGCGGTAACTGGTAGCCGGAAGCTCGAAGACCTCGCCGGTCGCGAACGCCGGCAGCGAGGCATACAACGGGTCCGCCCGGAGCTGATCGAGGGTACGACCAGCGACCGGGACGACGAACATGGTCGGAGCATCACCAACCTTCGACAGCAGCTCGTTGCTGATGATGAACGAATCTCCAGAACCGTAGAGCTCGGGGTCGTCGGCTTTGGCCAGCACGTCGTCGGCCGATAGACCGACGCTCGCCAACAGCTCCGGCAACGCGGCCGACGGTGGGATGAACGCCGGTTCGTTGGTACTGAGCGACAGCAAGTACGCCACCGGTAGTCCGGGGGCGGTGATCGCGGCACCGACCTCGGCGACCTTGTCCTCGTACGCCTCCACGAGGCCGCGGACCTTGTCGCTTTCTCCAGCGGCGTCGGCCACCGCCTCGAGTTCACCCTGCCAGGTGTTGACCGACGACGGGATGAGCACAGTGGGTGCGATGGCCGCGAGCTGGTCGTAGGCTTCGCCTGCGAGCACTGCGGAAAAGCCCTGCCCACCACCGATTATCAGATCGGGCTCGGCCAACGCAATCGCCTCGATGTCGAGAGTCTCACCTGCCGGCAACTCCTCGGTTCCCTGCGCCTCGGCTTTGTCCGCCCACTGCGGCGGAAAACCGCCGTCCAGGTTGGTCACCCCGAGCAGCCGAGTGTCGGTGATGGCGATCGGAGCGTCGAGAGTGAAGAGGTAGCCTGCCAGACCTGCAGACAGCACCGCGATACGCTGTGGATCTACCGGAACGGCGATGTCGCCGCGGTCGGTGGAGATCACGCGCGTGTCGCTCGTCGCGGAATCGTCAGCACTACCCGAGCCGTCACCGCTGCTGCACGCGGACACGCCGAGACCGAGTGCAGCGACGGCCGCGAGCGCGGCAACCGCGCGAATGCTGCTGCGGTGAAATGGTGAGTCGAACAAGACTTGGCCTCTCGGAATCGATCGTGCAGTTGAAACGCGGACGACGCTTCCGCCGGAGACGGCGTACGAGCAGGTCGATGAAGCAGCAGCCGACACAGCCGGTCACGAGACCGACCAGTTGCGACCATATCAGGCTAGGCTGTCCTCACTAATCGACGCTGTGGATGCCGATCCACCTGACCCATCCGATGGAGTAACTACACCGTGGTTCGCGGCGCGAGAAGCAACGAAGTCCACCCGATCCGCAGCATGGCTCGCCACACGCGCTGGCCCAACTGCCTTCCGCGGACGTCCGACGCGGTAGCGAATTGCACATGACCGAGGCCTCCCAGGAAAGGGCAGCGTGGAATCCGCCCAAGCACCTTCCTGTCTTCTTCGACATCCCCGACACCCCGCCGGAACGCCGAATCATCATCCGCGAGAGCATGTCTCCAATGGGACTGGCGGCCTCCATCGTCAGGTCCGCCGGCTGGCACGCAGCCCTCGGTTGCCTGCTCCTGGTCCTGTACAACACGGCGATCACGCTGGTTCCCTTGGCACTCGGCGCGGCGATCGACCAGGGCATCGGACCGGTCACGACCGGCACCCCCGCGGGGGACGCCATCGGCGACTTCCTGCGGTGGATCGCGGTGATTGCCGGGCTCTATGTCGTGATCAACCTGACGTACCGCTTCGGCGGGCGGATCGGTTGGTACGCGGTACAGAGAGCGAAGTACGAGCTCTCCGCACGCGTCGTCGAGCGGATCCTGGACGTGCGAGGCACCGCAGGTGGGCCGCAACTACCCGGGCGACTGCTATCCGTCGCTACATCCGACAGCGATAGAACCAGCAGCGCGATATATTTCGCCATCTATCCACTCGGGAACCTCGTCGCTATCGTCGTTGCGGCGTTCTCGCTGTTCACGATCCACCCGATCCTGGGCCTGACGGTCGTCATCGGGTCGCCACTGCTGCTGGCAGTGATGGCAATGATCGCCAGGCCCCTGCGCGTTCGTGCCGAACAGGAACAGGAAGGCATCGCCGACGCCGCAGGCGCTGCCGCCGACCTGGTCTCGGGATACCGCGTCATCGCCGGAATCCATGCGCAGCGCGCCGCTGCCGAACATTACCGCGGCGTGAGCCGAGCAGCACTGCGAGGAACGCTGGCCGCCAACAAAGCAGAAGGCGCGCTGATCGGCGTCAACACTGCCCTGACCGGCCTGTTCGCCGGCGTCGTGACCGTCGTCGCCGCAGTGCTCACCTTCGACGGGTCGATTTCCATCGGCGGGCTCATCGCTGCGGCAGCCATGGCCCAGGTGCTTCTCGATCCGCTGCGAATCCTCATCGAGGAGGCCGTGACACTGGGCGCGGAGGTTCTCGCCTCCGGCCGCCGCGTCCTGGACCGACTACACATCGACCCCGATCCCGAGGCCCTCGGCACAGCCGACGTCGCATCCGCACCGACTCTTCGAATACACGGCCCCTCCCTGGTCGAAGCCCTGATCATCGGTCCGGGTCAGTTCGTGGCCATCGACCCGATCGCTGTAGATGCCGAGAGGCTGGTCGCTGCACTGACTCTCACCTCGCGGAAGCGCGAGTCCGACGTACTCCACGTCACGCTCGACGATCGCCCGCTGCGCGAACACGCTCCGACTCAGGTCAGGCGCACGATCCTGGTCGCACCTCACCAGTCCGATCTCCTCGAGCCGACGGTGCTCGAGAACGTGACCACCGAACGCGTCGAGGCCGGTTCGAAGGAACACTCTCGGGCGCTGGCTGCACTGACCGACGCGCGCTGCGACAGCCTAGATAGCGAACTGCCACACGGATACAACACCCGGGTCGGCGACGGTGGACGCACCTTGTCCGGTGGACAGCGTCAGCGCGTCGCACTCGCGCGCGCGCTGTATCGGCAGGCTCCGGTACTGGTCATGCACGATCCGACGAACTCAGTCGACTCGGCGACCGAACACGACATCGCGCAAAACATGCGCAGCGCGCGTGAAGGTTTCACCACGATCGTGCTCACGTCCTCGCCTGCGTTCCATTCCGTTGCAGACCGCAGCATCGTCCTCGGACATGCGGCAATGGCACAGAAATCTGCGTCATGAGTAGCGCCACCGAGTCGACACCACACCACGAACAACGCCTCCCGGTCGCCGACTGGCGACAGATGCGCACAGAGATAGCCACGCTCGCGGCCGGACGATGGTGGCATATCGGCGGCATCACACTGCTGCTGCTGATCGCCTCCACCGCGTCACTGGTTCTGCCGTTGACGATCGGATGGATAGTCGACACCGTAACCGGCCGTGGCGAATCGGGGGTCCCCTCCGTCGTCTGGTGGCAGCTGGCTGCGTTGGCCGTCGCGGCGATCGCCGGAGGCGCCGTGCAGTTCTTCGGCATCGTCGCGCTGGGACGCGTCATCGATACGATGGTCGCCGAACTACGTGAGAAGTTCATCTCCGCAACCCTCGATCTACCCGAGGCCGAAGTGGAACGAATAGGCGTCGGCGACATCGTCACCCACGCGGCGACCGACACTCGCACGGTCTCCGACGACCTCCCGGGCATCCTGCCGACCCTGGCGTCGGCGATCTTCACCATCGTGCTCACGGTCATCGGAACGACGGCGATCGACTGGCGATTCGGTATCGCGTTCCTGCTGGCAATGCCGTTGTATGTCCGCGCGCTCCGCTGGTATCTCCCCGCGGTTCCCCCGGTGTACAGTGCGCTGAGGTCGGCGGACAGCACCCGCGGGGAGCGGGTACTCACCACCCTCACCGCTTTGCCTACCGTCACCGCGTTCCACGCCGGACCTGCTCGCGTCGACGGCATCCGTTCCGCCACCTGGGATGTCGCGCAGTGGGAGGTGCGAGCCCGCATCATGCAGAACCGATTCTTCGGCCGCATCAGCCTAGCCGAGGCGATCTGCTTGCTACTGATACTCGGCTGCGGTTTCCTGCTCGCATCTCTATACGGGACGACCCTCGGACAGATCACAGCCGCTTCGCTTCTGTTTCTCCAGGTGACCGGTCCGATCTCGATGCTCATGTTCGTCATGGACGATCTGCAGTCCGCCGCCGCGTCACTCGCCCGGGTGGTCGGGGTCACCCGGAACCCAGTCCAGACATCTCCGACAACCGTTACCGCACAACCGGACTCAGGTAGTGACGATCCGCTCGTCCACGTCGATGACATTCGCTTCGCCTACCGACCGAACCACCTCGTCCTCGACGGGATCACCATGACCCTGAACGCCGGGGAGCGCGTTGCCATCGTCGGATCGACCGGGTCGGGAAAGACCACGCTGGCCAAACTCGTCGCGGGCGTCCGCGAACCGATCGGGCGCATTCGCACCACCGTCGAGCGCAACGACATCGCGTACCTCAGCCAGGAAGGCCGTGTGTTCTCCGCGACGCTGCGCGAGAACCTCGCCCTTGCAGCGCCCGGTGCATCGGACGAGGATCTACATGCGGCCCTGTCCACTGTGTGCGCGGACGCGCTTGTGACATCGCTCCCCGACGGACTCGACACCGTGCTCGGCGAGGAAGGCCGCCGCCTCAGCGGCGCCGATGCTCAGCTGCTCGCGCTGGCTCGCTTGGTACTTCACGACCCACAGGTGGCAATACTCGACGAAGCGACCGCCGAAGCCGATTCGCGAAACGCATCCCTGCTCGACGAAGCAACCTCTCGCGCACTGGCCGGGCGCGCGGCGATCGTGATCGCCCATCGGCTCTCGCAGGCACGTGTCTGCCACCGAATCATAGTGCTCGAGAAGGGGAAGGTGATCGAAGAGGGCAGTCACGACGAGCTCCTGTCCGCCTGCGGACGCTACTCCCGACTCTGGTCCACTTCGACAGCGTCGAGATAGACGACGCCGACTTGCCGTGACCGTGACACCGTATCGCTCCTGGCGCTCCGCGCCAGTGGCACGGTTGAGTGCACCCCACTGCACTTAACCGTGCCACTGCGGCGGAGCCGCAGTCGATCAGCGCCTCGCAAGCGGAATGACGAGCGGTGTGTGCGATTCCGGATCCTCGATGATGCGGCATGGCAATCCGAACACCGATTCGACCAGTTCAGCCGTGATGACATCACCCGGCGCACCGACCGTGACGACTTGTCCGTCCTTCATCGCGATGATGTGGTCGGCATAACGGCAAGCATGATTGAGATCGTGTAACACCGCGACCAAGGTGTTGCCCTGCTCGCGATTGAGTCGAGAACACAACTCGAGCAGATCGATCTGATGCGCGATGTCGAGGAACGTCGTCGGCTCGTCCAGAAGCATCAGCGGCGTCTGCTGCGCCAACACCATGGCCACCCAGACTCGCTGACGCTGTCCCCCGGACAGCTCGTCGACCGGTCGGCCCGAGAGCTCCGAGACACCGGTCGCTTTCATCGCGAACACCACCGCAGCCTCGTCATCCCTCGACCACTGCCGAATGAGCTTCTGGTGCGGATAACGTCCGCGCGCAACGAGATCCGCGACGGAGATTCCGTCGGGAGCGATGGACGTCTGCGGCAGCAGTCCAAGGCGTCGGGCAACTTCTTTCGCCGGATACGAGAAGATCGCCTTGCCGTCGAGCAGGACGGTACCCGCTTCCGGTTTGAGCAACCGCGAAAGGGCCCGCAACAGAGTCGATTTTCCACATGCATTCGGCCCGACGATGACGGTGAACTTGCCGTCGGGAATCTCGACCGTCAGGTTTTCGCTGATGATGCGCTTGTCATAGCCGATCGTCACGTCGTCGGCGTGCAGCCGCACCTGCGCCTTCACTCCATTCTCCGAAGCCTGCGTCACTGCTTTCTACCTTCCCGAGCCAACAACCACACGAAGTACGCCCCACCGATGGACACGGTCACGACACCGACCGGCAGCTGCGTGGGCGCGAACAGTCGCTGGGCGGCCCAATCGCTCAGTACGAGCAGGAATGCGCCCATGACGGCCGACGGAATCAGCGCGACACCCGCAGTCTTGGTCAGCCGGCGCACCAACTGCGGTGCTGCAAGCGAGATGAACGAAATAGGTCCGGCGGAGGCGGTCACCATTGCGGTCAGGGCGACACCGAGGACGATCAGAATCAGACGAGTCGGCTCGGCACGAATGCCCAGGGCTTTCGCCGCGTCGTCACCCAGTTCCAGCATGGGCAGTCGTCCTGCGACGACGGTCAGGATCGGTGCGATGACCATCAATACGACGACGACCGGCCCCACCTGCGCCCAGCTCGAACCGTTCAGACTGCCCGCCGCCCACACGGCCGCGGCCATGGCGTCGGCGAGATCGGCTTTGATGATGAGCCACGTGTTGATCGAAGCAAGAACCGCACTGACAGCGATGCCGACGATGATCAGGCGAAATCCTTGCACTCCCCGCTTGAACGCGAGCAGATAAACCACTGCTGCAGTGCAGATTCCGCCGATGAGCGCGCCCGCGCCGGTCTGATAGTAGCCGCCGCTCACGGTCAGTATGACGATGAGCGCCCCGGTGTACGCGCCGGTGTCGAACCCGATGATGTCAGGGCTACCCAACGGATTTCGCGTCAACGACTGAAAGATCGCACCGGACACACCCAGTGCGCCACCGAGAAGCAAAGCAAGTACGACGCGCGGGAATCGCCATTCCATGACGACGACCTCGGTGAATCGCGGAGCATCGGAGAACACTGCGCGAAGCACTTCTGCGGGCGGGATCGACACATCACCCGTTCCAAGCGCAAAGACCGACACCACCAACGACAACAGAACCAGGATCGCGCAGACGAGCACGGGTCGGACGCCGATTCGACCGTTGATCCTGTCGTCGGCGAACCGGAGAATGCGTACTCGGCGACCGAAGTCGACCTCGGAATCACCACGCACCGGCTCCACAAGAGTCACAACCTCCCCCGATTCACTCCGCAGGCTCCGCTCACAGGCCACTCACCTTCTTGCGACGGACCAGCAAGATCAGAACCGGCGCACCGACGAACGCCGTCACGATGCCCACCTGCAGCTCACCCGGTCTGATCACGATGCGTCCGACGACATCGGACAACAGCAACAGGCACGGCGCCGCTGCCACGGTGTACAGCAGAATCCAGCGCTGATCGGGACCGACGAACCACCGAACCATGTGCGGAATCATCAACCCGACGAAGCCGATGGGTCCAGCTGCGGCCGTCGCCGCACCGGCAAGCAGGGTCACCGCGACTATTCCGATGACCCGGGTGTTCCTCACTTTGGCACCGAGCGAATGCGCGAGATCGTCGCCGAGCGCGATGGCATTGAGCGGCCTCGCGATGACGAATGCAAGGACAAGTCCGATAGCCACGAACGGGCTGATGGCGAAGGAGATGTCGAGCCCCCGGCCGGACAGCGACCCCGCTCCCCAGAAGCGCATCTTGTCGAACGCCTCCGGGTCGAGCAGCGTCAACCCCGTCGTGATGCCACCCAACACCGCACCGAGAGCGATACCTGCCAATGTCAGCCTGATGGGCGTTGCGCCGGCTCGCCCCATGGACCCGACCGCGTACACGGCGACGGTCGCGACAATGGCACCGAGGAACGCGAACCAGATGTACGACCAGATTCCCGAAAATCCCAAGAACCCGACCGCCAGTGTCACGAAGAACGCCGCACCCGCGTTGACCCCGAGAATTCCGGGGTCGGCCAGCGGGTTTCGCGTCATCGCCTGAATGAGCGCACCACTGACTCCGAGCGCGACCCCGACGATCAGGCCGAGAATCGTTCGCGGCAAACGCAGTTCACGAATGATGACGGCGTTGTTCGAATCGTCGTACGCGACGAGGCCGTTCCACACTTCGCCGAGTGGAATGTACTTGGTACCGACCGCGATACTCAGCAAGCAGACGACAAACAGAAGGCCGATGACGACGAACAGCCCGAGAGTGCGCCGTGCATCGGTCTTGGCCAGCCCGCCGGGAGTGGTCGGACTCTCCAGTTGCCCGGCAACCGGTCCTTCCCGGTGATTGTCGCCACCTGGCGTGCTCGCTACCGTAGTCATGGACGTGCTCCCGAAGTAAACGCAACAGTTCGGTGCAGAGCGGACACTCCGGCCTCATCCGAGCACGTTACTGCTTGAATCAAGCACTCTACACAGTCAGATTAGGTTAGCCATACCACCATGGCGCGTTCAGCGCACGACGGCATCGCGGTAGCGCTCGTCGTTCTGCGCGAAGTCTTGGTGAGTGCCCTCGGCCAGAACCTTGCCTGCGTCGAGGACGACGACGCGATCGACGACACTGAGCAGCGACGGGCTGGATGTCACGATGATGGTCGTGTGACGACGCTCGTCGCCGTGGCGTAGCGCGGCAATGCCTTCCGCGATCGCGTGCTCGGTGACGGCGTCGACTGCCGTCGTCGGATCGTGCAACACGAGTACCGGAGGCTCCGCCGCGAGTGCTCGCGCGAGGGCCAGCCGCTGACGCTGACCACCGGACA
>NZ_LVCV01000137.1 GCF_001647195.1 Rhodococcus sp. EPR-157 | reverse complement strand
AGATCTACGACGGATTCTCGTCCGTCGGTCATTCCGACTCGAACGTTGGATCGGACGGTGCCCGCGAACAAGTCATGTCTGTGTGGTTCGACGAGCATTACCGAACGCGCACTTGCCAGTTCGACCTCCTCGATCGGAATTCCGTCGAGCAGCAGGCTGCCGTCGTAGTCGGTAGGCGAGATCTGGCCCGACAGGACCTCGACGAGCGCCTCACTGTCCTGCGGCGAATACGACACGACGCCGACGAGTTCGCCGGGTTCGATGTCGAGATCGAGACCGCGAAGGCTGCGGTGCCGGATCCCGCGCAGCGCCACCGATGGCAGTTCGGAAACCGAGTGCTCGCCCGACGTCACGAGTACGTCTGCATCCAACACCAACGCCAATCGGTCTGCGGAACCGCGGGCCATGGCCAGGGTTTTCGGAGCCAACGCGAGCGAGGTGAGTGGCTCGATGATGAATTGCGACAACCCGACGACAGCAATGAGATCACCGATGGAAATGTCGCCTCGCAACGCGAGCCAACCCGCCCCACCTGCGACAGCTACGGCAAGAAGGGCACTGATCATCGTCGACGCGGTCTGATACAGACCCATGACCTTGGCGACTCGAAGGCTGTCCGACAACGCTTTTCGGCTTGCCACCCGATACCTGTCCGACGCAGTGTTCTCTGCGCCGATACCTCGGAGCGGCCTGATACCGCTGACCAGATCCGTGGCCATACCCGACGCCCGAGCTGTCGACGCCTGTGCCGCTTCGACTTTCCGGGCAATGAGCGGTCCGGTGGTGTGA
Organism: Rhodococcus sp. EPR-157; assembly: GCF_001647195.1. Lineage (GTDB taxonomy): Bacteria > Actinomycetota > Actinomycetes > Mycobacteriales > Mycobacteriaceae > Rhodococcoides. Next base: position 967 of record NZ_LVCV01000137.1, on the reverse strand, counting down.
AGGACGACGAGGATGATCGGGGTTCCTACGAGTACCGCCAGTCCGAGCGGGACATCGATGACGAGCAGTGAGACCGCCGCGGTGGTGGTGGCTACCAGAGAGCCGACCACCCACGGAACGATTTCCAGCGACACGGCCGTTTGGTCGGCATCGGACGTCGAGACGGTCAACACCTCTCCCGATCGAAGATCGGTGCGAATGCCACCCGGGTGCAGGACCTTGGCGACGGTTTCCACGCGTAGGAGGTGTGCTTCCTGCAGCACGGACGCCTCGATGAGACGTGCGCCGTGTCGCCATCCGACGGTGATGACGACGAACACTGCCGCGAGACCGAGCAGGGTCACCAGTAGCGAATCCACACTGCCGGTGGCCACTGCTCGGTCGACGACGACGCCGATCATGACCGGCACCATAGTCTCTGCGATCTGGTAGAAGCCGTTGAGAACCGTTCCTGCAGCCAGTGTTCGGGAGTTCCGCTTCAGAGCGCGTCGGACGAGGGCGCCACCTGTGCGTTTCGGACGAGACTTCCCGAACACTTCTTCCTCCAGTCGATCGTGGTGCTATTTGGTCAGTTCGGTAAGGAGCGCGTCGGTAGCGTACGGCAAGCTCAGCGCGGTGCTGGCGGTCAGTGCAGCACCGACATAGGGGGCTGCGTCGTCGCTGACGTAGACGACCTTGTTGTTCTTGACCACGTCGAGCTGCTGGAAGTTCGGGTCGTTCTGCACGGCCTGCGCCACATCTGGGTTTCCGATGACGACGAGGCGGTCGACATCGAGCAGGTCGAGTCGCTCGTTGGAGATCTGAGCGTTGAACTCACCGTTCATGAGCGCGTCGACGTCGGCTGCCGGCTTGAAACCGAGGCTGGTCAGGATGCGTCCACGCGTGTCGTCGGACGAGAATGCGTAGTACTCGGGGGTCGCGTCGGCGACGACTGCGACAGCGGTTTCGTCGGCGAATTCCGGGTGCG
>NZ_LVCV01000136.1 GCF_001647195.1 Rhodococcus sp. EPR-157 | reverse complement strand
TCGGTGGTGATCTGCCACGGAGTTGCGTAGTCGCCGTAATCGGCACTCTTGGCAACGGTCGGGGCGATCTCCGAGAGCTGCTCGTAGAGGCGTTCGTCGATACTCGAGTACAGCGCGAGAATCAGGTCGGGCTTCAGCTCGGCGATCTTCTCGACGCTGAGCGTTTCCTCGGGGTTGGATCCGACGACGGTGGGCTCGTAGCCGTCCCACGCTTCGGTCACCCACGGCCAGGTCCGGTTCACGTCGGGCTCACCCGGGTACTGGTTGACCATGCCGACAGGCTTGATACCCAGCGCGAGCAGTGCCTGCTCGTCGTTGTAGCCGACGGTGACGATGCGCTCGGGTGCCGACTCCACCGTCGTGCTCCCCCACGCATGCTCGATCGTGACAGGGAACGCGCCGTCGCTCGATACCGAGGAGCCCGACGTCGACGCGGTGTCCGATCCGTCGTCGGAGGAACTGCACGCAACGAGCGCGACACTCGTCATGGCGACAACCGCCATCGCCGCGAGGCGTCGTCCTCGAACCCAAGACTTCATTGTGTCTTCTTTCTGTTCGGCCGCGACCGTCGTCGGTCGTGGCGAAATACTCGAATGCTGACCCGGAGCAAGCATAGGCTAACCACATCTCGCAGTCGTTGTCACAACGGGGACACCAATTCGGCCAGGACATCGAGCCACTCCTGCAGCAGTTCCTCTGCCGCGGCCTGTGAAATCCCGAACGGACGCGAGGAGACACTCACCTCGAGAATGTTGCCGACCTCCGACGCGACGATCCGTGCCTCGACCGCAGCCAGGACGCCGTCGAGGCGATCGACCTCCCAGTCCGCGAACACGCGTCCGTACGCCGAATCCATCTGCCAGTGGCGCACATCCGGTTCCCCGTAGGTTCCGTGGTAGTTGAAGAAGATTTCCGGGACGTTCCGCTGGCCGAGAGCTCGTCCCGCCGCCCCGGACAGGTACTTCAGCAGTCCGAACGTCGCACCCTCGCGCGGAATCGCGCGAATGTCCTCCAACGCCCGCTCGACGGTGACGCCCAGCGACACCGGGTAGTCCTCGGCGAACCAGCCGACCGTGCGCGTCACATCCGCGCCCGGCACTACGTCGGAATGACGCCCATGCCCTTGGAGTGAAACCGCCACGTGGTCATTCGGACCTACGCCGCTCCACCGACCGACGGCCGCGGCCAACGCAGCGACGAGCACGTCGGCCGTTCCGGCACCGAGATGCGTCGGTGCACGTTCCACCAGCGCCGCCGTGTCTTCCACCGTCCACGTTGCCGACGCTCGAGCCCTCGCACCGGACTCCGATGCCGTGCGCGGGGTTCGCACCGTCGGGACGGTCTCGGTGACCTCGAACCAGTGCGGGAGATCGGCGATCACCGACGGATCCTTCACTGCCGCAGCGAGCCCGCGCGCCCATTCCGCGTAACCGGTGGAAGGAACCGTCGAAATTTCACCGCGATCGTGAGCTTGCTCGAGGTCCTCGGTGATCACGCGCCACGACATCCCATCGACGGCCATGTGGTGAACGATCAAGAGCAGACGGCCATCCTCGGCGCCCCGGTCGAACCACACCGCGCGAACGATGTCGCCGCGGTACGGATCCAGTTCGGTGTTGGCCTTCTCTGCTTCGGCCCGAATCATCTGTTCGAGGTCCTCGGCACCGGCCGCATCGACTCTTCGGACGGACACCGCAGCGTGCTCCGAGATCTCGACGAACGAGTTGCCCTCGCCACGAACCACCTCACCACGAACCACCTCGCCGCGAACCAAGGTCGAGCGCAGCATTTCGTGTGTACCGACGACCGCCGACAACGCCCGCTCCAACGAGTCGACGCTCACCTGCGCCGGTACGACGAGAAGCATTGGGGAGCCGAAAGTCTCGACACGAACAGCCTCCTCGACCATCCAGTGCAGCGCAGGCGTCAATGGGATCGAGCCCCCCGATGACATCCGCGCAGTCTCGCGTGTCGGTCGACTCAGCGCCGCAATCGATTCCGGAGTTCGGTGTGCGAACAACTGCCGCGGCCCGACGGTCATGCCATGCGCGCGGAGCGCCGAGACAAGGCGGATGACCGAGATACTGTCCCCGCCGAGCGCGAAGAAATCGTCGTCGATTCCGACGTCATCGACACCGAGAACGCTACGGAACGCCTCGCACACGGCGACCTGTTCGGGAGTGCTCGGTTGCCTGCTGCCTTCGGATGCTGTGGCGAACTCCGGCTCAGGGAGCTTGCGTCGATCGAGCTTGCCGTTGGCTGTCACCGGGAACTCACCCAGCACCACCACGGCACTCGGCACCATGTATTCCGGCAGCTTCGCTCCCGCCCACGCGAGGAGTTCGTCCACTGTGGCGCTCTCGCCTGGCGTCAGTCGCACGTAGCCGGCCAGATACTTCCCGCCGCTCGCATTCTCGAGCGCGAGGACTGCGCTCTGCCGAACCGCAGGATGCGACGCCAGAGCAACTTCCACGTCCTCGAGTTCGAGACGCATGCCACGAATCTTCACCTGGTTGTCGGCGCGGCCCATGAAGTCCAGACTGCCGTCGGTGGTCCACCGTGCGAGATCGCCCGTCCGGTAGATCCGATCCCCACTCCCGAACGGATCCGCCACGAAGCGACCGGCGGTCAGGGCAGGGGCGTTGACGTACCCACGGCCGAGCAGGAATCCGCCGGCGTAGAGCTCACCGGGAACGCCCACCGGAACGGGCTGAAGGCGATCGTCCAACACGAACAACCTCGTATTCGGATTGGGACGACCGATCGACGTGCTGACTCGGTCCGCGTTGCTCCGGTAGATCACATGCGACACACCGATCGTCGCCTCGGCCGGGCCGTAGCCGTGATACATCGTCGTGCCGAGCTGACGGCGGAACCTCTCGAACAACGTCGGCGTCAGAACCTCACCGCCACACCACACGTGACGCAGCTCGGCCAAGCGTTCCGTACCCTCGGCAAGCTCGAGCAGCACACTGAGCATGGACGACACGAGGTACACGAACGTGACGTGTTCGCGCTCGATCAGATCCAACAGATACAACGCGTCTCGCTCACCATCCGGCTCGGCGACGACCACTGCGCCACCGGACACCAACGGCAACAGGATCTCGTTGACGGAGATGTCGAACGCCAACGGCGCCTTGAACAGCGACGCGTCCCCCGCGCCGAAGCCGAGAATCCGGTCGCGCTGCCACGTCAACCGAGAGCAGATCGCCTCATGGCGAATCATCGCGCCCTTCGGCTTGCCGGTGGATCCGGACGTGAAGATCACGTAGGCCAGCGACGTTCCACGAAGATTCACCGACGGAGGCGTCGAGCATTCTTGGTCATACGCCCAGCGCGAGAGATCGACGTGCACATCCGATTCGGTCGCCGGATTCTTCGTCACCGTCAGACGCACGCCGGCTTCGGTGAGCACCGAATTCCTGCGCTCGTCCGGCCACGACGGATCGAGTGGTACGAACGCTCCACCCGCGACCATGATCGCCAGTACGGCCACCACCATCTCTGCCGATCGCGGGAGCGACACCGCGACGATGTCCTCGGAACCGATTCCCCTGCAGCGCAGGTGATTCGCCAGTTCGTACACCTTCTCGGACAATTCCGCATAGCTCATCCGAGTGCCACCGGACACCAGCGCCAGCGCGTCGGGTGTCGCGTCGGCGGCACGCACTAACAGTGCGGGAACCGTGTCATGGGTCTCGGGCTCGGCGGTGTCGTTGAACGTGTCGAGAATCAGCGTCCGTTCCTCGTCACCGAGAACGTCGATCGCACTGATCTTTCGCGACCTGTCCTCGGCCACAGCGTCGACGACAGCCGAGAATCGACGAGCAAGAGTCTCGACAGTGCTCTGGTCGAACAGATCACGTGCGAACTCGATCTCGCAGTCGATGGTCGCGCCACGGTCGACGAGGTTGATGCCGAGGTCGAACTTCGACGCCCCGGTTCCCATCGGCACCGCCGTGACGCGTGCGTCCGGCAGCGAGAACGCGTCCGAGGTATCGCCTGCGATGTAGACGAGCATCGTTTGGAACAGCGGATGCCGCGCCCTCGTACGCTCGGGATCGACAGCATCGACGACACGGTCGAACGGCAGCTCCTGGTGTGCGAAGGCCGCGAGATCGCTCTCCCGCGCACGTCCGAGTAGCTCGGTGAACGTGGGATCGCCCGACGCGTCGACCCGCAGGACGAGCGAGTTGAGGAACAGTCCGACTGTCGAGGACAGCTCGTTCTCGGACCTGCCCGAGATGGGAGTCCCGAGAACGATGTCCTCGCCTGCGCCGACCTTGACCATCAGCGTCGTGACGAGTGCGTGCGCGAGGACGAACATCGTGACGCCTGCATCCGACGCGGTCGATCGCAAACCCTTCACGGTCGACTCGTCGAGTGCGAACTCGACGATTCCGCCTCTCCCACTGGGGGTCTCGGGACGCGACCGGTCGGTGGGCAGTGCCATTTCGACGGGCAGATCCGCCAAAGCTGCTGTCCAGTACTCTCGTTCGACGAAGGCCTGGCTGCCGGGTTCGCGGTCGGACCCTAGACGAGCCCGCTGCCACAACGCATAGTCCTGATATTGCGGGGCATCGGCGGCCCACGCGGGCTCCAGTCCACCGATTCGCGCCGTGTATGCGAAGGCCAGATCGTCGGCCACCGTCTTCACCGACCATTCGTCGATCGCGATGTGATGCACCACCAGCAGCAACACCGTCCTCGATGCGTCGGCGACGAGATGACCACGAATCGGCAGTTCGGAATCCAATTCGAAGCGGTACCGTGCCGCCTCGTCGAGGTATCGGCGTACATCCTCGGTCGTCGCCGTCACCGAGACGCCGGAGATCTCGGCCGCGCCGACGATCGACGCGTAGGCCTCTCCATCGAAGTCCGGGTACATCGTCCGCAACGCCTCGTGTCGGCGGACGACATCGTCGACCGCTGCCACCAAAGCAGCAGAGTCGATCTCGCCGTCCAATTCCCATGCCAGGGGAACGTTGTAGGTTTCGGACGGACCGTCGACGCGGTACATCGCCCACATCCGATGCTGCGCGTAGGACAGCGGAAGGACTTCGGGGCGGACCACATCGCTGATCGAACCGGCGGACACCACACGTGGGCCGGCATCGACGGCAGCCGCGAGTTCGCGCACCGACGGATGATCGAACAGCGCCCGCATCTGCAGTTCGACCCCCCATCGCGCGGAGACTCCGGACAGGATCTGCATCGCCAGCAGCGAGTGACCGCCGAGGTGGAAGAAACTGTCCTCGGCCCCGACGCGTTCCAGTCCGAGAACGCTCGCGAACAACCCCGCAAGCTCCGCCTCGGTGTCGGTGATCGGCTCCGACTTCGTGACGAGGGAACCGAAATCCACTGCAGGCAATGCCCGCCGGTCGAGTTTGCCATTGGTGGTCAGCGGCAGAGCATCGAGCTCGACGAACGCCGACGGCACCATATGCGATGGAAGCGTCTGCTTCACAGTGCTTTCCACGACTCGCATATCTGCATCTCCGACGACATACGCGACGAGTCGGTCGTCCCGTAGCAGCACGGCCGTGTGCTGGACACCGTCGACATCGAGAATCGCAGAGTCGATCTCGCCCAGTTCGATACGGAACCCGCGCAGCTTGACCTGATCGTCGGCGCGTCCGATGTAGTCGAGGACGAGTGGGCCGTCGGAATCGACGCGCACCCACCGCGCGAGGTCGCCGCTTCGGTACAGACGTCTCCCTTCACGGGTGGGATCGGCCACGAAACGAGTCGAGCTCAGCGCGCGCCGGCCGAGGTATCCACGCGCGAGTTGCGCTCCGGACACGTACATTTCACCGACGACACCACGTGGAACCGGATTCAGATACTGGTCCAACACCTGGACGTCGAGACCCGGAAGTGCGGTGCCGATGATGCTTCCCTGACCATGTTCGGCTGTGTCGGCGTCGACTTCCTGGAAGCTGACGTGCACGCACGTCTCGGTGATGCCGTACATGTTGACGAGCGTCGGACCTATTGGGACGCCGTCTGATGAAACACGGTCGAACCAGCGCCGCAATCGACGCACGTCCAGCGCCTCTCCGCCGAACACCACGTAGCGGAGCGAGGCGGCAGCGAGAGCGGTGTCGATGAGCTGATAGAACGCCGACGGCGTCTGGCTGAGAACCGTGACCTTTTCGCGTTCCAGCAGTTCGGCCATCGCCGACGGTGACCGACTGGTGTCGTGGTCGACGACCACAAGCGCAGCGCCGTGCAGCAACGGCCCCCAAATCTCCCACACGGAGAAGTCGAACGCGAACGAGTGGAACATGGTCCACACGTCGGCATCGTCGAACTCGAAGCTCTGTGACGAGGCCTCGAACAGCGCAAGCACGTTGCGGTGCGAGATGACGACGCCCTTGGGGTTGCCCGTCGATCCCGAGGTGTAGATGACATACGCAGCCTGCTCCGGCGTGACGCTCGGCAGTCCTGCGTCGATCGAGTCCTTCTCATCGATCGAGATTGTCGGAACTGTCGTATCGCCGAGCACAGCAGCCGATTCGGACGACACGATGGCCGCGACCGCCCCGCTGTCGGCCAGGATGTACTCGAGGCGCGACGCCGGGTACTGCACATCCAACGGGGTGTAGACGCCACCGGCCTTGACGACGGCGAGCATCGCGAGGATCTGCTCCCCGGAGCGTGGCAGCGCGATAGCAACTCGATCCTCGAGGGCAACTCCATGTGCGACGAGACGGCGTGCGAGCACGTCGGATTCGGCGTCCAGTTCGCGGTAGCTCCATCGACGGTCGCCGTCGACGACGGCCGTGCTGTCCGGGTATGCCAGGGCGGAAGTGCCGAAGCGAGTCACCAGAGTTCCCTCGACCACGAGCGGCTGCGCGTTCGTGATCACTGGATCGACTGTGCTCAACTGCACGGGCAGCGCCGACAACCGAGTTCTCGGGTCCGCGACCACTGCGCCGAGGATCTGCTGAATCCGCTGAGCCAAGGCATCGGCGGTGTCGTCGTCGAACAGATCGGTTGCGTACTCGAGGCTCAGCAGGAGATCGCTGTCGGTGATGTCGACGAATGAGAAGTGCAGGTCGAACTTCGCTGCGGCATTGCTTCCGTCGAGCCAGTGCGTCTCCAGCCCGAGCACGGTCCGATCGGCGTCGGACCTGTTGTGGTAGCCGACGACCACCTGGAACAACGGGTTGAGTCCTGCTGCTCGCTCGGGGTTCAGCGCCTCGACCACGTGCTGGAACGGAAGTTCCTGGTGTTCGAACGCATCGAGGTCCACCGCGCGGGTGCGGTCCACCAGTTCCCCGAACGTCGGATCCCCGCCGAGATCCGATCGAAGAACCAGGGTGTTGACGAAGAACCCGACCAGATTGTCCAGGGCGACGTCGTTGCGGCCGGAGATGGGAGAGCCGACCACGACATCGTCTCCGGCACCGAGGCGGTGCAGCAACGCGGCAACTGCTGCGTGCAGCACCATGAACAGACTTGCACCGTGTGCGGCAGCGAGGTCGCGTAGCGCCTCGGCGACCTGCTGATCCACGACGGTCCGCACCTGCTTCGCCGACGCCGTCCTCACCGATGTCCGCTCACGGTCGAGCGGCAGGGCCGTCTGCGTCGGAATTCCGTCGAGGGTCGACATCCAGTACCGACGTTGACGGCCGCCGTCGGCAGCAAGAATCTCGCGCTGCCACCGAGCGTAGTCGGAATACTGCACGGCGAGAGGCGCCCACGAGGGAGCGCGGCCAGCCAATCGTGCCTGGTATGCGGCGTCGAGATCATCGAAGAACGGCCGGTCGGACCACTCGTCGGTCGCCATGTGATGCAGCACGATGGCCAGCACTCGGTCCTGCTCGGAGATTTCGAGGAGTGCAGCGCGGAAGGGTATTTCCCGCGACAGGTCGAAGGGACGGTCCACTTCCTCCCGAACCGCCTGCGCAAGAACCGATTCCATGACAGCTCGCGTGGTGAGCGGAACCTCGGCCGCCACCACCCGCTGCCGAGGCTCGCCGCTGCGGCCCTCGACAGCACTGCTGTCGACCACACTGCTGTCGACCACACTGCGCAGTACCTTGTGGCGGTCTGCGACGTCGTTCAGGGCCTGCGCCAACGCGTTCCGGTCGAGACTTCCCCGGAGTCGAACGACCAGCGGATAGGTGTAGGCGCTCGATCCGTCGGCGAGCCTGTCGACGAGCCACAGTCGTTCCTGCGCAGCCGACAGCGGTGTCGGTTCGCTCGACGGCCGAGCCTCGAGCACGGCGCCGTCGGAGTCTGGTTCGGTGGCGTCGAGCCGCGTCGCGATGTGAGCCGGCGTGCGGAGTTCGAACAGAGTGCGGATCGACAGTGTCACTGCGAATCCGCCACGAATCTGCCCGATGAGTCTGATTGCGAGCATGGAGTGCCCACCGAGAGCGAAGAAGTCGTCCTCGGGCCCCACTGCGTCGACGCCGAGCACGTCGGCGAACAGCTGGCACAGACGGATTTCGAGCTCGGTGTCGGCGTCACGGCTGGACGACGCCAGCGGCACGGCCTCAGGGAGCGCGCGGACGTCGAGCTTTCCGTTGACCGTGAGCGGAAGCGACTCCACCGATGCATACAGCGCCGGCACCATGTAGTCGGGGAGCGTGCCGACCAACGCCTCACGGATGGCGGGCAAGAACGACTCGTCGTTCCGACCCGGCCTCGGCAGTACGTACGCTGCCAACCGTTGTGCGCCGGGCGTGCTCGGGTCGCTGTGTGCCACCACTGCGGCGTGGGCGACGCCGTCCACCGCGGCGATCGCACTTTCGATCTCACCGGTCTCGACTCGGTAGCCACGAATCTTGACCTGGTCGTCGGTGCGGCCGAGGAACTCGAACCGACCGTCGACACCTCGACGCACGAGGTCTCCGGTGCGGTACATCCGCTCCGAGTTCTCCGAGAACGGGTCGGCGACGAATCGCTCGGCCGTGGTGGCGAATCGGTTCAGATATCCGCGCCCTAGACCTGCACCCGCTATGTACAGCTCACCGACTACGCCGTCGGGAACAGGACGCAACCACGAATCCAGCACACGTGCAGCAGTATTCAGGATCGGCTGTCCGACGGTGGGGACAGCGCTGTCCGCTGTGCCGCCACCGAGGGTGTTGATCGTGTACTCGGTCGGCCCGTAGAGGTTGTAGCCGAGCACTCCGTCGGCGCCGCGCAGGGACCGCCAGACCGAGTCCGACACCGACTCTCCGCCGAGCAGAACGAGCGCCGGGCGATGATCTCCGTCCAACAGACCTTCGTCGATCAGGTGGTGTGCGTAGGTCGGCGTCACGTTCACGACGTCGATGTCGTGCGTGTTGCAGTACGACACGAGCGCGGTCGCATCGCGGCGCAACTCCTCGTCGCAGATGTGTACCTCGTGCCCCTCTACGAGCCACAGAAGTTCTTCCCAGGACATGTCGAACGAGAACGACACCGTGTGAGCGATGCGCAGGATGTCACGGTTCTGGGTACGTCGAACGCTGTCGACCACCGGGTCGAAGATCTCGCGTTGGTGATTGACCTGCATGTTCGTCAGTCCGCGGTACGGCGTGACAACACCCTTGGGCTTGCCGGTCGAGCCAGAGGTGTAGATGACGTAGGCGGCGTGCTCGAGCCGTCCCGGTGCCGTCTGCGCGAAACTCCCGAGCTCGAAGTCCGACGGCCGCCGGGTGCTCTGCCCTGCCCGGAGTTCGATCGTCTCGGGTGCGTCGAGAACCAGGGAGGGCACAGTCTTCCCGAGACGCACCCGGGTCGCCTCGGTGGTGACCAGCAACGACGGCGCAGCGTCGGCCAGAATGCCGAGCAACCTGTCGTCCGGGTAGTCGAGTTCGAGAGGCAAGTACGCGGCGCCGGCGCGCAACACCGCGAAGAGCGCGACGACGGAATCGATGGAACGCGAGAGCGCGAGCGCGACGACGTGCTCGGCCCCGCAGCCACGGTCCAACAGGACTCGAGCAAGCCGTGTCACCTCGGAGTCGAACTCCGCGAACGTCATTCGTGCAGGGCCGAACACGAGTGCGGTGGCATCGGGCGTTCGGTCGGCCTGCGCCGCCAGGAGGTCGGCGATGGAATCCTGTCCGACGCCTGCCGTGTTCCTCGCTACGACGCTGCGACGGTGGCCGGCCTCCCACGGCAATTCCAGCGGCAACGAGGACATCGGACGGGAGATGTCGTCCGCGACAGCGCTCAGTACCGCCTCGAACCTGTCGAGCAACCCCAGAGCGACGTTCTCCCCGACGAGATCGGGTCGGAATTCGAGCTTCACGCGGAGAGCGGCCCCCGGCGTGACAACCCAGGTGAACGGGTAGTGGGTCGAGTCCGACGCCTCGACGTCGGTGATGTGGTGTCGAGTCTCGAAGTCGGTGAACGTGTCGTCGTCCAGGAAGTTCTGCAGGACGAACAGCGAGTCGAACAGGCGCGCATGGCCGCTGACGCGCTGGATCTCACCGAGGCCGAGATGTTCGTACGGCATCGCGCTGACGCGGTGCGCCTGTACGGCCTGCGCGCAATCCAGAATCGTGATGCTGGGGCCAGGGCGAACTCGGACCGGAACGGTGTTGAGGAAGACACCGACGACGTTCTCCACCCCGTCGATGTCGGTAGGGCGCCCGGACACGGTTGTTCCGAGTACGACGTCGTCCGAGCCCGTGACGTAGCCGAGCACCGACGCCAACGCGACGGTGAGCAGCGAGTTCAACGTGACACCGCTGATCCGGGCACGTTCGACGAGATCGCAAGACAGTGCCGCAGGCAGTGTTCGGTGCAGCAGCGCCGGGCGCACCGGAGAGGCGCCGACGGCGGTGTCGGATGCACCTGCAACCAATGTGGGTTCGACGATTCCGCGAAGTTCGCTCTCCCAGAATCGCTGTGCTTCGACAGCGTCCTGCCGATCCAGCCAGACCAGGTAGTCGTCGAAACCTGCGGTGCGAGGAATCGAAGCAGCCGATTCGGACTCGTACAGGGCGAAGAAGTCCGACAGGACGATCTCTCGTGACCATCCGTCCCACAGAAGCAGGTGGTAGGTGAACAGCAGTGTGTCGCAACCGTTCGCACCACGGATGACGGTGAGACGAATCAGTGGTGGAGACTCCAGATCGAATCCGTTGATCCGATCGTCCTCGATCACGATATCCACCGAATCGTCCGAGTGTTCCGGCTCGACGACGCGCACTGCTGCCGTCGGCAGGGCCGGAACGAACTGCACGGGCGCATCGAGTCCCTCACCGGTGAAGCCGGCGGCAGCGGCAGGGTGCCGGAGAAGAACTGCAGCCAAGGCACGTTCGAGGCGGTCGACGTCGAGCGGGCGGCTGAATCGCAGGATATTCTGCGCGGTGTAGACGTCCTCCTTGCCCGCGTACTGCGCTTGGAAATACAGACCTTGCTGGAGTGGAGACAGCGGCCAGATGTGCGCGACCGACGACTCGGACAGGGACGCCACCCGCTCGATGCCCGCTCGATCGATACCCGTCAGCGCTGCGTCGATCCGAGAGAACTCGACCAGCTCGGATAGAGCAGTTGCCCAGAGCTCGGCGATCTCGGCCGTGGCGTTCTGCCCGAGATCGTCGGTGTAGGTGAACGTGGCGACCAGTTCCGTTCCGCCGTCGGTGGCCAGGCATTCCGCATTCACCTCGAGGACGTACGGGGTGCACTGCTCCGGATGCGGGTCGGTACGAAGCGTCTCCGGTGCGGTGGCCCAGTCGCCGACGCCCTGCGCCGTCCGCCCCATGTAGTTGAACAGAACTTGCGGAGCCTGGAACTCGGACAGCACTGACGACGTCGACGGATCCAGGTATCGGAGCATTCCGAAACCGATGCCGCCGTTCGGAATCGATCGAACGACGCCTCCGATCTCGTTCAGGGCTGCGATCGGGTCGGTGTGCGACGACAGTCGAATCGGCGCGATCGCGGTGAACCACCCGACGGTCCTCGACAGGTCGATGCGCTCGTTCAGCGATTCACGGCCGTGGCGCTCGAGGTCGATCAAGAGCTCGCTGGGCTGCGTTCGCCACCTCCCGATCGCCGTCTGCAGTGCCGCGACGAGTACGTCGGTCACGCCCGCGCGCAGCGCTGCCGGGGTGGTGGTCAGAATTGTATCGGTCAGATTCTGCGGCAGCGTGATTCGGTGAACACGCGTGTCGCACAGCGGCCGGATCGCCGCGGCGACATCGTCGACGAGCATGCCGCCGGGCGCGAGAATGTTGGACCACAGTGCGAGCTCGCCGACCTTGTCGATAGCGTGCAGTACCGTCTCGGCTGCGAACTCCTTGACCGACGTCGAAACGGCGTCGAGTCCGATCGGTTGCCCCGAACGTGCCTGCTCGAATGCCTGTCGAAGATCGCCGAGAAGAATCTGCCACGACACACCGTCGACAACGAGATGATGAGCCACGACCAGCAATCGGCCGGGGCGATCACCCGCGTCGAACCACACGACCTGAAGCATCCGCCCACGTGACGGGTCGAGGCGATCTGCAGCAGCGTCCGATTCCTCGGCAATGGCGTCGATACCGGGGACCACGGTGAAGATGTCGGCGGTCGGGTGATCGCCCGGCTCGTCGATCGTGAGCGACCACACCGACCCCGGGTGAGTACGCGTCAGCTGCATGCGCAGGGCGTCGTGCCGGGTGACGACCGCGGCCACGGCGGCCTCGAAATCGGCTGCGTCACCGGCCGGTACCTGCACGAGCATCGACTGGTTGAAGCGATCGATCGGGCCACCGAGTTCGCGGAGTCGATGGACGATCGGCAGGGCGTGCACGCTGCCGACACCCGACGAGACTTCCTGCACCGACACTGCGTCGGGGACATGAGATGCCAACGCGCGCGGGGTTCGGTCGGCGAACACGTCGCGTGGGGTGAAGCGAATTCCCTCCTTGCGCGCACGATTCACCAAGGTGATGGCGATGATGCTGTCGCCACCGAGCGTGAAGAAATCGCTGTCGGCACCGACATTCGTCACTCCGAGAATCTCCGAGAACAGGGCAGCAAGCACTTCCTCGTGCCTGCCTGCCGCCGAGACCGCAGGAGCGTCGAGGTTCGGTGCAGGCAGTGCCTTGCTGTCGAGTTTTCCGTTGACCGTCAACGGTATCGCGTCGAGCGCAACGAATGCCGACGGAATCATGTAGTCCGGCAGTGTTTCTGCCAATCGCTGCCGGAGGGTTGCGCCATCACCACCGACGACATAGCCGACGAGCCTCCTCACCCCCGGCACATCCTCGCGCACGAGCACGGTTGCGTCACGGACCCCGGGGGCGGCAAGGATCGCGGCCTGTATCTCACCGAGCTCGATGCGGTAGCCACGGATCTTGACCTGGTCGTCTGCTCGGCCGACGAATTCCAGTACTCCGTACTTGTTCCATCGCCCCAGGTCACCTGTCCGGTAGAGCCGCTCCCCCGGCGAGTACGGGTTCGCCACGAAGCGGGTCGCCGTGAGGTCGACACGTCCGAGATAGCCACGCGCCAATTGCGCTCCGCTGACGTAGATTTCCCCTGCGAAGCCTGGCGCGGTGGGGCGGAGGAACGCGTCGAGAACATACATGTGCAAACCGTCGATGGCTGCGCCGATGGTCGAGACGTCACCGAGGTGGTCGGCGTCGAGTGTCAGATGACTCACGTGCACGGTCGTTTCGGTGATGCCGTACATGTTGACCAGCGTCGGCGACTCCGGGTGGCGGTCGTACCAGCGCGAGAGACGCCGGAGATCGAGCGCCTCACCTCCGAAAACTATGTACCGCAACGAGTCATCGCCCGGGTTGTCCCTGTCCGCTTCGATCAACGGGTAGAACGCCGATGGGGTCTGGTTGAGCACGGTCACGCGTTCGGTGCGCAGCAACTGCAGGAAGTGCTCGGGGGACCTGGCGACATCGCGATCCACGATCACGAGAGTGCCACCGTGCAGCAGCGGGCCCCACAACTCCCACACCGAGAAATCGAATGCGAAGGAGTGGAACATCGTCCACACGTCGGATGGCCCGAAATCGAAAACGCTCGCGGTGTTGGCCATCAATTCGAGCACGGAACGATGCGGAACGAGTACGCCCTTGGGCTTGCCGGTCGAACCGGAGGTGTAGATCACGTACGCGGTGTTGTTCCATCCCACGTTCACCGGAAGAGGTTCGGTGGACTGGTCCGCGATGCGTTCGTCGGCGTCGAGAACCAGTACTCGACCGGCCGTGACGTCGCCGATCGACGCTGCGAGGTTCGACGTCGTCAACACGCAGACCGGCGCCGCGTCACCGGCGATGTACGCCAGCCGGTCACTCGGGTGGTGTGTGTCGAGCGGAACGTACGCGCCACCGGCTTTGATCACTGCCAGGATCGCCGTGATCATCAGCGTCGAGCGTTCCAACGCAAGCCCGACGAGCGATTCGACGCCGACGCCGTCCTCCACGAGTACTCGCGCAAGTCGCGTCGAGTCGCGATCGAGCTCGGCGTAGGTCAGCTGATCGCAGACACCCGAACCGTAGCCCGTGAAGCGAACGGCCACGGCGTCGGGATGTCGGGCTGCATTGCGCGCGAACATGTCTGCGATGGTGTTCGGTTCCATGGAGGCACCGGGCACACGAGTCAGCACGGACTCGCGCTCGTTCGGCCTGAGAATCTCGATCGACTCGACCGGCACGTCGAGCGAGTCGACCAACGCGGTCAGCACAACTGTCAGCCGATCGACCACTGCCTCCGCTTCCGCGCGGGTCACGCGGTCCACGTCGAACAGCAGGCGGAACGTCAGGTCGGCACCGGGACTCACCAACAGCGTCAGGGGGTAATGCGGGGCCTCTACGGTCTTCACCGCAGAAATCGGCAGCGACGAACCCTCGAACGCGCTCAGATCGAGCTGTGTCTCGAACACCACGAGAGTGTCGAAGAGCGCCGATACGCCAGCCAGTCGCTGGACCTGTCCTAGTCCGAGGTGGTGGTGTTCGAGCAGCTCGGACTGCTCCCGTTGATGCACAGTGAGGGCGCTACGCACGTCGGTATCCGCAGTCCAGGACATCCGGACCGGAACGGTGTTGACGAAGAGCCCGATCATCGACTCGATGCCGTCGAGATCGCCTGCGCGGCCCGAGACAGTCGAGCCGAACACGACGTCGGTGCGGCCCAGTAGTCGCCCGAGCAGAATCGCCCATGCAGCGTGCACGACAGTGCCGAGAGTGAGGCCCGCGTCGCGGGAGAAGGACTGCAGCCGCGCATATTCCGTGCTCGATACCGAGACCGACACTTCACCGTGATTGTCGACGGTGTCTCGATCGGCTTCCGTTCCGAGAACTTCGCCGACCACGATCGGGCCGTCTTCGACACTCCCGATCGATCTCGTCCACGCGTGGTGGGCCGCATTCTCCTCTCGCGACGCGAGCCACGATACGTACTTGCGGTACGGCGCGGGTTCGTCGAGAGTTTCCCTCTCGTACAACGACTTCAGCTCGCTCAGCATCAGCGGCACGGACCATCCGTCGGCGACGATGTGGTGCACCGTCTGCACGACGACCGTGCGGTGACCGACGGAGATCACCAGGTACCGCATCAGAGGAGGCGCGTCCAGATCGAACCCGCGGCGACGTTCTCGTTCGGCGAGCCGGGTGACGTGTTCGCCCGAAGCAGCGTGGACCTCGGTCCATTCCACCGGCGCCCCAGCTGTCAGAACCGACACCACGCGGCCGTCGCCGAGGCCGAAGAAGCCTGCCCCGAGGTTCGGATGACGCTCCATCAGAGTATCGGCAGCACGGTGTAGTGCCACCGTGTCGATCTGTCCATCGATCTCGATGATCTGCTGTTCGACGTAGGAGCTGCGTGAGCTGTCGTCGAACGTCGAATGGAAGTAGAGCCCCTCCTGCAACGGTGTGAGCGGCAGAATGTCGACGAGCAATCCCCCACTGTCAGTATCGAATCCGTCGATCTCATGCTGCGTCAACGCCACTTCCGGGAAGTCGGAGGGTGTACGTCCACCCAGGTCGGCGATGCGCGCCAACGCGGACAGCGTCTGCGACCAGTACCCGACGAGTGTGTCGATCACGGCGTCGTCGAGCACGCCAGCGGGCCACGAAAATGTTGCCGACAGTGCCGGCCCGTCCGAAGAATCCGACGTCACCGCATTGACTTCGAGGGCCCGCGGCAGGCGCATGTTCGGGTCGCGTTCCTCGCCGAGCATTCCGATATCGGCAGCAGGCGTCCAGGTGTCGCCGGTCGGTGCGTCGAATCGGCCGAGGTAGTTGAACAGCACCTGCGGTAAGGGAGCCGCTGCCAGACGATCGGAGACGGCCGAGTCCGCGAGGTAGCGCAGCGCGCCCCAGGACAGTCCTTTGTCCGGCACCGCACGGAGTTGTTCCTTCACGGCCTTGACCGCGCGGGCGAGATAGGCAGGGGTGGCGACAGATTCACCCTGCTTCGGTGTGCCGGGGTCGACCACCACAGGGAACAGTGTCGTGAACCAGCCGACGGTACGTGCGAGGTCGACGTCGGGAAGTCCCGGCACCGAGATGATTTCGCCCTCGCGGCCGTGGCCTTCGAGCTCGATCGGGGTGTAGGTCTGCATAGTGCCGCTGTCGTGGCGCAGACGAAGCAGAGCGACCGTCAGAGCGG
>NZ_LVCV01000135.1 GCF_001647195.1 Rhodococcus sp. EPR-157 | reverse complement strand
GTCTTCTGCATTTCGGTTGCGACGATGTCGGTGTGCGGGTCGAGTGCCCGCGATCCGAGTAGTGCGTCCGGTGTATCGAGTGGCTCGATACATCGGGCGAGACCGGCGTCGAAGATCCCTGCCCGAACAGCCTTGTTCAACCGGGCCGACCAGCGACGGAACGACGTGCCCGCGTCGGGGAGCGAAATCGGCTCGTTCACGGTGATGCTTGCCCACGCGTCGGCGAGATCGTCGAAGATGATGCGCCAGGACACCCCGTCGATGACGAGGTGGTGTATCGACAACACGAGCAGGCCGTCGCGCTCGGGTCCGGCATCGAGGTGAACCGCCTGCAACATCACCCCCGAATCGGGGTCGAGTCTTGCTGCAGCCTTGGCAATTTCATCCTCGAGTACTGAGTCGGCGCCGACCACCGTCACCAGTGCGTCGACGGCGGGCACTTCCTCGGGGACGTACAGCGACCACGGCTGCGATCGGTCGAGCTGCGCGCGGAGCATCTCGTGCCGGCCCAGAAGCGCGTCGACAATCTCACGGAGCTGGTCCCCGGTCAGCCCCGCGGGCGCAGTCACCACGGTGGTCTGCACGAATCCGTCCACGTCCCCGCCCACGTCACCCGTCCAGCGCACGATCGGCGTACCGAGGACGTGTCCGACGGCAACGTCTTCCGGATCTCGTGCCGTGTCGGTGTCCGACACGACTTCCGCGAGCGCGGCAGGTGTCCGCAACCGGAACACGTCGCCGGGCCGGAGGCCGAGACCCGCGCGCCGGGCTTTGCTGACGAGCGAGATCGCGACGATACTGTCCCCGCCCATCGAGAAGAAGTCGTCGTCGACTCCTATATCGCTGCTGCCCAGTACTTCCGCGAAGAGCGCGCACAGGGCTCGTTCGGTGTCGGTCTGAGGGGCGCGAAAAGAGCCTGACCCGAAGACAGGTTCGGGAAGTGCCCGACGGTCCAGCTTTCCGTTGGGCGTAAGCGGAAACTCGGCCAGCACGACCACTGCAGTCGGCACCATGTATTCGGGCAGCGCATTCGTAGCCCAATCGCGCACGGAGTCATCGGTGACGACCGAGCCCGCGTGCGGCACGACGTAGCCGATCAGATACTTGGTGCCGCCGCGGTGTTCGCCGACCGTGACACACGCCTGCCGAACTCCCGGGTGCGTCGCAAGGCCGTTCTCGACGTCTTCGAGTTCGAGTCGCATTCCTCGAATCTTGACCTGATTGTCGGCTCGCCCGAGGAAGTCGAGGGAACCGTCGGGAGCCCACCGCGCGAGGTCCCCGGTGCGGTAGAGGCGTGAACCCGATTCGCCGAAGGGGTTGGCGACGAATCGGCCGGCAGTCAACGACGGTGCACCGACGTATCCGCGGCCGAGCAGAAAACCTCCCGCGTAGAGTTCTCCGCCCTCACCGATGCCGACCGGCCGCAGGTTGTCGTCGAGAACGTACAGCTGCGTGTTGGGATTGGGGGTGCCGATGGAGGTCGCGATGCGGTCCGCACCGTCTCGATAGATCACATGGGACACACCGATGGTCGCCTCGGCTGGTCCGTAGCCGTGGTACAGCGTCGTGGACAGCGCCGACCGGAATCGATCGAACAACTCCGGGGTCAGCACCTCTCCGCCACACCACACGTGCTTCAGTCCGCCGAGGAGTTCGGTACCGGAGGAGAGTTCGAGAAGGACGTCGAGCATCGAGGACACGAGGTAGACGAAGGTCACGCGCTCGGAGGCAATCAGATCCAGGAGATACTGCGGATCCCGTTCACCACCGGGCTTGGCGACGATCACCCGACCGCCGGACACCAACGGCAGCAGGATCTCGTTGACCGAGATGTCGAAGGACAACGGCGCCTTGAACATCGACGCGTCTTCGGGACCGAAGTGCAGGATCTCCTCGACCTGCCAGCGCAGGCGTGCTGCGATCGCTTCGTGGCGGATCATCGCGCCCTTCGGCCTACCGGTCGAACCGGAGGTGAAGATGATGTAGGCCAGTCGGGTTCCGGCGGCAACATCGCGTTCGAGGGGGAGCGCGCGATCGTAAGCCCAGTCGTCGAGATCGACGATGCTGCTGGGTACGTCGAGTTCCAGGTCGACGTCCGCGCGAAGCACACGGACGACGGTGGCGTCGGCGAGAACCGCGGCCTGCCGATCCGCGGGCCACTGCGGATCCAGCGGAACGAAGGCGCCCCCGGCAGTGAGGATGGCAAGGATCGACACCACCATCTCGGCACTGCGCGGCATGCCGACGGCGACGACGGCCTCGTCCGCAACACCGTTCTCCGCAAGGTGCGTGGCCAGTTCGCCGACGAGCCTTCCCAATTCGCCGTATGTGATTCGCCGAGCACCGTCCACCACCGCTACGGCCTCAGGCCTCAGATCGACCTGGTCGGCGAAGAATTCGATCACCGAACGCGTTTCGATTTCGGCCTGCGTGTCGTTCCAGGTGGCCAACTGCTCCAACCGGCCGGAGAGGGAATCTTGGTCCGACTGCATCGGTCGCCCTGTGGGCATGAAAAGTCACGTTCCTTGCGGGTAGTTGGTGTCTCCAGCGAGTGGTACTACGCCGAACTGGATGCGTGACGCCCCTGCCACGCGTTCCACAGTTCTGCGTACCGACCACCCGCAGCGATCAGATCGAGGTGGGTTCC
This sequence comes from Rhodococcus sp. EPR-157, assembly GCF_001647195.1. Classification (GTDB taxonomy): domain Bacteria; phylum Actinomycetota; class Actinomycetes; order Mycobacteriales; family Mycobacteriaceae; genus Rhodococcoides. Next base: position 1,709 of record NZ_LVCV01000135.1, on the reverse strand, counting down.
GTCTTCGAGAATCCGGCCGTGTTCGAGTACGACGACTCGGTCCGCGGAGGCGGCCTGCGTGAGTCGATGAGCGATGACGAGGGCAGTTCGTCCTTCCATCGCTGCGAGGGACGAGCGTTCGAGATCCCGAGCACCCGCGCTCCCCGCTTCGGCGGTGGCCTCGTCGAGGATCACGACCGGTGGATCGGCCAGGATCAACCGTGCGAGCGCCAGCTGCTGGCTTTGCGCAGCGGTCAACTCGGTTCCACCTTCGCCGATGACGGTGTCGAGCCCGCCCGGAAGCAGGTCGACCCAGTCCTGGGCACCGACGACGGTCAGCGCTGCCATCGCCTCGTCTGCAGTGGAGTCCGGACTGGCCAGACGCACGTCGTCGAGAAGAGTTCCCGCGAACACGTGTACTTCCTGGGTCACGATCGCGATGTGCTTGCGCAGACTCGTCTCGTCGAGGTCGGCGACATCGTGATCACCGACGGTCACCCGACCGGTGTCCGGACGGATCGAGCCCGCCGCGATCGCCGCGAGAGTCGATTTCCCCGCTCCTGTGGACCCGACGAGTGCGACGGTGTGGCCGCTCTCGACACGCAGATCGATGTCCTCCAGAACCGGGGTTACACCGTCGTAGCTGTGTCCGACGCCGTGCACCGCGAGGGTGTGCCCACCTGTGCGCACGTCCTCCATGGTTCCGGCTCGGTCACCCGGCATCGACACGACGCCGACCAGCCTGGCGAGCGAGGCGCCTGCGGACTGCACCTCGTCGAACGTGAACAGAATCGAGCCGAGCGGGTTGAACAGCCGATGGAACAGCAGTGCTGCCGCCGTGGTCGCACCGACGGTCACCACGTCGCCACGCACCAGTACGAATCCGACCGTGAGAATCAGTGCGAGCCCGAAGAACTCGGCACGGTTCTCACGCCCGACGAATCGTGTGAACAGCGTGAACACGGTCAGCCCGAGATCACGAGCACGCGCTGACGCGGCGTCGATGGCGTGCACGTGAGCGGACTCGAGCCGGTACGCGCGGACGGTCCGCGAACCGTGCAGGCTGCTGATCAACGCCTCGGCACGTTCGCCCATCGCCACGCGCTGCTCCGCATAGAGCGGGGCCGAACGAGGCAGATACCACCGGAGTGCGACGACGTAGAGCGGCAATGCCACCAACCCGGCCAGCCCAAGACGCCAATCGAGTGCGCCCATCGCGAACATACTCAGCACGACGAGGATCAACGCCGACACGATCTGGGGAACGACGTCCGTCACGGCTTTGGAGATAACCTCCACGTCGTCGCCGACGCGAGACAGCAGATCACCCTTGCCGACCTTCTCGAGCTTCGCGGTGGGCAGCATCAGCGCACGTCGGACCGTGCGCTCGCGCAGATCTGCCAGGATCGTCTCGCCGAGACGAGAGATCGAGACCGTCGACAGACCCGTGAACACCGCGCCGATCACGGCCGCCGCTGCGATCGAGACGATGACCCAGACGATCGTGGAGACCGGTGCGCCGTCCATCACGCGGTCGACGAGGCTGCCGAGAACGTAGATCGGCACCAGCGCCATCGCGCCACTGACGATCGCCGTCAGCACGGTCAGGGCAGTAGCACCCTTGCGTGCACCCAGTTCGCCGCGAAGCCACTGCCACGTGTGCGTGGCATCGGCGATGGGCAACAATTCCGGCTTCGGCTCGGTCACAGGGGAATTCACGACGGCCATGC
>NZ_LVCV01000134.1 GCF_001647195.1 Rhodococcus sp. EPR-157 | reverse complement strand
CCGGCAAGGTGTGCGACGACCCGATCGCCGACCGCATGCTTCAGCGCATCGCGGCCGACGAGAACCTGCACATGATCTTCTACCGCAACATCAGCGCTGCGGCTCTCGACATCGCACCGGATCAGACACTCGACGCTCTGTCGGACATCGTCATGAACTTCCAGATGCCCGGTGCCGGCATGCCGAACTTCCGCCGCAACGGCGTGTTGATGGCCAAGCACGGCATCTACGACCTTCGTCAACACCTCGAGGACGTCGTGTGGCCCGTTCTGCGCAAGTGGCGGATCTTCGAGCGCGACGACTTCACCGGTCGCGGCGAGAACAAGCGCGAGGAGCTCGCAGTGTTCCTCGAAGACCTGGAGAAGCAGGCCACCAAGTTCGAGGAAATGCGCGACCGCTCGCTGGCACGCGAGGCCAAGAAGGCGGAAAAGCAGGCTTCCTAGTCGCTGCCTGACCACAGATCACGCCCGGCACCCTCACGGTGTCGGGCGTTGATCGTTGAAAAGACCGAACACGAAAACGAACGAGGCTCTTCCCCCATGACACTGCGGATCGGTTCACTCGAACTCCAGAGCCCGGTAGTGCTCGCCCCGATGGCGGGTGTGACCAATGTTGCTTTCCGCACGCTGTGCCGCGAACAGGAACTCGAGCGAGCCGGGAGTACCTCTGGCCTCTACGTGTGCGAGATGGTTACCGCCCGCGCCCTCGTCGAGCGCCAGCCCGCGACGATGCATATGACGACATTCGGCCCGACGGAGACTCCGCGGTCGCTCCAGCTCTACACGGTGGATCCGGAGACTACCTACGCTGCCGCGAAGATGATCGTCGACGACAATCTCGCCGATCACATCGACATGAACTTCGGCTGCCCCGTCCCGAAAGTGACCAGGAAGGGTGGCGGCGCTGCGCTGCCGTACAAGCGGAACCTCTTCGGGCGGATAGTGGCCGCAGCGGTGAAAGCCACTGCAGGAACGGACATTCCGGTCACTGTGAAGTTCCGAATCGGCATCGACGACGAACACCACACACACCTCGACGCCGGACGCATAGCAGCGTCGGAGGGTGCGGCTGCCGTCGCGCTCCACGCACGAACCGCAGCACAGCGGTACTCCGGGACCGCAGACTGGAACGAGATCGCGCGACTGAAAGAACACGTCACCGATGTTCCCGTTCTCGGCAACGGAGATATCTTCTCCGCCTCCGACGCGGTGCGCATGATGGCCGAGACGGGCTGTGACGGCGTCGTCGTCGGCCGAGGCTGCCTCGGCCGGCCGTGGCTGTTCGCCGAACTCAGTGCTAGGTTCGCCGGACGCGAAGAACCTGCCCCACCGACCCTCGGTGAGGTGGCAATCGTGATCAGACGGCACGCAGAGTTGTTGGCAGCCCACCATGGCGAAGACAAAGGTCTTCGCGAACTGCGCAAGCACGTTGCGTGGTACCTCCGCGGTTTCCCAGCGGGCTCCGAACTGCGGGTGTCGATGGCGTTGGTGAAGACATTGCCCGAATTGGACGATCTGCTGGAACAACTGGACCCGACGGTCCCGTTCCCCAAGGACGCCGAAGGTCCGCGGGGCCGACAGGGTTCCCCTGGAGCGGTGTCCTTGCCGGAGGGTTGGCTCGACGATCCGGAGGACATTTCGGTGCCCGTGGGTGCGGACCTGATGCATTCGGGCGGCTGACCTGCTCCTGACGTGGTCGGTCGTCGCCGAAGTGGACCACACAGCTTTCCTAAGTATCATGGCTGGGATCGCCTGACGGACGGCGAATGATTCGCAAGGAAGGTCAGGGAAAGAACACGTGGGTGACGATCGAGATTCGGGCCCGCCTGCGTCCGACGGTCGGGCTCCGTGGGAACGCCCCATTTCCCAGATTCATCGGCCCACACCTGACCCCGTCGGACCTGCTAGTCCACCCGTACCCAAGCCCGAGACCGACAGCGGACGTCTGAGGCGTCTCGGTAAGCGATCTCCCGGGAACTCCGACGCAGTCTCGGTGGCAGAATTGATGGGTCGGGGAACCGAGGACAGAGCGCCCGCGGCACCTCGACCGCGTCCGACTGCACCGCACCCGGACGTCGACGCTCCCACCGAGAAGATCGATCCGATCACCGCCCACACCCCACCGCCCGTCCAGGCGCAGCCAGTGGCCGTCGGTGTTCCCGCCGACGAACGCCCGGCGCTCACCCGGCTGGCGATGAGCAAGGTGCGCCGCCGAAAGCGGGTCCGCAACGTCGCCCGCGGGTTCGTCTCGATCATTGCGATTCTGGCGGTCGCACTCACTGGAGTCGTGTGGGGCTACCTTCGCAGCACCGACCGCGGTTTCGCTCAAGTTGCAGCCCTGGATCCGAACTCGACGGACGTCATCGATGCCGCAGGCCAGTACGGCGACGAGACGTATCTGATCGTCGGAACCGACACTCGAGCCGGAGCCAGTGGCGAGATCGGCGCCGGCACAGTCGCCGATGCCGAAGGCGCGCGATCGGACACCGTCATGCTCGTCAATATTCCCGCCGATCGCAGCCGAGTCGTCGCAGTGTCGTTTCCGCGCGATCTCGACGTCGAGCGGCCCGAGTGCGAGGGCTTCGACAACGACACCAACACGTACGACGGAGAGATCTACCCCGCCGCCGACGGCGACAAGCTCAACGCCACGTACGCACTCGGTGGCCCGAAATGCCTGGTCAAGGTCATTCAGAAGATCTCTGGACTGAAGATCGGGCACTTCGTCGGCATGGACTTCGCCGGGTTCGAATCGATGGTCGACGAGGTCGGCGGCGTCGAGGTCTGCACACCCCAACCCCTCGTGGACTACGAGCTCGGAACGGTACTGCCGAACATCGGCGAGCAGCGAATCGACGGCCGTACCGCCTTGAACTACGTGCGCGCTCGTAACGTCGAATCCGAGGGCAACGGTGACTACGGCCGCATCAAGCGTCAGCAGCGATTCCTCTCCTCGTTGCTGCGGTCCGCACTGTCGAACAACGTGCTCCTCGACCCTGGCAAACTCAACGGTTTCGTCAGCGCCTTCACTCGCGACACGTTCGTCGAGAACGTCAAGACCCAGGACCTGGTGACGCTGGGCCGGTCGCTGCAGAACGTCGACGCAGGGGCAGTGACGTTCTTGACGCTACCGACGGACGGCACCAACGATTGGGGCAACGAGATTCCCGTCGACAGCGCGATCGAGGCGCTGTTCACTGCGATCATCGACGACCTCCCGCTCCCCGGCGAAGAACGAGTCGAGCCGACACCGGCACCCGAGGCCACGGCACCAGCCGTGGTTCCGACGCTGGCCGTGGATCCGGCGACCGTGTCCGTCCAGGTGTCCAACGCGTCGGATATTTCCGGAATGGCTGCGACTGCGTCGGCCGAACTGTCGACGTACGGATTCCAGATACTCGAGGTCGGCAACTTCGTCGGAACGGCAGCCCAAACCGTCGTTCGCTACACCCCCGGCCAGGAATCCGAAGCCGCCACGGTCGCATCCGCGATCCCGGGAGCCGTCGTCGAGCAGGCTGCAGGGCTGGACAACGTCGTCGAGGTGGTTCTGGGCGCCGACTACCCTGGCAACACCACCCCGCCGGCAGCGCCCGGTCAGCCTGTAGAGATGACGCAGGTCGACGGCAGCACCGTGGCACCGCCGTTGCCGGAGAACATCGCTTTCACCAACGCAGCCGACGACACCTGCGCCTGAGCGGATCCATTCACGCCCCGTTCACCCACGCGACCACGAATAGGTCGGTGCGACGCACTAAACTCCCATCCTATGCGCGTCGCCTACAACGAACAGATGAACGAGTTGGCCGATCTTCTCGGTGAGATGGCCTCCTTGGCCGGTTCCGCCATGGACAAGGCCACTCAGTCACTCCTTCAAGCCGATCTGGTCCTCGCGGAGCAGGTCATATCGGAACACGACAAGATCACCGAACTCAGCACTGTGTGCGAGGAGAAGGCGTTCTCGTTGCTCGCGCTCCAGGCACCAGTCGCCACCGACCTCCGCTCGGTCGTCTCCGGTATCCAGATCGTCGCCGACATCGACCGAATGGGCGCCCTTGCCCTGCACGTCGCAAAGATCACTCGTCGACGCCACCCCAACCATGCCCTCCCCGAAGAGGTCAACGGATACTTCGCCGAGATGGGTCGTATCGCGGTCCAGCTCGGAGCCTCCGCCCGCGAGGTTCTCGAAACCCGCGACCCCGAGCGTGCGGCCAAGCTCCGCGAAGAAGACGAAGCGATGGACGATCTGCATCGTCACCTGTTCACTGTCCTCATGGACCGCGAATGGCAGCACGGTGTCGCAGCGGCGGTCGACGTCACCCTTCTCGGACGCTTCTACGAGCGATTCGCCGACCACGCAGTCGAGGTCGGCCGTCGAGTGATCTTCCTCGTTACCGGCGAGCTGCCCGTCGAACTGGGTAACACCGCCAAGGTCCCGGGCGCCTAACACTCGAGCCTGCCCAGGCCTGGCGTGCTGCTGCGCCTGAAGTCCACCGAATGACCCATTCGGTCACCACTGCCGGTGACCGAATGGGTCATTCGCTGTCTCCCCTCAGGTGACCGAATGAGACATTCGCTCCGCCCAGGAGACCGAAACAGACATTCGCACACTCAGAGTGACTGAATGAGACATTCGCTCCACTCAGGAGACCGAATGAGACATTCGCTCCGTCCCAAGTGACCGAAACAGACTGTGAGTCAATCCAGCGCGAACCAAAACCGCGGATATCGGTCAGCGACGGGTGTACGCGGCGTCGACGTGAAAACGTGTGAAACCGAGGCGTTCGTAGGTATGGACAGCGGCCGCATTGTCGGCCTCGACGTAGAGCAGAACGTCCCCGAGCCCGCGGTTCCGCAGATAGTGCAGCCCAGCGAGCGTCAGAATCCGACCGAGCCCCCGCCCCTGAGCCTGCGGATCGATGCCGACTACGTAGACCTCACCGATCTCGTTCTCGCCTGCTTCGGGAGGGTGCACTTTGGTCCAGTGGAAGCCGAGGAGTGTGTCCGTCCCCTCCTCGAAGGCGAGGAACACACCGGCCGGATCGAACCACGCTTCATCTCGACGCTCGGCGATGTCCTTCTCCGTCCACCCGCCCTGCTCCGGATGCCAGGAGAATGCTGCGTTGTTGACGCGCAACAACTCTGCATCGTCCTGGTGCCCTCGGTAAGTGCGAAGCGAGATACCGTCCTGAACGACGACGTCGGGAAGTTCGGGTGCTCCGAGCGGACGTCGCATCTGCAACAACTCGCGCGCGATGTCCAATCCGAGTGCGCTCGCCACCGCCTGCGCCGGTGCGAGATTGCCGTGCGCCCAGACTCGTGCGCCTGTGCCGCCTTCGGACAGCGCTCGCTCGACGAGCAACCTTCCGGTACCGCGCCTGCGGAACTCGGGATCGACGACGACCTCCGCCATCGACGGCGTGCCAGGGGCAACCCCCGCATAACCGACGATCGCCGAGCCGCTCGTGGCTACGAGATGTGTCACCTCATTGCCCGATGTGACCGCTTTCACAGCCTGCTCCGACAGCGGCGCAGTGCCGTCCACCTCAGTGGCACGCACCACGATGGAACGGATCTGCTGGGCCACCGTCGGCGTGATCGCGGCAGGGTCGAGCCGGGCGATATCGAACGAAACAGTCATCGTCGGTCAGTTCTTGCTTCCATGTGTCGCGCCGCCCAGAGAACTGAATTCGACGCCGTCGGTGTCAGGACCGTCCAGGTCGTCGTCACCGTCGGACTGAACGGGCCCGCCCTTCGCACTGCGACTCGGCCGAACTGCCTTGTAGCCGACGTTGCGCACAGTCCCGATCAGGGATTCGTATTCGCTGCCCAGCTTCGCCCGCAAGCGACGGACATGGACGTCGACAGTTCGGGTTCCACCGAAGAAGTCGTAGCCCCAGACCTCCTGCAGCAGCTGCGCGCGAGTGAACACCCGGCCCGCGTGCTGAGCGAGGTACTTGAGCAGCTCGAACTCTTTGTAGGTGAGGTCGAGCGGGCGACCACGCAGCCGCGCCGTGTACGTGCCCTCGTCGATGACCAGTTCGCCGAGAGTAATTTTCCCCGACGCTTCAGGACTGGCGACACCTCCGGACCGCCCGACAAGCAATCGCAATCGCGCGTCGAGCTCGGCTGGACCGGTGCCCGGCAGCAGGATGTCGTCGAGACCCCATTCGGAGTTGACTGCGACGAGACCACCTTCGGTGAGCACCGCGACGACCGGAATTGCCGAGCCGGTGCTACCGAGAAGACGACATAGTCCGCGCGCTGCAGCAAGATCCGTGCGCGCATCCACCAGCGCAATGTCCGCAGAACCTGCTTCGAGAAGCGAAGACACCTCGGTAGGTGCGGGCCGGACATGATGCGCGAGAAGTGCAAGGGACGGTAGGACCGCCTCCGGGTTAGGGTCGGAGGTCAGAAGCAGGAGTTCCACTCGGCCTCCATTCGTACCGCTGTCACGTCGACTCCTCCGGCGAGGTCGACTGCTTGTTCAAGCAATCAGACTAGCGTGTCTTCGGGGTCGACCGCCCGTCGCCGTGCCCGACTCGCGAGAGTGAAGCCTGCGGAACGACCCGGCTGCAGAGAACGAAGTCCCGACGCCATCGGTCACAATGGTCGTCATGCGCAAACTGATCATCGGACTCGTGAGCCTGGCGGCTCTGGCCCTCGTCGTGGATTTCGGGGCTGCGGCGTACTCGGAGTACCGCGTGTCTCGCGCGATTCGTGACGGCGGTGATCTGTCGTCCGATCCACAGGTCATCGTTCACGGCTTCCCCTTCCTGACCCAGGCCGCAGACGGCAAGTATCAGAACGTCGAGATACGAGCGCAGGATGTGCCCAACGACTATGTGGGTTCGACCACGATCGAAGCCAACCTTCGTGGCGTCGCGGTACCCCTTTCCGACCTCGTCGAGGGGTCCGTGAACGCAGTGCCCGTCGACGAACTCGATGGCCGCGTGCGCATCGAAGCGACAGACCTCGGTCGGTTCCTGGACATCGTCGACCTGCAGGTGTCCGCTCCCCCAGCTGACAAGTCCGATGGCACCGGCGGGTCGGGAGGCTCGGGGATGACCACGAACGGAGGCGTCGTTCTGACCGGAACGGTGCCGGTCGGACCGATTCGTACGGAAGTGAGCGTCCAGGCCGATCTGATCCTCGACGGGGACAGCGTGGACATCGTTGCCAGTGACTTCTACTTCGGACCCGAGGGAAATGCCGACTTCACGATTCCCGATTTCGCGAAGCCGACGGTCCTCGGGCTGTTCACCAAGACCATCGACAAGCAGACGCTCCCGTTCGGAGTGCTCCCGACCGATGTCTATGCGGAGGGTTCTCAAATCGTCATCGAGGGCAGTGCCGAGAACGTGATGATCGACCTGGAGCAGATCGAAGCGCCATGATCGGAATCACAGTTTTGCTCGTCGTTCTGGTAGCGGCCACAGCATTCGGGCTTGTGTACCGCTCCCGTGCCGGGAAGGTGCGCGTGTCCGAATCCGCAGGTTCGCCCGAGCTACGCGCACTGCTTCTCGCTGCGGGCGCCCCACTCGATGCGCCTGTAGTGCTGCACTTCTCGGCGGACTGGTGCGGTCCGTGCGCTGCAGTCCGACGTGTAGTGGGCCAGGTCCTGAGCGACCTCGAAGGACCGGTCGACCTCGAGCTGGACATCGATGCGAATCCCGAACTCGCCCGTGCGATGAACGTCATGTCCTTGCCGACAACGTTCGTCCTCGGCGCGGGTCTCGTCGAGAGGGCACGCATCTCCGGAGTTCCGAAAGCCGAGGCACTCCGTTCCGCCCTGGTGAACCCGTAGTTTCTGCTGGTCCGACTTCTCCGGTAGGATGCTCGATGTGTTGTCCCGCCAAGAGCTGTTGCTCACCAGTCGCCGCACGGTTGACCTGTGCCGTCTGGGCGGTTGTTGCTGTCGCTGCTGCTGATCCGTTCATGCCGCCGCGCCATCGTGCGCAGGTAGGCCACTGAGTCCGTCAGGACCCGAGCCGAGATCACCGATGAACGTGCAAGTTCGTTGCCGTTCGCAGTAGCTGCACTCCCCGACGCAGGAGCATTCACTCACGATGTCCATAGACACCGCACCGTCAGTTTCCCAGGTCGATGTACGGGGCCCACGCTTCGCCGCGTGGATCACCACGGCCGTACTCGCCGCCGTTCTCGTTCTGTCCACGTTCGCCACCACCGCGGCCGGGGTTCTCCTCGCTGCACAGGCCGTGGCCTTCGCGATCGGCGCAGTTCGTGGGCCACGCAACAGTCCCTACGGCACGATCTTCGCCACTTTCGTAGCACCGCGACTTGCGCCGACGTCCGAACGTGAGCCGGTCGCACCACTGAAGTTCGCCCAGCTGGTCGGCTTCGTGTTCGCTGCCGTCGGCGTTCTCGGTTTCGCGCTCGGAGCCCCCGTCGTCGGCGCCGTCGCTACCGGCTTCGCACTGTTCGCGGCCTTCTTGAACGCCGCGTTCGCATTCTGCCTCGGCTGCCAGATCTACCCCCTCGTGGCGCGGCTGCGGACACAATCCGCACGCTCCTGATCGCTCGACCCACCACTCACCGAAGTACAGAAAAGATCGAAAGGAAACCCATGGCTCGCTCCGACGTCCTGGTCTCTGCCGACTGGGCCGAGCAGAACCTGAACGCCCCCAAGACCGTCTTCATCGAGGTCGACGAAGACGCAAGCGCCTACGACGGCGGCCACATCGAAGGCGCCGTGAAGCTCGACTGGCGCAAAGACCTCCAGGATGCGGTCCGCCGCGACTTCCTGAACCAGGAGCAGTTCTCCGATCTGCTCTCGTCCAAGGGCATCGCCAACGACGACACCATCGTTCTCTACGGCGGAAACAACAACTGGTTCGCGGCATACGCCTACTGGTACTTCAAGCTGTACGGACACAAGGACGTCAAGCTCGTCGACGGTGGCCGCAAGAAGTGGGAGCTCGACGGACGCCCCCTCTCGAAGGACGTCGTGACCCGCGAGGCGACGCAGTACCACGCCGAGGCTCCCGACCTGTCGATCCGCGCGTTCCGCGACGAGGTCATCGACGCAATCGGAAACAAGAACTTGGTCGACGTCCGTTCACCCGACGAGTTCTCCGGCAAGATCCTCGCTCCCGCGCACCTTCCCCAGGAGCAGGCACAGCAGCGCGGGCACGTCCCCAGCGCCATCAACATTCCGTGGAGCACCACGGCCAACGAGGACGGCACGTTCAAGGACGACGACGCCCTCGAAGCTCTCTACAAGGACAAGGGCTACGACGACGGCAAGGCGACCATCGCCTACTGCCGCATCGGCGAGCGCTCGAGCCACACGTGGTTCGTCCTCAAGGAACTGCTCGGCAAGTCGGACGTGAAGAACTACGACGGCAGCTGGGTCGAGTACGGCTCCCTCGTCGGAGCACCCATCGAGTTGGAGGTCCACTGATTATGTGTGGTGCACCCGTTCAAGGTCAGAGCATTCCCGCAGGAGTCGACGTCGAGAAGGAAACGGTCATCACCGGCCGCGTCCTCGCAACCGACGGTGAGCCCGTAGCCGGCGCGTTCGTGCGTCTGCTCGACGGCACCGGCGAGTTCACGGCAGAGGTCGTGGCATCCGGTACCGGCGACTTCCGCTTCTTCGCCGCACCGGGCACCTGGACGTTGCGCGCGCTGTCGGCGTCGGGCAACGGCCAGGCCGACATCACCCCCGAAGGCGCAGGCATCCATTCGGCGAATGTGACCGTCGGAGTCTGACTTTCAGCTGTACGCCGAAGAACCCCGCACCGAGAGGCGCGGGGTTCTTCGTGTTCTGAGGGTTCGGCCGCCGAGGTGACCGAATGAGCCGTTCGCTGCGTCCCGGGGCTGTACGCGCACCTTCCAGCCCACGCGCAAGTTGCAACGCGTGCCCTGGCTGCAACGTGCGCGTTCAGCCGCCGAGGTGACCGAAAGAGACACTCGGTCCAAATCCGGGGCCGTACGCGCACCTTCCAGCCCACACGAACGGCTCAGCCCTGGGCCGCCTCCGGGACGATCTCGGTCGACGGTTGCTGGGTCTGTTCGGGAACCGTCGAGTACTGCGGCGGAAAGACACCCGGGGGCACGATCCCGAGCGACTCCAGGAACGCTCCGAGATCGCTGTCGCGCGTGACGGTCCCGGGTTCCGGCACAACCTGAGGGCTCGGCTCAGACGGCTGCCCATCGACCGGAGGCGCCTCGGCGGGAGCGAGGTCGGCGTCGTTGCTCTCCCGCTCGGTCTGTGCCAGATCTGTCACCCAGGCGACGATCTTCTCGCTCTCCCACTCCCTACCGTCACCGGGATTGTTGTTCCAGTACAGAAGGTGCTGGAGGAACCCGATGAAGATGTACGGCTCGACGACGACGTCGACGATGCCCTTGTTGTTCTCCACGAGTCCGACGCCTTCTTCGTGCAATTTCTCGCGAACCTTGCCCGCACCCGGACCCATGGCCCAGTTGAGGTCGGCGAGCAGCTGGTCCGGGGTCAGCTGCTCCCAGGCTTTCTGTTCGTCGACCTCGTAGAGCTGATCCGAGACCTTCAGCAGAACCTCGAGGAGCGTCTCGTCCGATTCGAGCCAGTTCTTGTTCGTGACGATATCGACGATGGCTCGCGTCGCGATCGAGGTGACTGCGCGGGCGAAATCCGCGACAGTCTGAACCGGGTTCAGAACCGTCAACCGCATCTGCCCCAGAATGCCCAAGGCGAGTTGCAACGCGACGATGTTGTCCGGAGCGTCGCATGCCAGGTCGTATGGTCGACACGACCACGTCACCTTGTCGTTCAGTGTCCCGTAGTCCTTCGGCGTCCGAGATTGGAAACCGCCGCGCGACGGGCCTGGCTCGTCGAAGTTCGGGGCACCCGCCGGACGGTACGGGTCGCCGATCATCATGACGCCGGCAAAGTCGTCGCCGGTCACGAGGGCGTTCGGGTCGCGGTGGCCGAGTTCCATCGCAACCCGCTCGACGACCTCGGCACCGACGCTGTAGCCGAGCAGAACGAACTTCGTGTCGTCGCCGCACTTCGTCTTGTACTCGTCGAGCAAGCGGTTGGTGGAGGCTATGCCGTCCGCGACCGACTGCTGGTACGTCTCGACATCGGTCAGTAGACCGACGCCATATGTCGACGGATACGGCACGTAGAGCCACCCGACCGAGCCGGGGCTGTTGGCATTGACCTGACCGATCGGAAGTGTGACATTTCCCACCCAGTTGGACGCCACCGAGCGGGGCGCCTCGTTCAATGGATCGCGATCGGCGTCGGAGTCCGTCGCACCGGAAACCGCGAGCATCAGAACGTCGGGGCAGTCCTGGGCGTAGTTGTTCGGATCGATGTTGGGTCCGTCCGAGGAGCCGGTCCCCGCAGAACCACTGTCCGAAGACTCGGAGTCCGCAGACCCCGTACCCGGCGCCGCAGACGCTGCGCCAGGCACCACCAGCAGCAATGCTGCTGCCATCGTCACGAATACGGACAGAAACGAGCCAGCACGAAAATTGCGCGGCATCAACGGATCCTTCCCCAAGCCTGATACTTTCGAACGCACAGCAGCGTCGGACTCGATCGACCCCCAGTCCGACGCTTCTTGGAGAAAGTACCGTGTCGAATGCGTTCTGTAGACCCAGAACGCTGCGTTCCGGCCATTCGTGCGACCAAATCCTGGGACACGTCACAATCGCGGTGTGCTTCTGGCAGACCGAATTTCCAGCCGCGGGCCCTCTGGGTCTAAACTCAGCGACGTGGTCATCTTCTTCGAAGTCCTGCTTGCGCTCGCCGCAGTCGCCATCATCGCGTTCTCGCTGTACGTCGTCTACCGCTTGGTCACCGACGAATCGTGAGTGAACGCGCCGCCGACGAACCGGACGGCACTCGGTCCGCCAACGACGCGATTGCCGAGGCCGCCGAGAAGTTCGCGTCCACCTCGGGGCGCAATGTTCCGATTCTTCCCGATCTCCCGCACCCCGAGGACACAGCGAACCTCCGGCTCGGCCCCGATCTGAATCCCGCACTGCTTGCGCTGCTGCCGTTGGTCGGCGTCTGGCGAGGCAACGGCGAAGGTCGCGATCCCGAGACTGGAGTGGAATATGCGTTCGGGCAGCAGATCGTCGTGACTCACGATGGCGGCGCCTACCTCGGCTGGGAGTCTCGCTCGTGGCGCCTGGACTCGGACGGCAACTACGCCCACCCAGACCTCCGCGAGGTCGGATTCTGGCGTGTCAGTGGCGGAGACGGCGAAAAAGGTAGCGAGAACGAAGAGGTTCTCGAGCTCCTGCTGACGCACAGCACCGGACTCGTCGAGCTGTACTACGGCCACGCACTCAATCAATCATCGTGGGAACTCGCGACCGACGTCGTGATTCGATCTACCTCGGGCGCATTGGTCGGCGGCGCCAAACGGCTGTACGGAATCGTCGAGGGTGCCGACCTGGCCTACGTCGAGGAGCGCATCGGTGCCGACGGCGAACTTGCGCCCCGCCTGTCTGCGCGCCTCACTCGCTACATCGGCTGACACTCGCTACATCGGCTTACAACGGGCACATGCGAACGGCCCCCGAGCCGTTCCTGACTTGTCAGGTCTCGGTCGGACGGACCGAGGGCTCGGGGGCCGGGTAGCTGCCGGGGATTCGCTCGCCGCTCGCGCGGGTGTGAATCCGTCAGCGGTAGCGGCTAGCTGGCAGCCACCTCACGCGTCCTAGAGTTCATCAACTTCAGACCACCTCCTCTCTCGTGTACTCGACAAAGTACGCCGAGATTCGTGGGTCCGCAAAGGATTATTCGACCGTTCCGCCGGTAGCGAAATTCCGAGGTCGATCACCTGGTCAGCAAGGGTGTCGGCGGGTAGTCGATGGGTCACGAGCACGACCGTTCGGTCCCGCTCGACCACTCCGCCGTCCCGGTCGAGCAGGCGCCTGAGAAGCTCGGCACCGCTGTGCTCGTCGAGGTGTTCCGTCGGTTCGTCCAGCAG
>NZ_LVCV01000133.1 GCF_001647195.1 Rhodococcus sp. EPR-157 | reverse complement strand
CGTCTTCGAGACGGACGCGCTCGATCACGAGCGCACGGTTGCCGCCCTTCCACGCATCCGGACCACACACGACCGCGACACCGTCGCCGTCGTCGATCGTGATGCGGCCGGGTGTTCCGCCGTACCGCGTGTTCGACACCGACGCCTGCACCACACGCAGTCGTGTCCCCTCGTGTATCGCAAACGCATTGGGATACGGATCGGACTGTGCTCGCACGAGTCGCTCGATGGCGTCGGCAGGCCACGTGAAGTCGATGTGGCTCTCGTCGTCGGAACGCTTGTGAAAATACGTGGCCTGCGAGAGATCCTGCTCGACTCGCTCGACCGACCCGGACGAAATCTTGTCGAGCGCATGCAGAACCAGAGGCTCGATGATGTCAACAGTTCGGTGGAACAGGTCCGCCGTGGTGTCCTTCGCTCCCACCGACACTGCCTGCTGCGCGACGATCGGCCCGGTGTCGAGCGAATCGTCCATCAGGTGCGCCGTCACGCCGACGTGTGTCTCGCCGTTGATGAGTGCCCAGATCAGCGGCGAGAAGCCCGCATACTTCGGCAACAACGAATCGTGGATGTTGAGCGTCCCGAATCGCGGCGCGTCGTAGATATCCTTCGGCAACCACGTCCGCCAGTTGTTCGCGACGATGATATCGGCGTCCGCGTCACGGACGGCATCGATCAACGCCTGATCGGGCTTCTTGGCCAGTACGACGGGAATTCCGTTGTCCCGAGCCAGATCTTCGACCGAGTCGTTCCACATCTGCTCGTACGGGTGGTCGCTCGGCGGGTGCGTCACGGCCAGCACAACTTCGTGCTTGCCCCCGAGCAGCGCCGACAAGGTCCGGTGTCCCCAGGTCTGGTAACCGAAAGTGATGATGCGCACAGTGATTCCTTTTCCTCTCGAAAAGTTCGCGTGATCAGCCGGCGAGAACTGAATCGGCCATCTTGTGCGTGTACAGCGAATCGACGAGTTCGCCGGAGCGAACTGCGATGTTCGACAGCAACGACGACGTGAGGCCGTGTGAGTGCTCGGTGCCGCCCTGCAGGTACACGCCACCGCGGATGTCACCGGTGGTACGCAGCCGGTAGTCACGCTCGAGTTCCGGAGTGCCGTCGGAGTTGAACGTGAACTCCGCTGCCAGCGGACCGAGGATTGCGGGCAGGTCGAGAGTGCGGAATCCGGTCGCGAACACGACTGCATCGCAAAGGATCTGCTCGACGGAGCCGGTCGGACGATGCCGGATCGACACCTTCACGCCTTCCGCGATTTCATTCAGCTCGGCGATCTCGGACGCACCGTGTACGAACAGACGCCGCTTCCCGGTGACGCGTTCGTTGTACTCGCGTTCGTAGAGCTCCTCGATCAGCGGGAGGTCGACGGCAGAGTAATTGGTGCTGCGGTGATAGTTGATCAACTGCTCACGAAGCTCGGGAGTCGACTGGTAGAAGTCGTCCACGGCTTCGGGATCGAACACTCGGTTGGCGTATGGGCTGTCGTCGGCTGGGCTGTAACCGTACTTGCCGAAGACAGCGTGTACCTCGGAGTCCGGGTACTGCTCGTGCAGATGCGCGACGACCTCGGCGGCACTTTGGCCGGCCCCGACGACGGCGAACGACCGCTGCTGCACTTCCGGCAGCTCGTCGAGGTGCTCGAGTACTCGGTGGTTGTGAAACAGTCGTGTGCTGGCCGCAACGCCGTCGGGCAGCTTCGCGGTGAGTCCGCCCGCAAGGACGACGTTGCGAGCGCGAAGGACGTCACCCGAGTCGGTGGTGACCTCGAACTGGGTTCCGTTCCAGATCACGCCCGTTGCGCGGGTGCCGTAGAGAACGTCGGCGTCGACCTTGTCTGCCGCCCACTCCAGGTAGTCGTGGAACTCGAGGCGCGATGGAAAGAAGGTCTGCAAGTTGATGAAGTGTGTGAGCCGCCCGCGATGTGCGAGGTAGTTCAGGAACGTGTACTCGCTCGCAGCATTTCGCTGCGTCGCGAGATCCTTCAAGAACGAGATCTGCATGGTCGTGCCAGGCAACAACATTCCCGGATGCCATCTGAATTCCGGCTGCTTTTCGATGAATCGCGCAGTCAGCTGCTCACCTGCCGAGACGGTTCGATTGTGCTCCTCGAGCGCAACGGCCAGCCCGAGGTTGGACGGTCCGAAACCGACCCCAACGATGTCCGTTTCTTCGTCGAAATTGCTAGACATTGCCCACCTTGATCGTCGCTCACGTTAAGACACCCTTAGTTCGACGCAAGCTTAGGGCATGCAAACCTAATAGCAAATAGGTTCGTTGCGAACGATTTCGCAGACCGATCGGTACGGTCGTGTTCGTTGTTCTACTGACGCAGGGCAGCACCGAGTTCCGCCGCCTTCGCGTCGAGTTCCTCCCGCCGCGGGGACGTCGGCCTCGCGCGCAAACCGAAACCGTCGCCCGTCGTCCTCGGAATCACGTGAAGATGGACGTGGAAGATCTCCTGGCCCGCTACTTCCCCGTCGGCGAGGAAGAAGTTGACTCCAGCGCACCGCGGGTCGGTGGCACGGAGCGCAGCTGCGATCTTCTGCCCCACGACGAACAGGTGGCCTCCGGTGTCGGGATCGAGTTCGGACAGGCTGCGGGCTTGCTGTCGCGGCACGACGAGAACGTGGCCACGCGTGAACGGTCTGATGTCCATGAACGCGACAGCCATCTCGTCCTCGTACACCAGGCTGGATTCGGCGTTCCCGGCGATGATCTCGGCAAATATCGTGTACGGATTCATATGTAGACCCTAATTCTGGTCATTCCGCAGGCTGCACTCCCGCCCGAGTCTAAGGCTGCACTGCGTCACCGGTGGCCCACGACTAAGGTCTGCCCATGGGCATATTGGGAGGCGTTCTCTTCGACATCGACGGCGTACTGGTCACGTCGTGGAAGCCTGTGCCGGGGGCCGCAGAGACGCTCGAGTTCCTCGCCAGCAAAGACATCGCGCGGGCATTTCTGACCAACACCACATCCAAGACCCGCTCCCAGATCGCCGACGCGCTGACCGAAATGGGCATGCCCGTGCACGCCGACGAAATCGTCACGGCCGCATCGCTCACCGCCGACTATCTGCGCGAAACGTATCCGGGGGCGAAGACGGTGCTCATCAACAACGGCGATATCGCGCGCGATATGCCAGGGATCGAGTTCGTCGAGGAGACAGGTGACGACCCGGACGTCGTCGTCGTCGGCGGCGCGGGGCCCGAGTTCACCCATGAGCGCCTCAGTCGCGTCTACGACTGGCTGTGCCGCGGGATCCCCGTCGTCGCCATGCACCGCAGCCTGATGTGGACGACCGGAGCCGGATTGCGAATCGACACCGGCATGTATCTCGCCGGAATGGAGAAGGCGTCCGGGCACAAGGCGAGGGCCATCGGAAAGCCTGCGCCACTCGGCTTTCAGGCCGCGGCCGAGCGAATGGGAGTCGACCCGGTGGATGTGGTGATGGTCGGCGACGACCTGGACAACGATGTTCTCGCCGCCCAGGTCGTCGGCATGACCGGAGTACTCGTCCGAACCGGAAAGTTTCAGCAGGACGTTCTCGACCGCCGCGCGAAACAGGAATTCGGGCTGCAGCCGAGTCATGTCATCGACTCGGTAGCGACGTTGCCTGAGGTGCTTCGCATCCGCGGGTGAGGACCCTGCTCACACAGGTCAGAGAATCGGCGACGGCCTGTACTTTGCCCCCGACGGGAACTGGCTGACGAGCGTCTCGACCTCCGACACGACGGCTGCGACCTGCGCCTCGGCCGAGCCGATGAACGCCGACTTGTCGGCCAGTGCCGCGTCGAGTCCGGCGCGGTCGAGCGGGATGCGCTCGTCTGCTGCGAGCCTGTCGAGCAAATCCGGTTCCTGGCCCTGCTCGCGCATCGCCAGTGCAACAGCGACTGCATGCTCCTTGATGGCCTCGTGCGCGGTCTCGCGGCCGACTCCCGCGCGCACCGATGCCATCAACACCTTCGTCGTCGCGAGGAAGGGCAGGTAGCGCTGCAGTTCCTTCGCGATCACAGCCGGGTAGGCACCGAACTCGTCGAGGACGGTCAGGAACGTCTCGATCATGCCGTCGATCGCGAAGAAGGCGTCGGGAAGTGCGACGCGCCGGACGACCGAGCAGAACACGTCGCCCTCGTTCCACTGGGCGCCCGCGAGTTCTGCTGCCATCGATCCGTACCCGCGGAGAATGACCTGAAGACCGTTGACTCGTTCACACGAGCGGGTGTTCATCTTGTGTGGCATCGCCGAGGATCCGACCTGACCGGCCTGGAAGCCTTCGGTCACCAACTCGTGACCGGCCATCAGGCGAACGGTATGCGCAAACGACGACGGCCCGGCACCGACCTGGACCAGCGCGGAGACGACCTCGTGATCGAGCGAGCGCGGGTACACCTGGCCGACGCTGGTGAGCACGTGACGGAAACCGAGGTGATCGGCGACAATTCGCTCGAGTGCGGTGAGCTTGGCCGAGTCACCGTCGAACAGGTCGAGCATGTCCTGTGCGGTACCCATCGGGCCCTTGATTCCGCGGAGCGGGTAACGCGCGATGAGTTCCTGCAGCCGCGCCAACGCGAGCAACAGTTCGTCCGCCGCCGAGGCGAACCGCTTGCCGAGCGTCGTCGCCTGCGCCGCGACGTTGTGGCTACGTCCGGCCATGACCAGCGAGGAGTACTCGGCGGCGCGTTCGGCCAACCGGGCAGCGACGGCGACGCCGTGTGCGTGCACGTGTTCGAGCGACCGCACGATCTGCAGTTGCTCGACATTCTCGGTCAGGTCACGGCTCGTCAGTCCCTTGTGGATGTGCTCGTGGCCCGCGAGCGCGTTGAACTCCTCGATCCGCGCTTTGACGTCGTGGCGGGTCACCCGCTCGCGCTCGGCGATCGATGCGAGGTCGACCTGATCGATGACTCGTTCGTAGTCGGCCACAGCACCGGAAGGCACATCGACGCCCAGGCTGGACTGCGCTTTCAGGACCGCGATCCACAGCTGGCGTTCGAGGACGATCTTGTGTTCCGGAGACCACAGGTCCACCAGCTCGGGGCTTGCATAACGGGTGGCAAGGACATTCGGAATGGTCACAGGTATCCAGTTTACGTGCCGTACGACTGGGCCGGCGCGACGACGTCCAACACTTCGAGCAGCATGCTCTTCGCCATGGCCCGCGGCGCCGGATCGACCTCGCCGAGCGCACCCACGACGGCACCGTCGACGACCGCGACGAGCCTGCGCAGTTGTTGCTCCTCCACGATCCGGCCCGATCGACGCAACACGTCCGTCAAGAGGTCGTCGATCTGCGCGCGCAGTCGCAGCTGGACCTCGCGCAATTGCGGATGCCGTGCGGACGCGATGAACCGCTCGTAGCGCGCGATGAGCTTTTCCCGTCCCTCGCCCTGGCCGTCCTCGGGGCCGATCAACAGATCGACGATCAACAGCGCCGTCGACTCCACATCGTGTGCCAGGTCCTGCAGTTCGTCGATGCGCCCACGCATGACCACGAGCTCACGGTTTCCGAGCACCTCGACAGCACAGGCGATGAGGTCGTCGAGAGACTCGAAATAGTAGGTCGTGGAGGCCAAGGGCAGTCCGGCCCTCGTTGCGACAGCTCGATGCCTGACGGCGTCGAAACCGCCCTCGACCAGCAGATCCGCTGCCGCGCATGCCAAAGCATGCCGTCGGCGCTCCCCCTTCGGAGTCGCGCCCGACACCTTGGTAGGCGAGTCGGCCGATCCTGTTGACATTCGAACTATGGTGCCAGCCCGGGTCGATTCGTCTGAGGTAAACGGCCCTTTCACCCGTGTGGAATCGTGAACTATATGAACACTCGAACAATCGATCTTCGCTCGGATACCGTCACCCGCCCCGATGCCGCGATGCGGAAGGCGATGGCAGACGCCGAGGTCGGTGACGACGTTCTCGACCGAGACCCGACGATGGCGGCGCTGGAGGAGCGGGTGGCGGCCAACCTCGGCTACGACGCCGCCCTGTGGGTTCCCAGCGGCTCGATGGGCAACATCATTGCGCTGATGATCCACCTGCGGCGCGGCGACGCCTTCCTCGCGCCGGAGCATGCACACGTCCTCGGCTCCGAACTCGGGACCGCCGCGTGGCTCGCGCAGGGCATGCCGCAGGTGCTCCCCCACGACGCCGGACCTGGCCGTCCGACGCCGTCCGCCGTCGTAGCAGCCGCTGGCGCCGGCCCGTATTTCACACTGTCGACCACGCTGCTGTGCCTGGAGAACACCCACAACTTCGCCGGCGGAGCCGTATTCGACGTGGCCGAGTGGAACGGTTTGCTCGGCGCGGCCCGGGAGGCGAATCTGCTGGTGCACCTCGACGGTGCGAGGGTGTGGAACGCCGCGGTCGCGTTGGGTGTCCCGGTGTCGGATCTGACCCGAGGCGCGGACACCGTTCAGGTGTGCCTGAGCAAGGGCCTCGGTGCACCTGTCGGATCGATGTTGGCAAGCGACAGCAGCCGCATCACCGAGGCCAGACGGATCCGCAAGATGCTCGGCGGAGGCGTCAGGCAAGGCGGGATCCTCGCTGCTGCAGGGTTGCTCGCCCTGGACAACGTCGATTCACTTGCCGACGATCATGCCAATGCACGACTGCTGGCCGACGGCTTGCGCGAGCGCGGCTGGAGCGTCGAACAGCCGCAGACGAACATCGTGCGAGCCGACGGCCCGTTGACCGTCGCCGAATTGGCGACACTCGGGATCGCAGCCGTCACGGTCACCGGCAGGACTCGGTTCGTCACGCACCGAGACGTGTCGGAAGCCGATATCGAAGAAGCGCTGGCGCGGCTGGGAGGCGCGTAGCTACTTGCTGTCGCGCTCCGGGGAAACCAGTACCGGCCCTAGCCTTACCAGCGCTTCCCGGATGTCGGCCGTCGACCCTGCGAACGAGAACCGCACCGTGTGGTGCCCGTGCACGGTGTCGAAATCGACGCCGGGAGCAAGGGCGACGCCCGTCGTAGCGAGTACATGTTCGCACCAGGCACGCGAGTCCTGCGTCAGATGTCCTATGTCGGCATACGCGTAGAACGCCCCGTCGGCAGGTGCGAGATCGGTGACACCGGCGGCGATCAGTCCGTCGAGCAGGAGCTGGCGGTTGACGGCGTATCGGCGAACGTGGCTTTCGAGTTCCGCCCGTGATTCCTCGGTGAATGCCGCGATGGCCGCGACCTGTGAGATCGCGGGCGGGCACACCGTCATGTTCGACGCGAGCCGTTCCACGGCACGGTGCAGGTGCTGCGGCAGCAGCATCCAGCCGAGCCGCCAACCCGTCATCGAGAAGTACTTCGATACAGAGCCGATCACTACCGAGCGCTTCGACGTCTCCCACGCACTCGACGTCTCCGCGCCACTGTTCTGATTGTCGCCGTAGGAGATTCCATGGTAGATCTCTTCGGAGATCAACAGGGTGCCGTTGGTCTCGCACCAGCGCGCGATCGCGGCGAGCTCGTCCGCGTCGATGATGGTGCCGGTCGGGTTTGCCGGGCTGGCGATGATCAGTCCCTTCGGCGGTTCCGGCAAGGCGTCGAGCATCCGTACGGTCGGCTGGAATCGCGACTCGGTGCCGCAGTCGAGTTCGACCACTCGACAACCCAACGCAGCCAACGTATTCCGATATGCCGGATAACCGGGCCTCGCCATGACGACGGTATCGCCCACGTCGAACGCAGCGAGAAAAAGCAGCGTGAACGCGCCCGAGGACCCGGTAGTGACCACTACGTCGTCCGCGGTGACGTCGACCCCCGATTCCTCCGAGTGATAGCGAGCGATCACCTGCCGAAGTGGCAGGATGCCCAGAGTCTCGGTATAGCCGAGCAGGTGCGCGTCGAGAGCATCTCTCGTGGCCTGCAGAACCGGCGCCGGAGCCGAGGTCGACGGTTGACCTGCCGCAAGCGACAACACATCCCCGTGGGTGCGGTTGCGTACCGCAGCAGCTTTGAACACGTCCATCACATGGAACGGTTCGATCCTGGACCTGTTCGACGCTGCTCTGTTGGAGGCTGCTCTGTTCCACTCGGTGACCACTCTGTCGAGGCTATCGGAGCGTGGAACACTGGAACGATGCCCGACGCAACATTGCCCACGCCGCATCCGACTGCGAACGACGTCGCCGACGCGCTCGACGCACTGCGGTCGTCGACGCCACTGGTTCAGTCACTGACGAACGTGGTGTCCGCGACTTTCGTGACCAATGTTCTGCTCGCAGCAGGAGCGAGCAACGCCCACATCGACAACGTCCACGAGGCCGCTGGATTCGCGGCGGTAGCGTCCGCAGTCCTGGTCAACCTCGGCACTCCGGACGACGGCACTGCGGCGGCGTTCACCCTCGCCGCCGAATCGGCAACGACGTCGGGCACACCGTGGGTTCTCGATCCGGTGGGTGTCGGCGGTCTGCCATGGCGAACGGAGCTCGCAGCAGGTCTCCTGGCCCAGCACCCGACAGCCATCAGAGGCAATGCATCGGAGATCATCGCGCTCGCCGGGCTCGGCAACTTCGGACGAGGCGTCGACAGTTCCTCGGATTCGGAAGGCGCGCTCCCCGCTGCGGTGGCGCTCCTCGAGTTCGCGCAGGTGGTCTCGGCCTCGGGCGCGATCGACTACATAGTTGGGCGTGGCGAATCAGGCGCTGTCGGAGTACGCGTGCTGGGCGGCAGTCCACTGTTGACCAAGGTGACGGCGACGGGATGTGCACTCGGCGGGCTCGCGGCGGCCTACCTCGCCGTGACGCCGACCTCGTTGCTCGGCCTCACCGCCGCGCACACGCATGTCGCTGTTGCATCCGAACTGGCACAACGCAACTCGTCGGGCCCCGGGTCGTTCGCGGTGGCCTTCCTCGATGCGCTCGCCTCGATCTCCCCCGACGACATCCGCGCCCAGGCTCGCATCGAACGCCTCGATCTCCGATGACATTCATCCACAGGCGCTGAGTTATCCACAGATGTCGTTTCGGGCCCCCAAGGGGCGTGAAGTCCGAGCATTGTTCTCGGTATGGGGGTCTACACACGTGTGCAGCTGGAGGAAGCCGGGATTGCGCGATCGAGTCTGACGCGGCGACTTCGCAGCGGCGCGCTGGTCAGGCTGTTGCCCGGTGTGTATTCCGACCCGGAACCCAGCTACATCGAGCTCTGTGCGGCGGTTCACCTCTGGCGAGAAGATGCGGTGCTGAGCCACGCAACTGCGGCATATCTGTGGGATCTACTGGACGACATCCCCTCGATCGTTCACGCAACCGTCCCTCGTTCGGTCCGAGCCGGTGGTGCAGAGTGGCTGACCCTTCACCGTCGAACGGTGGCGGCGACCGAACGCCACGGACTTCCAGTTGTCTCGGTGACACAGTGCTTCGTCGATGTCGCATCGACACTCAGCGGTCTCGAATTGGAGCAATTCTTCGACCGGAACATCGGGACAAAGGTGTCGTGGCGGGCGGTAGCGGACCAGTGCGACGTGGCCAAGAAGATGAAGGGGATGACCGAAGTCCGTCGACAGCTGCTGTTGTGCTGCCCAGGGACACTGTCGGAGCCGGAGCGTCTCGTCGCCCGCGCCCTGTTGGCGAGAGGTATTCGGATGGAGATCAACGCTCGCATCGGCCACTACGTCGGTGACCTTGTCTGCTATCGGGCCCGCGTCGACGTCGAGATCGATGGACGAAAGTTCCACAGCGCACCGTTTGCCTTCGACAACGACCGCGTCCGTCAGAACTGGATGCTTCTCAGCGATTGGTTGGTACTGCGGTTCTCCGCGGCGAGCGTCTACAGAAATGTGGATCAGGTTGCCGACCAGATCGCCGACGTAGTGCGGCGTCGTAGGAAGAACAGGCGTGCATAGAGCTCCATTCTTCGGCGATATTTACGGGATCCCGTAAATATCGCCGAAGAATGGAGCAAAATTCACGGGTCCTACAGCGAAATGCGACCTTCCACGGCCGCCAACCCGATGTCGGTGCGGAAGTGGCTGCCAGGCAAGCGGATCGGCTCGATCTTGAAATATGCATCCGCCCGCGCGGCAGAGAGATCCGAACCGACACCCACGACGCTGAGTACCCTTCCACCGGCCGAGACCACTGCACCGTCCTTCAGCGCCGTTCCTGCGTGCAGCACACCGTCGGCATCGGCACCGATGATCACATCACCGGTGCGCGGACGACCGGGGTAGTTCTCTGCGGCGAGGACGACGGTCACGGCCGCGCCGTCTTTCCACTGCAGCGGCGCGAGCGAACTCAGCGTTCCGGTAGCGGTGGCATGCAGTGCTTCTCCGAGTGGAGACTCGAGCAGCGCCAACACTGCCTGCGTCTCCGGATCGCCGAAGCGGCAGTTGAATTCGACCACGGCTGGGCCCTGCGCGCCGATCGCGAGCCCTGCGTAGAGCAGCCCGGAGAACGGGCAGGAACGCTTGACCATCTCGGCTGCGACGGGCTCGACCACCTCGCGGACGATCTGTGCGACGACCTCGGCCGGTAGCCACGGCAACGGGGTGTACGCGCCCATGCCGCCGGTGTTCGGTCCGGTGTCGCCATCGCCGACGCGCTTGTGGTCCTGCGCGGGGAGGAGCGGAACGACGGTCTCGCCGTCGACGAGGCAGAACAGCGATACCTCGGGTCCGTCGAGGAACGACTCGAGCAGTACGGGGTGACCGGTTTCGAGAAGTTCGGCGGCATGGTCGCGTGCTGCCAAGCGATCGGTGGTGACCACGACGCCCTTGCCTGCGGCGAGACCGTCGTCCTTGACGACCCAGTTCGGCCCGAATCGGTCGAGGGCCTCGTCGAGCTTGGCCGGTGTGTCGACGATCTCGCTGTGCGCTGTGCGCACACCCGCCGCGGCCATGACGTCCTTGGCGAACGCTTTCGAGCCCTCGATGCGAGCTGCGGCGGCCGACGGACCGAACGTGGCGATGCCCGCCTCCCGGAGCGAATCGGCGACGCCGAGCACGAGAGGAACCTCGGGTCCGATGATCACCAGGTCCGCTTCGAGCTTGCGTGCCAGCTCGGTGACGGCGTCGCCGGACGCGACGTCGACGGGATGCTGCTCGGCGAGCTTCGCCGTGCCTGCATTCCCGGGGGCCACCAGCAGCGTGCTGACCGACGGGTCCTTGCTCAACGCAAGAAGGAGGGCGTGCTCACGAGCACCTGAACCTATGACGAGTACGCGCACAGTGCATCAGACTATCGGCAAAGACCCGTCGCGATGAAACACTGGGTCAGCTCAGGTCGTACATCGTGACTCCGTCGACCGTGATCGGCGAGTAATTCGCGGTGACCCACTCCGAGATCTCGGCGGACGTGCCCTCACTGCTACCGCCCATCGATCCGCCGGCGATGAAGTAGTGGATCTCTCCCTGTTTCACGTACTCCTGGAACTGCTCCAACGTCGGTGACGGGTCGGTGCCGTTGAAGCCACCGATCGGCATGACGGGTTCCTCGGTCGCGAGCTGGTACCCGGAGGCACTGTTGGAGCCGATCGCGGCGGCAACCCAGGTGTACGAGTCTGCGTCGGCCTCCAGCAACGAGGTGATCGCTTCGGTGGGTTCGCTGCCACTGAGCAGTCCCCCAGCCGCGCCACCCATACCGCCACCCATTGGCCCGTCTGCACCAGGTGCGCCGCCGCCGGGTGCGGTAGGCATCCGACCGGGTGCGCCCTGACCGTCCGGCATACGTCCACCACCGGGCATACCTCCCATCCCGGGACCCATTCGTGTCGACGGTCCCGCCGAGACGATGGAACCGGTGTGCGGAGTGTCGATCGTGTCGACGGCATAGGCCGTCGGACCGGCCAAGCCTGCGAACATCACTGCCAGGACCGTGGCG
Source organism: Rhodococcus sp. EPR-157 (assembly GCF_001647195.1). GTDB lineage: Bacteria > Actinomycetota > Actinomycetes > Mycobacteriales > Mycobacteriaceae > Rhodococcoides. The sequence continues at coordinate 14,970 of NZ_LVCV01000133.1, read as the reverse complement.
ACAGCGAGCTTGCCGCGTGTCATTGCCGGGATCAGGAGAAGAACTGCACCGATCACTCCGACGACGAGCACCGTCCAGCGCAGCCACGGAACGAAATCGGCGCTGCGACCCAGCAGAACCCATGCCATTGCGACCGCGGCGATCGTCGCCACGGCAAGGCCGATGCGCACCCAGTACCGATCACGGTGACGCCAGGCCAGCACGCTGCCTGCGCCGATCAGCGCCGCAACAGCTGGCGCGAGGGCAACTGTGTAGTACGAGTGGAAGATGCCGGCCATGAAGCTGAACACCAACCCGGTGACGAGCAGCCACAGACCCCACACGGCCAATGCGGCGCGTTGCGGATCGGTGCGAGCAACCCGTCCACGCAACACCACACCGAGCACCAACAGAATCAGCGCCGACGGAATCAGCCAGGCGATCTGGCCGCCCTGGGAGGCGTCGAACAGGCGGCCGATGCCGGTTTCGCCCCACATGCTGCCGCCCATCCCCGGGCCGCCCGCGCCCATTCCGTCGGCCATACCTTCTGCCGCGCCGCGGCCGCCACCGCCCGGCGTGACGCTGCCGGTTTCGTCACCGTTCAGGCGACCGAGGCCGTTGTAGCCGAGTGTCAGTTCGAGGATCGAGTTGTTCTGCGTTCCACCGATCCACGGCCGCGACGATGCGGGCCACAGCTCGACGGCCAGCAGCCACCAACCGGCCGCCACGATCGCAGCTCCCAGCGAGGCGACCAGTTGCACGAGGCGCTTCGACAACTTCGGCGGACCCGCGAAGAGGTACATCATCGCGATCGGCGGGATGACCAGCATGACCTGCAGCTGCTTGGTCAGGAACCCGAACCCGACGAGTACCCCGGTGAGTACCAGCCAGCGGGTTCGCCCGTCCTCGACGGCTCGCATGGAGGCCCATACTGCAGCGATCATGAGGAGTACGAGCAAGGCGTCGGGGTTGTCGAAGCGGAACATCAGTGCGGCAACGGGAGTGAGGGCCAGTGCGAGGCCCGCGAGAAGCCCTGCTGGAGCTCCGAATTGACGCTTGATCGTCGCCCACAGCAACGCAACGGACCCGACGCCCAGCAACGCCTGCGGAATCAGCATCGCCCATGAACTCAGTCCGAAGATTCGAACCGACAGCGACATCAGCCAGAGCGACATCGGCGGCTTGTCGACGGTGATCGAGTTGGCCGCGTCGGACGATCCGAAGAAGAATGCCTTCCACGACACCGAACCAGCCTGCACTGCAGCGGAGTAGAACGAATTGGCCCAACCCGAAGCACCGAGGCCCCAGATATATGCGACGGCCGTCCCGACGAGTAGCGCTGCGAGTCCTATCCATTCCCACTTCCTGTTGCTGCGCGGTGCGGGTGCTGCGGCTTCGGACTGCCGTTCCATCAATGTCGTCACAGCGGCAATTCCTCTTTGTTCCGGAACACCCAGCGGAGAGCCACGAATCGACACACTGTGGCAACGAGATTGGCGACGACGAGCACAGCGAGTTCGATATGGTGCGACGCGTCCGGCAACACTGCATGGAGGACCACGAGCGAACCACTGGTGATGAGCAGCGCGAATCCGAACACGATCAAGCCCTGCATTTGGTGCTTGCCCGCGTCTTGCGAACCCCGGACTCCGAAGGTGAACGCCCGGTTCGCTGCAGTGTTCAGCACTGCAGTGATGAGCAGCCCCAGGAAGTTCGCGGCCTGCGCTCCGACCGTCGGTTGCAGAATCAGATAGAGCAACGCGTACGCGATGGTGCTGGCGATCCCGACGATGCCGAATCGGACCAACTGTCCGACCATCCCGTGCGGTACTCCGGCCACGAGCGGCTCCCGTCCCAGACTTCTGCGTAGTTCAGCGACGGGCAGTTCACCCGTGGCAAGTGCGCGCCCGACGCGCCAGCACCCTTGAAGATCCTTGACCGCGGTGTCGACGATGTTGACGCTGCTGTCCGGGTCGTCGACCCAATCGACCGGCACCTCGTGAATACGCAGGCCGGCCTTCTCCGCGATGACGAGCAGTTCGGTGTCGAAGAACCAGCCGGTGTCCTGCACGAGCGGCAGGAGTTCACGGGCGACATCGGTGCGCATCGCTTTGAAGCCGCACTGGGCGTCGGAGAACCGTGCCTGAAGCGAGGCACGCAGAATCAGGTTGTAGCTGCGGGAGATGAACTCACGCTTCGCGCCACGGACGACGCGCGACGAGCGAGCGAGCCGCGAACCGATCGCGAGGTCGGAGTGTCCCGACATCAGAGGGGCGATCAGCGGCATGAGCGCGTTGAGGTCGGTGGAGAGGTCGACGTCCATGTACGCGACGACGTCGGCATCGGAGGCGAGCCAGACGGCCTTCAGTGCCCGTCCCCGCCCCTTCTCCTCGAGGTGATGCACCCGAACGCCGTCGATCTCCGCGGCCAGTCGCTGCGCGACAGCAAGGGTGCCGTCGGTGCTCGCGTTGTCGGCGATGGTGATCTGCGACTGAAGAGGAATGTTGTCGTCGAGGTGGGCGTGAAGTCGGCGAATGCACTGCTCGAGGTCGGCCTCCTCGTTGTAGACCGGAATGACCACCTCGAGCGTGGCCGTGTTGCCGGAGCGCGAGCCGGTCCGGCGGCCGCCTGCTTTCAGTAGCGAGTTCGATGTCATGGCTCAAGATTGGTGCCCCTACCTGCGACGGTCCTGCGTCCATGCTGGCAGTTTCCTGGGTGCGGCCCGGGGCATACTCTTTCCTCATGGCTTCCGTCTTCAGCAAGATCATCAGCGGCGAGATTCCGGGACGATTCGTGTGGGAGGACGAGGACGTCGTCGGGTTTCTGACGATCGCTCCGGTCACTCCAGGCCACACCTTGATCGTCCCGCGCGAGGAGATCGACCAGTGGCAGGACGTCGACGGCGCAGTCTTCGGCAAGCTGACCGCCGTGGCCCAGAAGATCGGGCAGGCCGTCGTCAAAGGGTTCGATGCCCCGCGAGCGGGCTTCCTGATCGCCGGCTTGGAGGTTCCGCACCTGCACCTGCACGTCTTCCCTGCGTACCAGATGGGCAACTTCGACATCTCCGGCGCCGATCCGAGCCCATCGGCAGAATCTCAGGACGAGGCGGCGTCGAAGATCAAGGCGGCGCTCACCGAGCTGGGCTACGCCGACAACGTGCCTGCCTGATCGGTTTTCGCACACATGCACCGGCCGTCACTGACGATTGCGGCGCTCGGCACCCTACTCACCCTCGTCGCATTCACCGCTCCACTCGCGACAATCAACTCGACTGCGTCCACACTCGGCAGCGATGCGGCGGGGACTACGTGGATTCTCAGCTCGATGAGCATCGGGCTCGGTGCAGCGCTGCTGACGGCGGGGACGGTGTCCGACGACTTCGGGCGTCGACGATCGTTCGTCCTCGGCGCGATGGTCCTCGCCGCCGGATCCATCGGCTGCGCCGTCGCACCCAACACACTGATCTTCGTCGTCGCCCGAGTCCTGCAGGGCCTCGGCGGTGCCGCCCTCGTCGCGTCCAGCCTCGGGATCATCGCGCACACCCACCCCGTCGGTCCGCTGCGCGCCCGCGCCAGCGGCATCTGGGGCGCGAGCCTCGGCGCAGGCATCGCGCTGGGCCCCCTAGTGTCAGCGAGTCTGGATCGGATCGCGACGTGGCGCGATGCCTACTGGTTGCTGGCGGTAGCCGGCGTCGCGCTTGCATACGCTGCACACCGACGCGTCGACGAGTCCAGGACCGATTCCCCACGCGGACTCGACCCGGCGGGCGCACTTCTTCTCGGCCTCGGCGTCAGCGCATTGTTGGCAGCATTGGTCGAGGGCAGGCAAGGATGGTCACAGCCGTTGCCGATCGGATTGTTCGGTGCCTCGGCGCTGCTGCTGGCAATCTTCGTGATCGTCGAATACCGCGGTGAGTCAGCGATGTTGGACATGAAGCTGTTCACACAACCCGCCTTCGTAGCCGCGACGTTCGCAGCACTGATGACGGGCGCGGGGATCATCGCCTTGATGTCGTTCATGTCCGGGTTCCTCGGGAACGCGTACGGAATCGACGCTCTGGGCGCGGCATTGCTGCTGTTCGCGTGGTCGGGGACGTCCGTCGTCACCGCGCTTCTCGCCCGTCGTATCCCTCCGCGCGTCTCCGGCGGCACGCAACTGGCAGTCGGAATGCTCGGAGTTGCTGTTGGGCAGCTCTTTCTGCTCGGTCTGTCGGAGGATTCCACCTGGACGCGGCTGATTCCCGGCCTGTTGATCGCGGGCGTCGCGAGCGGAGTCGTCAACGCCGCGCTGGGACGGGAGGCAGTCGCCAGCGTTCCGGACGGGCGAGCAGGTATGGGGAGCGGCGCGAACAACACAGCCCGCTATGTCGGATCGGCCGTCGGCGTGACGGTCGTGGCGGTGCTGGCCGTACCTGTCGGTACACCGTCGACCGCAGGACTGGTCGAGGGGTGGAACAGCGCCGTGCTGTTCACGACGGCGGCGTCGATCGTGGGAGCGCTCGTCGTGCTTGCTTGCCGACGCACAGCGTCCACGAGCTAGATGGCGCGAGGAAGCTCCACGCGGAACGTTGCGCCTTCGCCGGGGACGCTGTCGACCGTCACGGTTCCGTCGTGCGCAGCGACAAGGGCGGCGACGATCGACAAACCCAGTCCGCTGCCACCGCTTTCGCGCGTGCGTGAGGAGTCGGCTCGGTAGAACCTCTCGAATACGTGCTGGGCTTCCTCGGGGTCCAACCCGGGTCCGGTGTCTCGAACCTCCAGCACAACAGTCGAATCGGTGGTTGCCACACACACGGTGATGGAGGCGTCCGCCGGGGTGTGTCTGATGGCATTTCCGACGAGATTGGCCAGCACCTGACGAAGCCGCGCGTCGTCGCCCACCACTTCGGGAATGCCGGGTCCGGGAGATACTTTCAGCGCGATGTCGCGTTCGATGGCAATGGCTTTGGCGTCGTGAACTGCATCGGCGGCAATTGCGAGTACATCCACCGGCCGCCTCTCGAGCGGGCGCTGCGCATCCAACCGCGCCAACATCAACAAGTCCTCGACGAGCAGACCCATGCGCGCGGACTCACCTTCGATACGGTTCATCAACAGCGTCATATCCGTCATCGCACCCTGCCGATACAGTTCGGCGAAACCTCGGATGGTGGTCAGCGGTGTTCGTAGTTCGTGGCTGGCATCCGCGACGAAACGTCGCATCCTGTTCTCCGACGCGCGTGCCGCATCCTCCGATGCCTCGCTCGCCGCGAAGGCACGCTGAATCTGAGACAGCATGCCGTTCAGCGCAATCGAAAGTTTGCCGATTTCGGTTCTGGAGCTGCGTTCGGGTATTCGCTCGTGCAGGTCACCCGCCGCGATTGCAGCAGCAGTTTCCTCCACTTCGACCAGTGGTCGCAGACTGCGACGCACGACGAAGTACGCGAGAATCGCGAGCACTGCGAGGACGATCGCGCCGATGACCAGCTGAAGGCCGATGAGACGGTCGACGGTGATCTGGGTGGGCGTCAAACTCTGCGCGACCAGCGTCGTGCCTTCGGAATTGGTGACGGTCAGTACCCGCCACTCGGTGTTGCCGCCGTCCGTCGATCCGACGGAGGTGGGCTTCGACGTGTCGATGCCGTCGACGTCGGGTCGGTCGGAGTTCGCATCTTCCTCGAATTCCACCTCGCCGGCAGCGTTGGTCGTCTTCACATAGAAGTCACTGGGTGGGCGTCGCGTCTCGAGAGGCGCGGGAGGCGGCATCGTCCGCGGTTCGGCCCAGCCGCGCGAGGCGTCGAGCAGACTCTTGTCGACGCGTTGGATCAACGAACTCTCCAGCGCCGAGGTCACGGCGAGACCGGAAGCCAGCAATCCCGCGGCGACGAGCAGAAGCAGCGCTGCGACGAGAGTGAAGCGCAGCGGAACACCCTTGAGTACGGGCAGTAACCTCACCGCGGCTGCCGCATGACGTAGCCGACTCCCCGCAGGGTGTGGATCAACCTGGTCTCCCCGGTGTCGACCTTGCGACGCAGGTACGAGACGTAGGACTCGACGACGCCGACCTCGCCGCCGAAGTCGTAGTGCCATACGTGGTCGAGGATGCGCGGCTTGCTCAAGACCGTTCCAGCGTTGACCATGAAGTAGCGAAGCAACGTGAACTCGGTGGGTGACAGCGACACCGGCTCGCCGGCCTTCCACACCTCGTGCGTGTCGTCGTCGAGGTCGATGTCCGCGAACGATATTCGCGACGGTGCGGTTTCCTCCGTCTTGCCCGAGCGCCGCAGGATCACCCGCAGGCGGGCGACGACCTCCTCGAGGCTGAACGGCTTGGTCACGTAGTCGTCGGCGCCGAGAGTCAGGCCGGTGACCTTGTCCTCGACCGAATCACGTGCAGTGAGGAAGAGCGCGGGCGCGTCGATGCCGTCGGCACGCAGGCGTCGGAGCAGTCCGAACCCGTCCATGCCGGGCATCATGACGTCCAGGATCACGGCTTCGGGGCGGAAGGACTTCGCCTTGTCGAGACCTTCCGGACCTGACGATGCCGTCTGGACGTCGAAACCTTGGAAACGAAGGCTGACCGACAGCAGTTCGAGAATGGTCGGTTCGTCGTCGACGATCAGTACGCGCGCCTCGGGTGTTTCGCTCACAGGTACATCATCGCCCCGGCGCCTGCGGGATTCCTGCACTGTCGCTGTGAGTTTCCTGTGCGGCTCCGCCGCACTGGCGCGGTTGAGTGCCTCAGGGTGCACTCAAGCGTGCCACTAGGAAGTGGTACCCTAGTACCAGTCTCGATGACTAACGGACGAGCGCACCGTACCCGGCCAGCGACAAGACGGTGCATGGGAGTGTTTTCTCATGGCTTGGATCGTTCTCGTAATTTCCGGCATCCTCGAAGCAGTCTGGGCGACGGCCCTCGGCAAGTCCGACGGCTTCTCACGACCCGTCCCGACGACCGTCTTCGCGGTCGCCCTCGTCGCCAGCATGGGCGGACTCGCAGTCGCGATGCGGACCCTCCCCATCGGAACCGCGTACGCGGTGTGGGTCGGCATCGGCGCGACGCTCACCGTCGCATACGCGATGATCACCGGCGACGAGACCGCGTCGTGGATCAAGGTCGCGCTGCTCATGGGCATCGTCGGCTGCGTTGTCGGGCTGAAGCTACTGCACTGAGTGGTCGAGCGGTTACAGTTACTTTCATGAACTGGGTGTCCGCGATCACACTGCCCGCTCGCGCCGGGATCGCCATCGCCGAAACGGCCATCGAGGTGTCGGGGGCCATACTTTCGACCACCCGGTTCGCCCTCGAAAGCGGTGCCGCCACACCTGCCAACATCGCAACCCTCACCAACCCCAAGGGCGGGACGATGCAGCTGCTCGCCCAGCTCGGGCAGCTCACATCGGACGATCGCGCGCTCGGCAACGCCCTCCGTGAAGGCGGGCCTCTCGACCGACTGCTCGCGCCCGGTGGCGTCGTCGATCGGTTGACCTCCGAGGAGGGAACCCTCGAGCGGCTACTCTCGGCCGGCGGTCCGGTCGACCGCATCACCGCCACCAACGGCCCCCTCGAACGATTGCTCGCCGAGGACGGCCCGCTCGAACGGTTGCTCGCCGAGGGCGGCCTCCTCGACCGCATCACCGCTGTCGACGGGCCGCTCGAACGGCTCACCGCCAAGGACGGTCCGCTCGAGCTTCTGACGCGAGAGGACGGCATCATCGAGCGCGCCATCCAGGAGGGCGGCCTGCTCGAGCAGCTGCTGTCCGAAGGGGGCGCGATCGAGCGGTTGACTGCCAAGGACGGTCCACTGGATCAGCTGGTCACCCTGTCGCAGACCCTCGCTCAGTTGGCCCCCAATCTCGAGCGCATGGGCGCCAGCATCGACATTCTGCAGGACACGGCCGAGATCCTCGCGCAGGCCGTCAATCCGCTGGGCGAGCTTGTCGGACGACTACCGAACCGCTGGCTCAAAGGCGGGAAGCAGACGATCCCCGAGCTTCACTAGCGCAAATGTTCACCGAAGAACTCGAACACCCGCGCGAACGCATCCTCGGCCTGCTCGCCGCGCCATCCCATGCCGGTGATGCGGACGAATGCACCTGCGGGCCCTGACGGCAGTGCGTTGGCGAAACTGTGACTCGCCCCCGGGTAGGTCTTCACATCGTGTGCAATCCCTTTCGCGGACAGCACCTTTTCGATCTTCTTTCCCGCACCGATCAGCGACGGATCGTTCTTTCCATACGACGCGACGATGGGGCATGCTCCTTCGAGAGCGTCCTCGACATGCCTCGGGGTGATGCCGTAGAACGGCGCGCTGGCACCGAAACCCTTGGGCGAGAGCAGCAGAGCGAATCCCCCACCCATACAGAATCCGACGATTCCCACCTTGCCGGTGACGTTGGGGTGCTCGGCGAGGAAGTCACGGGCAGCAAGTAGGTCATCGATAGCGACGCCGCGTTGACCCAGCAGCGCCCGGAACACGCCCGTCACGCACTTGCGGACGCCACCACGGGTGTACAGATCGGGAGCGAGCGCGACGTAGCCCTTGTCGGCGAATCGCCGGGCTATGTTGCGTGTGTCGGCGGTGAGACCGAACGCATCGTGCACGATCACCACACCCGGGCCAAAGGCGTCGGGCAGTTCGAGCACGGCATCGATCGGTCCGGCGGGCGTCTCTACGGAGATGTCGGTCACGTACGCAGGCTACGCGCAATCACGAGCCGTTGGATCTGGTTGGTGCCCTCGAAGATCTGCGTGATCTTCGCGTCACGCATGTACCGCTCGACGCGGAAGTCCCGGGTGTAGCCGTAGCCACCGAAGACCTGCACCGCGTCGGTGGTCACCTTCATCGCGGCGTCGGTTGCGACGAGCTTCGCGACGGATGCGCCGCGCGAATAGTCGAGGCCGGCGTCGCGTCGGCGAGCGGCATCGATGTAGGTAGCTCGTGCCGAGTCGACGGCCGCCGCCATGTCCGCGAGCAGGAAACCGAGCCCCTGATGGTCGACGATCTTCTTGCCGAAGGTCGTGCGCTCGTTCGCATATGCGACGGCGTCGTCGAGCGCTGCCTGAGCGATCCCGACTGCCACAGCTGCGATGCCGAGCCGCCCGGAGTCGAGCGCACTGAACGCGATCTGCAGCCCCTGCCCCTCGGCTCCGAGGCGACGCTCGCCTGAGACGAACGCGTCGTCATAGCTTGCCGAGGTAGTGGGCACCGCGTGCAGACCCATCTTCTCTTCCGGTTTGCCGAAGGACAGACCCTGCTGATCCTTGGGGACCAGGAAGCAGGACACACCCTTCGAGCCCTCGCCGGTGCGGGCGAACAGGTTGTAGAAGTCAGCGATGCCGCCATGAGTGATCCAGGCCTTGGCACCGTTGACGACGTAGCCGTCCTCTTTCGGAGTTGCCTTGCAGGTCAGCGCAGCGGCATCGGAACCGGCCTGCGGCTCGGACAGACTGTAGGCGCCGATGAGGCTACCGCCGAGCATGTCCGGAAGCCACCGCTGCTTCTGTTCCTCGGTGCCGAAGGCGAGCAACGGCGAACACGCGAGGCTGTGCACACTCACAGCGACCGCGACGGCCGCCCAGCGCGCAGCGAGTTCTTCGAGAACCTGCAGGTAGACCTCGTACGGCTGACCGCCGCCACCCCATTCTTCGGGGAACGGCAGGCTGAGCAGACCGGCGTCGCCGAGTGTGCCGAACACCCCGTCGGGGTAGGTCTCGTTCTTCTCGTGCTCGTCGACGATGGGGTCGAGCACCTTGTCCGCGACATCGCGGGTGAGCTGGATCAGGTCACGGGCTTCCTCGGTGGGAAGCAGACGGTCGACAGGCACTTCAAGACTCCTCACAGTACTGACGTTCTCTCCACAGTACTGTATCCAGTACTGTCTGGCGTATGACCGCAGCCCATGCGACGGCCCGCCGCGCCGAACTCTTCGACCAACTGGTCGAGCTGTTGCTGTCGCAGGGTTTTGCACACCTCACTCTCGACGACATTGCCGCACGCCTGCACTGCAGCAAATCGACGCTCTACACACTCGCCGGAAGCAAGGAACAGCTGGTTCGGGCTGCAACCGTCCACTTCTTCCGCGGTGCAACCGACCGGGTGGAGGCGTCCATCTTCGGGATCGACGGATTCGCCGACCGTCTCACGGCATACCTGTCCGCGGTAGGGGTTGCGTTGGAGCCTGCGTCACGGCAGTTCATGGACGACCTGGCCGCGTTCGCGCCTACACGCGAGGTGTACGAGCAGAACACGGCATTCGCCGCGAAACGCGTCCAAGAACTGATCGACGACGGTGCCACCTCCGGGGAAGTGCGCAGCGTGCATGCTGCATTCGTCGCCGATATCGCAGCGTCGACGATGGCGCGTATTCAGACGAGGGAAGTGGCCGAACGGACAGGTCTCGACGATTCGCAGGCGTACGCCGAGCTGGCCGCACTGTTGACGACCGGCATCACCGGCTGAACACCCGCAGCTGAAGCTCGAGCAGCACCCGATCGTCCGGGTCCTTCAGATCTGTGCCGAGTATGTCTTCGACCCGCTTCATCCGGTACCGCAACGTGTTCGGGTGAACTTGCAGCTCGTCTGCTGCACCTCGTACGTCGCCGAAATGCGCGAGGTACACCCTCAAGCTCTCGGTCATCGTCGATGCGTTGTCGGCGTCGTACCGACGAAGATTCTCGATGCGGGGATCGTGAAGGTGCTCGTGATTGCCGACGAGTTCGATGATTTCACCGAGCAACACAGACGTTCTCGACTCGGCAAGCGTGGTGACCCTGTTGGTGCCGACCGTCCGATCCAGCACCCGGTCCACTTCGAATCGCGCTGCGGCGACGTCGTCGAGCGCTGCAACCGGCGATACGAGCGCAGCTCGCAGCGCCGTACCCGTGCGCTTCTCGATCCGGCCGATGGCATCGCGCGTCCAGAATTCGAGCGATCGTGACGAAATTTCCCCTGGGAACAGCACGTAGATCCGCTCGCCCATTGCAGTGGCCAGCGAACTTCGATGAAATGCGCTGGCGTGCAGTCTGATAGAAGCGGCATGGTCGGCGATCGCCCCATCGCCCATACCGGCGAATCCGATCACCGAAGCTGGACCGGACGACGAAATCGACAGTGCCGCAGCCAGTGACGGGACATCGACGCCGCCGCCGCGTCCGCCCAGAAGCCGTTGGATCTGCACTGCCTCGTTGGTGGGGGCGTCGAGGACCCTCTTGATGAGTCTGGCCGCAACAGCCGCCGCGCCGCGCAGGACCGCGTCGGCGTCGGCGTCGATGGGCCGTTGCCCTTCCTGAACCCAGATCGCTCCGAGAGTGGTCGCTGCGCCCGCAGCGTCGGGGATGGATCGAATTCCGACGACGAGGCGACGGCGGATTCCCAGCGTCTCGTCGGCGGGTACCTCCACGACGTCGTCACTACGCCTGATTCGATCGAAGACTCCCCATTCGTTGAGGCGCCGAAGGTAGTCGGTCGGACCTTCGCGACCGAGAATCGACAGCGTCCGCAACTCGTCGGCTGCGTCGTCGGTCGCCGAATACGCAAGAACGTGCGAGCGTGCATCCTCGATGCTCACCATTCCCTTGGTGAGCGATGCGATCGTGTGTGCAAGCCCGTAGAGGTCGGTGTCGTAGAGGCCGGTGTCGTCGACCTCCGCGCGTTGAACCGTGTGGTCGAGGACGCTCCGAATCATCGACAGCATTCGCTCCCAACGGGTTTGAGGATGCACCGTCACAAGGGCGATTCGGCCGACGCGAGCTGCGTGATGCATCTCGATCGACGCCTTCTTGACCATCACCACCCGCGGGCGTTCCTCGAGGCGACGCAGCGCCAGCTCGTCCATCCATGCGACGGCATCGTTGTCGGGAACGCCGACCACAAGACACAGATCAGCCCATGTCGTCGCGCCGGCGAGATCATCCGCATCCATGAGCGTCACCGTCCCGACCGAGACATCACGGTCCTCGGGCGTCGACAGCACCTCGACGAAGGCACCCTGAAGCGCGCGTAGCAGCGTCTGCAGCGGAACGCGTTCGTTCATCTGACCAATATAGCCCCATTCTCTTTGGCCGATCGGAAGTATACAAGCGCGACGAATCCGACTTCAATGGCCACCAACACCATCGAAGAAGGAGGACCGCCGTGGACGCCGTCACCTCGGTACCAGCCCCGATCAACGAAGCAGTCAACTCGTACGCGCCAGGTAGCCCCGAGCGAAGCCGGCTCCGGACGCAGCTCGACTCGCTGCAGTCCAATCCGACCGAAATTCACCAGGTCATCGGCGGTGTCCATCGCACTGCCGGCGGGCCTCGTGAGAACGTCGTCCAACCACATCGGCACTCGTCCGTCATCGGCAGCTTTTCCAATGCGACGCACGACGACGTACGCGACGCCATCGAATCGGCTGCCGCAGCGGCTCCTGCGTGGCGGGAGCTCCCGTTCGACGACCGCGCCGCCGTGTTCCTTCGCGCCGCAGATCTGTTGGCAGGTCCGTGGCGCGAGAAGATCGCAGCCGCCACCATGCTCGGACAGTCGAAGTCCGCGTATCAGGCCGAGATCGACGCGCCGTGTGAGCTCATCGACTTCTGGCGATTCAATGTCGCGTTCGCCCGGCAGATACTCGCGGATCAGCCAGTGTCCTCGCCCGGCGTCTGGAATCGCGTCGAGTACCGGCCGCTGGAAGGATTCGTCTACGCGATCACGCCGTTCAACTTCACCGCGATTGCGGGCAACCTGCCGACCGCGCCTGCCCTGATGGGCAATACGGTGTTGTGGAAGCCGTCGCCGACGCAGGCCGTCGCCGCGTACCTGACAATGCAGTTGCTCGAAGAAGCCGGTCTCCCGCCCGGAGTCATCAACCTCGTGCTCGGCGACGGTCCGCTCGTCTCCGAGGTTGCGCTGGCCGATTCACGTTTGGCGGGAATTCATTTCACGGGTTCCACTCCCACGTTCCAGCGCCTGTGGCGCGAGGTCGGCAACAACATCGCCAACTACGATGCCTACCCCCGGCTCGTCGGCGAAACCGGTGGCAAGGACTTCGTCGTCGCACACGGTTCGGCGGATCCCGAGGTGTTGACGACTGCGCTCATTCGCGGCGCGTTCGACTACCAGGGACAGAAGTGCTCAGCGGCGTCGCGGGCGTTCGTACCGAAGTCCGTGTGGGCGAAGATGGGCGATCCGTTCATCGAGCAGGTCTCACAGCTGAAGTACGGCGACGTGACCGATCTGTCCAACTACGGCGGCGCCGTCATCGACCAGCGTGCGTTCGATCGCAACGCGGCCGCGCTCGATCGGGCGAAGTCGACGTCGAGCCTCACGGTCGCGACCGGTGGAACGTGCGACGACTCCGAGGGCTATTTCGTCTCCCCCACAGTCCTTCTCGGAGACGATCCCAGCGACGAGGCATTCAACACCGAGTACTTCGGACCTATTCTCGCGGTTCATGTCTACGACGATTCGGTACCGGGGTCGTACGCGGAGGTGTTGAAGCAGGTCGACGCCGGATCGAAGTATGCGCTCACCGGCGCGGTCATCGCGACCGATCGTGGTGCAGTCGATGCGGCGCACAAAGCACTGCGCTTCGCGGCGGGCAACTTCTACATCAACGACAAGCCCACCGGTGCCGTCGTCGGCCAGCAGCCGTTCGGGGGCGCCCGGGCGTCGGGCACCAATGACAAAGCGGGTTCGCCGCAGAACCTGCTTCGCTGGGCGTCGGCTCGTACCGTCAAAGAAACCTTCGTGGCGCCGACCGCGCACCGCTACCCGCACCAGGACGGCGAGGGATCGGAATGACGACTGTGCTCAACAACCCGCTGCGGCCTGCGCTGCTCGCTGCCGCTCGGTCACCTCGGCTCGAGGGCGCGATGAGCAGGATGCGCGTCACCAGGAAGCTCGTCGACCGTTTCGTCGCGGGGGAATCCGAGCCCGACGCCGTAGCCGCGGTGCTGACATTGGTGAATTCCGGTCGATTCGTCTCCGTCGACTATCTCGGCGAGGACACGGTGGACGCGGCCCAGGCGCACAGGACCGTCGACGCCTATTTGTCTCTGCTGCAGTCGTACTCGACGATGGACGCGGCCCCTCGTTCGCTGGAGGTGTCGCTGAAGCTGTCGGCGCTGGGGCAAGGAATCGACAGATCGCTGGCGTTGGCGAATGCGCGGATCATCTGCGCGAAGGCCGAGCAGGTGGGCGTGTGGGTGACGGTCGATGCCGAGGACCACACCACGACTGATTCCACGCTGTCGATCGTCCGCGAGCTTCGGGCCGACTTCCCCGATCTCGGTACGGTCCTGCAGGCGTATCTGAAACGCACCGAGGAGGACTGCCGCGAGTTTTCCGGTCCGCGGTCGCGAATTCGTTTGTGCAAGGGCGCATACAACGAGTCGGCATCCGTCGCGTTTCAGAAGCCGGTAGACGTCAGCGACTCGTACGTCCGGTGCCTGCGAATCCTCATGGAGGGTGACGGCTATCCGATGGTTGCCTCGCACGATCCCGAAATGATCGACGCCGCAGACCGATTCGCCCGGGCAGCTGGCCGTGACGTGTCGAGCTACGAGTATCAGATGCTGTACGGTATCCGCGACGCGGAGCAAGCGCGGCTCGTCGCAGACGGCAAGCAGCTGCGTGTGTACGTCCCGTACGGCAATCAGTGGTACGGATACTTCATGCGTCGTCTCGCCGAGCGACCGGCGAACCTGATGTTCTTCGTACGGTCACTGGTGTCGAGGAATTGAGGCCGCCCACAGGAATCTGAGCGGGCCCGACCGCGTTGGGGTTCACGCTCAATCTGTTCCAGGAAGTTGCCTCTCGCGTTGCGGTCGCGGCAGCATTGCAAGATTCCCAACATGCCGCGGTACGATCCGAAATCGACAGGATTCAGGGCTCGACGCCTGACATCGAGCACTGAAAGCTGCTGCCTCCCTCTCTCGGTCAGAAGGGTGGGGGTTCGTTTCGTTCGCGGAGTTGTTCGCGGAGTTTTTGGATGTGTTTGTGTTGTCGGAATTGTCTGCGGATGATGC
>NZ_LVCV01000132.1 GCF_001647195.1 Rhodococcus sp. EPR-157 | reverse complement strand
AAGAGTGTAATAGTGATGCGGCGTGTCGCCTTGACTCGAAGGCGACATGAATTACTGCCAGGTATGCAGTTGCCCGTCCAGGAGGACCACCGAAAATGAAACCTCTGCCCTCGTCATCGTGCATGGCACACCGAACTCGGTGGGGTACTCGCGTCCTCGTCGGTACCGCGTTCGTGGGAGGCATCCTCGCGCTGGCGCCCACGGTGTCTGCAGCACCGGACGCCGATCCGTCTGCGCCGCCGCCTGTCACCGTCGCACAGGCCCAATCGGACCCGCACGTCCAACAAGAGATCCTCGGTCTAGTCGTCGGTGCACTACGCGATATTCGCGCCAACGGTGCTCTCGACGACCTGGCCGGTCCACAGAGCCGCATCGTCTCCTGCCTCGTGGGCACGATCGGAGCCACCGATACAACTGACGGACAAACGGGAGCTCTTTCGCGATTCATCCCCTGTCTCGCGCCGATCAACGACATCGACCCCACAGTTCTCCCCCGACTGGTGTCGTCGATGGACGTCGCCACACTCGCATCCACACTCGCGGCAGCCGAGACTCCACACGATCCGGCCACCCCGCACACCTCATCGCGCGGACACGTGGCGGCCCCACCCGGCAGGTCGAACGCCGAGCCCTCGACCGAACAACCGAACACCCAAGGCACCCAGGACACCCAAGACCCCGAATCGGCCGCCGACCCATCGACGCCCGAACTGCCCGCGCTCGAACCCGACGCCGTTGTACCTGAAACGTCGGCACCCGACACATCATCTGAAACAACGACACCCGAAGCAGGCGATCATTCGTCGGCCACCCCGCAATCCCCTACCGACACAACAGGGTCGAGCACCGGCAAGTATCGTGCGCCGACAACAGGAACGTTGACCTCGACCTTCGGCGACGGCCGCAGCCATCAAGGTATCGACATCGCCAACTCCACCGGTACACCGATCGTCGCGGTCGCGGACGGCGAAGTGATCAGCGCAGGACCGGCCCAGGGCTTCGGACTCTGGGTGCGCATACGCCACGATGACGGCACCGTAACGACCTACGGACACAACAACGACAACCTCGTGACCGTAGGTCAACGCGTCGCGGCTGGCGAAGAAATTGCGACGGTAGGAAACCGGGGTATCTCCACCGGTCCACATCTGCACTTCGAGGTCGACACACCCGCCAGCGAAAAGGTCGACCCCAGAACGTGGCTGGCGGAACGCGGAGCCACCATCGCCGGTTCGGATCGGGACTCGTAGCCGAGCGTCGACCGCACGGCCCGCCGATGTGAACAAATTCTGCACTGTTGCAATGACTTCGGATGCGTCTCAGCGGTCTCGTTCAACGTCAGAACTGGACCCTCGGTGCCGCAACATGTTCCGCGGGCGCGCAGTAGGATCGCCCGCATTCCAATGACCCCGATCCGGCAGGGCGCCGTCCCGCCTGTCACGGCGTGGCTGTGGGTGGCGCACCTTCTTCGTCGTCGTGCAGCGGTTCCGTCCGGACTTCCTCGCACCGGTGGCGTACATATGGTGCGCCCACACCGTAACGGAGAGCGCCGCGATACCGCGGGTGACATAGATCAGGCCGGTGTACCCGAAGATCGGTTTGCGGGAAAAGACGGAGAATACCTCCGAGACGACCCCGAAGAACGGTAGCGCGATGATGTACACCTCGGGGTGACCGAAGAACCAGAACAAGTTCTGCCACAGCAATACTCCGCCGGTCGCGGGATCAAAGATGTGTGCCCCCAGGTTCCGGTCCGCGGCCAGGCCAATCAATGCACATGACGCCGAGCACTTTGGGATCGGTCGTCGCCACAGCCTTGTGAAGGAACGAACCTTTCGGTCCCGTCCGCGGCGGAAATAGCCCTCGGGGCAGTCGCTTTCACGGCAAGGTCGGCCATGCGGACTCATCTCGTGTGGCACGGCACCCGCGGACAGCGCTGCGGGATCCAGCCTGAGCGGCCAAGAACGAACTACTATGCACTATAGTAGTTAATGGTGAGTTCCTTTGTCGCACCGCGGCCCGAGAGGCGAAACGTGGCCCTACGACTGAACGGCGGCGTCGGACAGCGCGACACCCCGAGAGGCGAGCCACCCCTGGGGATCGACCTTGCTCCCTGCCGCATCGGCAACCTCGAAATGCAGGTGAGGTCCAGTCGATTGGCCGCGGTTACCGACGGTGGCGATCTGCTCACCGGCTTGCACTCGTTGCCCCACAGTCACCAAGGTTTGGTCGATGTGCCCGTAGACCGTTGTCGTTCCATCGTCATGCTGAAGACGTACCCAGAGGCCGAAACCGTCCGCTGGGCCGGAGTCGAGCACCGTGCCATCGGCTGCCGCATAGACGGGAGTTCCGATGGCGTTGGCGATGTCAAGTCCGGTGTGCGTAGTCCCCCATCGTGGTCCGAAATCCGAGGTCAGGGTCCCGGCGACCGGTCGAACGAAGAGTGGTCGCAGCGCCGCTGCATCACGCGCAGCGCTCTCCTCTGCTAGCCGTTGCCCTTTGGCCAGTTGCTCGATCGCATTGTTGAAGTTGGAGATCTCCGGTATGGCGAGGATTTGAGGCAGATACGTGGCCACCGGGTCCTGTGCCGGCGCCTCGTGCCTGGGGGCTGCCTGCGCCTGGGCGGGGCTTGCATATTGGGCGCCCGCCGTGATCAGAGCGCCCGCTGCCACCGCCATGGTGACGGCGACGCTGCCGCGGCGCTCGGTGACGCGCGTTCGAGCACGGTGCCGCCCTCCCTGCGTCCCCGCCGCTCGCTGCGCGTCACAGTCCAATAACTGTTGGCTTCGGTCGGTAGTACGGGTCGTACGGTGTTGTGCCACAACAGAATCCTCGGTAATCGATTGGAGCGAGGCGCAACTATGTGCATGCGCACCTCGCTGATGTGTCGAAACGATAACGACACGATAACGAAACGTTACACGAAGCATGGCGTAATTACTATCGTGGTTAGTAGTTAGATGGTTCCCCGGTAGCGTTTTTGCATGTCAGACGCGGTGTCGGCGATCGGAGCCAACCGGGCCGACGAACGCCTTCTCCACGCGAGCGCACATCCCATGACAGCAAGAACGACCGCGGCGTACTCCGGAAGCGCGCCCAGTCTTGTCGCCCACGTCGATCTCGTTTCCAGGGCAACATCAGCCACTAACGTCTCCGCAGTGAACAGGCCCGAACGATTTCCGACCTTCCCCTGTGGGTCGATGACGGCGCTGACCCCGCTGGTCGCAGCAACTAGGACAGTCCTGTTGTGTTCGACCGCTCGCAGCCGCGACATTGCCAACTGCTGGTAGGTCATATCAGTGCGCCCGAAGGTCGCGTTGTTGGTGGGGACCGTGAGCAGCTGCGCCCCCGCACGCACGGACTCGGTGACCACGTCGTCGAACGCGACCTCGTAACACGTGGCGACGGCCGTCGGGATTCCGGCGAGGTCGACGACACCGTCGCCCGAGCCGGGAACGAAGTTACCGGCCTGCGAGGCGTACGAGGACAACGTCGTCATCACAGATCGCATCGGGAGATACTCCCCGAAAGGGACGAGCTTGCGTTTGTCGTGCCGCTCCCCCGGTCCAAGAACCGGATCCCACACGATCGAGGTATTCGTCGAGGTGCCGTCATCGTTGCCGAGGACCGCACCGACCAGAAGCGGCACCCCGACCGACCGCGCTGCAGCGTCGATCCCGGCAGTAGCGTCGGCATTGCGCAGCGGATCGATATCGGACGCATTCTCCGGCCAGATCACCAGGTCGGGGGCGGGCACACTGCCGGCGGTGATGTCTTCCCCGAGTTGCATTGTTCGCTCGATGTGATTGTCGAGAACTGCTCGGCGTTGCGAGTTGAAGTCCAGACCCAACCGCGGAACGTTGCCTTGAACAACGGCGACCGTCGCACGCGCCGCGGTCGTTCCCCCATCGGGAGTGAGCGCGAAAGCCAGAGCCGGCACGATCACTACAGTGGCCGCCGACCCGAATGCGAATCGCGACGTCGGCGGGCGTACCTGGCGGACCACACTTGCCAGTGCCGCGCCGATCAATGCGACTGCAAAAGATACACCGGGCGCACCGACGAACGCGGCAAGCGAGAGCAGAGGGCCATCCGCTTGGGCGAAAGCTAATTTCCCCCATGGGAATCCGCCGAACGGAATCCGTGCGCGCAGACCTTCGGCGGCGGTCCAGATCGCTGCGATCCACAGGGCTTCGAGGCGCAACCCGGACACTGCGGCCGCTGCAGCGCAGAACAATGCCACTGCTATCGCTTGGATCGCCGCTAGCGCCAGCCACGGCGGGGCACCGACGTAGACGCCCACCCAGGGCAGAAGAGGCAGAAAGAATGCCAGTCCCGACAGATACCCGTAGAAGAACGCCGCCCGGATGGAACGGCCGCGGATGACGAGAACAAGAACCCCGATACCCAGCGGCGCGAGGAACCACAGCGACCGAGGTGGGAAGCTCGCGAACAACAGCAAACCAGCAGATACCGCAGACGATGACCTGACTGCTATCGCGGTGAACGCACGGCGCCGGGTTCGTTGGTGACGGTTCACTGTTGTTGTGCTGGAGTCGATATCGAGCATGCCTGCATGGCTCTTTTCTCATGTACGGCATAGCGCCACCTGGCCACCCTCAGTTACTACTATGCACGATAGTAGTATTAGCGGTGAGCCCAGACCGGCTCCCCAAACCGCCACCGCATCCTCTGCGACGTCGATGCATATCCCGGGCCAGGCCCGGGATACCGACCGCGCACCTTCGCTGCCCTTGACCGCGCACCTTCGCTGCCCTTGATCGGGCATCGACCGCTGCACGGAACCACCCTTGTCTCAGAGTTGCGGCTGACACTTGCGACGACAAGTCATTGACTCTGCGGCCGATGCGATGCAGGCGTCCAGAAAGTGCAGGCTGGCATCCTCGTCTCCGCGCAGATCTGCAGTGCCTCCCAATCGAACGAGTCCGGGCTTAGCTCGCACAAGATGCCTGCTGGACCGACCTGGAGACTGGCTTCTACCTCCGCAACACGGATAAAAGCGCGTACGTCTGCTCGTGGCGGCCATGGTGATCACCGCCCCCGATCGCCCTGGCCGTGTTCGACGTGACCAGAAACATGTGGTGCCTGCTGGCGGCCGTGTGACCGCCTGATTTCGGCGGCGGCACGTCTCTCGGCGCCCTGATGGATTGGACCAACCCCAGTTTCTGGCTGCTACCGTCGAGACGTTGTGACAGCACTTGCGATACGCCCGCCGCGTCTGCGGACGGTTATCGCAGTCGCCGCTGTCCTTTATTTGTTGGCTCACACCATCGCTCAATGCGGCATCGCCTGGGAACAGGACCATCACGGCGCCGGCATACACATCATTTCCTCCTCGTCGCAGGCCGCCGCGGAACTCTCACCGAACCACGCGCACATCGACGACGGATCGCCCCATGTGGCGCACGATACGAACACCGTCATCGCGATGCCCCGATCCGACAATCCGCCCCGCCCGTTAACCATTGCCGCGGTCGCCGCGATGGCCCTGGCTGTGGTGTTGGTGGCGATGTCTGCGCCGCGCATTCCGCGAGCCCCACCGGATCTACCCATTCCGATCCGGCGCGGCCGGACCGTCTTGAACGAACTCTGTATCAACAGGTGCTGATCAGCAGCCCGCGGGCCATCTGAGGACTTCTCTCCTCATGGCCCAGCTCGTACTGCCCATCACTCACTTACTGCGCCCCTCGCAGGTCACATACAGGGATTACTCATCATGAACAGTGCTGTTCGCTCCACACTCGTGCCACCGTCCTCCGCCGGCCACATGTTGGCGACCGCCAAGAATTGCCCAGAACCGAGCACTATGGTCGGCAACACGCCCGTTCTGTGGATCGGTGAACCGTTCGCTGACTCCGGCCGCGGTTTCTGGGCCAAACTCGAAGGCAGCAATCCCGGCGGGATGAAAGACCGACCCGCGCTGCACATGGTCGAGAAAGCGAAGGCCCGCGGCGACCTCGCTCCCGGTGCGATGATCATCGAATCCACCAGCGGAACCCTCGGCCTGGGTCTGGCCTTGGCTGGGATCACCCATCACCACCCCGTCACCCTCGTCACCGACCCCGGTCTGGAACCGATCGTGCACCGGATGCTCGCCGCGTACGGCGCCCGCGTCGAATTGGTCACTACACCGCACCCCACCGGCGGTTGGCAGCAGG
>NZ_LVCV01000131.1 GCF_001647195.1 Rhodococcus sp. EPR-157 | reverse complement strand
GCGTCGACACACTGGTTTGCTCGGTGGGCACCGGCGGGCACTCCGCCGGCGTGGCCCGGGTGCTCCGGCAGTTCTGCCCCAACCTGAAACTGGTCGGTGTCGACACCATCGGATCGACGATCTTCGGACAACCCGCCAGCACCCGGCTCATGCGCGGACTGGGCTCGAGCATCTATCCCGACAACATCGACTATCCCGCCTTCGATGAGGTGCACTGGGTGTCCCCGCACGAAGCGGTGTGGTCGTGCCGCACGCTGGCGGCCACCCACCACGCCAGCGGCGGCTGGAGCGTCGGTGCCGTCGCCCTCGCGGCCGGCTGGATCGCCCGCACTAGCCCGCCGGAGACCCGGGTCGCGGCCGTCTTTCCCGACGGACCGCAGCGCTACTTCGACACCATCTACAACGATGACTACTGCACTGAGCATGGCCTGCTGGACGTAAACCCGCCGACCGAGCCGACGACCATCGACCACCCCACCGACCAGATCGTGACGGCCTGGAGCCGGTGCGCCACCGTAGTCGATCCCACCGAGAGCGTTTCATGAAAAACCTTCTGACCCAGTTCCGTAGTTTCGACCGGCCCAGCCAGGTGTTGATGGTCAACCAGTTCTCCATCAACGTGGGTTTCTACATGCTGATGCCGTATTTAGCCGGGTATCTGGCCGGCCCTCTGGGCCTCGCGGCCTGGGCGGTCGGGCTGGTGTTAGGGATGCGGAATTTCTCCCAGCAGGGGATGTTCCTGCTCGGCGGCACGCTCGCTGACCGCCTCGGATACAAACCCCTGATCGTCGCCGGCTGCCTGCTGCGGGTTGCCGGTTTCGTACTGCTCGCGGCCGTGGAGTCGCTGCCGGCGATCCTGCTCGCCTCGGCCGCCACTGGGTTCGCCGGTGCGCTGTTCAATCCGGCCGTGCGGGCGTATCTGGCCGCCGACGCGGGGCCACGGCGGGTCGAGGCATTCGCGGTGTTCAACGTGTTTTATCAGGCCGGGATTCTGCTGGGCCCGTTGATCGGTCTCGCTCTGACCTCCTTCGATTTTAGGGTCACCTCACTGGCAGCGGCTGCGGTCTTCGCGGTGCTCACGATCGTGCAGATCTGGACGCTCCCCGCGCACCGGGCCGAGACGACCGTGGCCAAGACATCAATACTTGAGGACTGGCGGGTGGTGGTGGCCAACCGGCCTTTTGTGTTGTTCGCGTTGGCGATGATCGGGTCCTATGTGCTCTCGTTCCAGATCTATCTGGCGCTGCCGCTGCAGGCGGCGGTGGTGGTCGGTGACGGCCGGTCCGACACCGCCTTGGTGACCTCGTTGTTCGTGGTCTCCGGGGTGGTGGCTATCGCCGGGCAGTTCCGGATCACGTCCTGGTTGTCCCGCAGGTGGGGTTCGGGGCGAAGCCTGGTGGTGGGCATGGCGATCATGGCACTGGCGTTCCTCCCGCTAATCATGCTGCCGAGCCCGGCCGCGCTGGGCGGGTGGGCTGCCGCCGGTGCCCTGGTGTTCACCGCGGCACTGTTGGCGGTCGGCACCGCCGCGGTGTTTCCGTTCGAGATGGACACGGTGGTGACTCTGTC
>NZ_LVCV01000130.1 GCF_001647195.1 Rhodococcus sp. EPR-157 | reverse complement strand
GCCGTCTTCGGGATCCTCAGCGACGCGGATCTGGGCGCACTGATCTGGGTGATATTGACAGGTGTCGGGGCGGCATCTGTGACCGCCCTGTATCTGCTCGACCGGTCCGCCCGGCTCTCCGCACCCCCGGCCAAGAGCACGGTGACCGAGACCGACGAGGTACCGGCCACCAACTAAATGGCTGATTCCTGAAGGTGTCGCTGCGGGCGTAGTAGGCGGAGGGTTTCCAAGTTCACAGCGTGACCAATGAACTGGCAACCCTCCTGCCCGAACTCTATGTGCTCATCGATCCGGAATTGCTCATCCGGGTCGTCGCTGCTCGTGTTCGACTGTGAAGCGCTGATGGATCCGTCACGACCACCACAACGACGACCTACGCGCCGTGCTTCCCTACCTACCCGGACAGCGGACGAACAACAAACGCCTCAGGGTGGCACGAGGATTGCTGTGCAAGACACGTCACATCCTTGCGCGGATCTCACCGTCCCGGTTCGGCAACCTGTGAATCACCGACGCCACCCCGGTTCCGTGCGGATGTCACGGGAAACGATCGCGTTGGCCGCGGACACGATCCACAACTTATCCGATGCGCTGACGGCGGTCCGGCTGTGGATCGCGTTCGCCGACACCTACGGGGTACGGCGCGCCGAAGACCTCGTCGGGCGCGCTCGGCGATGATCACGCTCTCGGCGATCATCGCCGAGCCTGACAGGGCGGTGAGGAGGAAGTTCGGCTGGTGGCGCGAGGTCCCCCGCGACGGTTGGATCAATTCCGCCCTCAGCGTCGTAGTAGGGCGCGGAGAAACGCCCTGAGCCGAGCCACCAGATCGACTACACGACACCCGGTGACAGTCTCTGTCGCTGTAGCCGACCCTCGGTCCGGATCGTAGGCCGAATCTTACTCACGAGGTCAGGACGAGGAGCCAATCGTTGCGACCATCAGCATTCGGGCCTGGCGTCGTAAAAGTTGCCGACATGGGGACGGGGTTCCTCTCGCCGGACGTCGGGTCTATCCACGCTGCTCGCGCCCCGGGCGCCATCGCCGAGATATTCACCGAAATCGTGCGTTGGGTAGGCAGGTAGATCGCTGCCAGGTCGCCGTCCGGAGTCCTTGCCGCCGTAACGTAGTCGTTCTCCAGGACGTCCTTCGCCTCGTCGGTCGTCAGTTCCGTGCCGCGCCCCGCGGTGACCAACTCGTTCGCGGTGTCCGGCACCAGCCGCCACCACTCAAGCGTCGAGAACAGGGCCCGCAACTGCGCGATCTGGGTGAGCGCGCGGGTCGACAACCGCTGCTCCCACCCGTCATGGAACTCCCAGTCGTCACTGCCAACGAACTCACCAGCCGCGCCGGAGGTAAGCGCCCAGAGCACCTGCCGACGAAGGGTCTCATCCGTGGTCGGTGGTGTCTGCGGATGGTTGTTCTCGCCCTCGTAGTTGGCCTCGCCGAGGACCGCCGGAATCGTCGGCTGCCGGCGGTAGGCATCCAGCATGGCCTCATAGGTCGGGTGGTAGGTGTAGACGAAGTTCCAGTCGACACGCTGTGCCCAGTAAGGGTCCTGGGTGGAGATCGACTGAGGATTTAGCTGCATGGTGAACAGCCTGCCGTCCCCCGCCTCGCGGATGCCGCGCATCATCGCGTCGATGCAGAGGTCAGCGTCGCTACCGCGTGCCGGGTCCTCGCTAGCCGAGGCGTAGTCACCCCCCGACATCCAGACGATGTTGGGCAGGTCACGAAAGCGCTGTGCCACCATGCCGCCATACCGCTGGCACTGCTCGATCGACCCGGGGACGAAGGAATTTCCGATGGTCCACCCGTCGATCGGGTAGAGCATGACCGTGATGCCGTGGTCGGCGGCAATCTGCAGGTACGCCGTCACCCGCTCCCAGTAGGGTTCCTGCCACTGAAGAATGTCGCCGTTTACGAACGGGAGCAAACCATCGAACGTGGCGCCGTCATCGCTGGGCGCGCCGTTGCCTATCGCCCCGATCAGCGAGACGATGGCAGCGTTGAAGCCCTGCCTCCCGCGGTCCGCGAACCACAGCCGGGCCTGCTGCGGGGACAGTCTGGTCATCAGAGCCCAGGGAGAGTCGCCCTGCAGCAGAACGGGACTGCCGTATTGATCGAGGAAGTAGCGACGATCGGGACTCACGGAGGTCACGAACGGCGGCCCTCCCGCTCTTGCTTCCCATATAGGGGGCGTGGGCAAAGGTACGACGGGACTGCTAGCCGTACCAGGGATGCTCATGCGCTGTCCTTGATTGAACTGTCCTTGGTGAAAATGCCGCCACAGTCCCCATGAACCACTCGCACCCACCACCAGTACCACTGCCAGCCCCAGGATCCACCAACGGCGGCGTTGCGTCGATCGCTGTGCTGCCATGGTTACGTCGCAGTCCTTCTCTGGAGCCTCCCGCTCGACCCGGACAGCCGACAGCGAGTTCGCCAGCGGCCCGCGCGCGTCGCCGAAAACGGCCGTTGCTCGGGTCTTCAAGGCTAGCGCCGGATCATCGTGCTGTACATGCTGCCTGCCGCCGGCACCGTCGCCACGGCCCGCTCCGCCGAGCACGCACTGACTGATCAGGCCCACCGGCTGCGAGCCCTGGCGCTGAACCCATCACTGCCTGGAATGACGTGATGCCAGCGGCGCCGCCCCGGTGGGTGGTTGGGCAAGCGGGACGGAACAGAAGCGGCTTCGGCCGCACCGATCTCCAGGGGAAGTTCGGCGGGTGCTGCTGTTGGCCGCGCTGATCATCGTTGTAAACAGGGCATACCTCACCCCACTGAGGGTGTCCCCGGCGGGTAGCGCCGAACTTTCCGTCGATCGCCGCTGAGCCCGGCGGTCCGCGATGTGCGCCCGCACCGTGGCGACGTCGGTACCAAAAGACTTCGCAGACAACTCGGCGAGTCCGAGCATCGCTGCAACCGGAGACCCCTGTGCGGCGGGCACCGACAACGGGTTTGCGGGCTCGTTGTCGTCAGCGGCGGAAGACTTGGTAATGAGTCTTTCCTGGCATCGAGGTGGCGAAGAAGCTGCCGACGTGCTCGAAACCGTGCCGGGTGAAGAAGTCGATCGCGAACTGTTGCGCGGTCATGCTGGTGATGTAGCCGGCTCCGGAATCCAGCCACTTCTGAAGGGTGGGCTCGTCGAGACACGCTTCGGTGAGGATGTCGAAGACGATGGTGGCGTGGGTGTCGGCGACCCTGACCATTTCCTCGAAGTACCGGCAGATGTCGAGGATTTCCAGTCCATTCAACACTTTGTGCGTGTGGACCAGATCAATCGAGGTGTCGGGGGTGGCAGCCAGGGTCCGCCCATCGGTCGGCTGCGCGATGACGGCGTATTCGTCGACGAGCCATCGCCGCCAGTCAGCGGCGGTTTCGTAGATTTCGTAGCGCTCCGGTCGGCACCTCGCCGCGACCTTTTCCAGGTAGCGCCCCGATCCTGGGCCGATCTCGCAGACCCTGGTGAGGGGTCGCTCGAACACGCCCAGTTCGGCCAGGCGATCTATGGTGTCCTGGGTGGATCCCGGGACGTTGAAGCGGCTGTCGATGTAGTCCCCGACTGAAAGACCCGCTGCTCGTGCTCCCGCTTGTGTCGCAGCGAAGGGGATATAGTCCTCGAACTTGTCAGGTGTTCGGACGAGTTGAACGCCAGACGGGCGGATCATCGAGTTGATCGCGTTCACCACGCGCTTCTTGAGTCCACTCACCCCCGAGATCATATCCTGTCGTCACCACGCGCGTCGGCTTGTCACCACGCCGTCGGCGCGCACGTCATGTCGCCCACCCCATTCCCTGGAAGATTCGCAGCTGAACCGGCATGTGTTGGGGATGATTGAACCTGAACGGAGTGGACTTCATGACAGGTTTTCAGTACAGTTTCATGTCATGCGGAGGAGAGCAACCAGCCCGGGAAAGGCCTTGGACGAAGTACGTGTCGGTAGGTTCGTGCGTGTCGAAGAACTACCGGGAAGCAGGGCTGCCGCAAGTTCGGCGGTATCGCGCGCTCACAAGCACGGTGACCTTGTAGCAATCCGCAAGGGCTTGTACTTCAAGGGCGCCAAGACGCGATACGGGATGACCTACCCGTCGTCGGAGCAAATCGCGGTGGAAGTGCTGGGCAACGTCGGTGTCGGACCGACCGGATACACCGCGGCGCGCACATTGGGGTTGACCACGCAGGTTCCGACGCAGCCGACACTCACGGTCGCCGGTCCGGTTCCAACATCCGTCCCTGGTGTGAAGATCTGCAAGCGCAATAATATGCGACGGCGCACACTGCGCTATACCGAAATAGCATTGCTGGAACTACTGCGTGGTGAATGGGAGTCCACCGTCGACGGCGGCTGGAGCGCTCTGGCGTCGGCATTCGACGAGGCAGTGCGAGCACACCAGATCCGTCCAACGGTCCTAGCCGAAGCGGTCCGCAGCGAAAGGTCACCGGCAGCCCGCGAGAATTTCGCCCGGCTCACAGGCGATCTAGACGCCCAACACCTAGTCGTGTCCGCCTGATGCCGCTGCTACGTAAGCGTCGCAGTGATCTGCAAGCGCTCATTGGCGCAACGGCTCGCGAGCGCAACATCGACCAAACGTTCATCGAGAAGGATTTTTGGGTCATCGAGGTACTGCGCGCCGCGACCACACCGATCGACGTACTCGCCAAGGACGGCAGTCGGTATCCGGTCAGGACGATATTCAAGGGCGGAACGAGCCTAAGCCGCGCATATGAGTTGATCGAGCGATTCTCCGAGGATGTCGACCTTCTGGTGTCATTTCCCGATGTAGATTCCAGCACGAATGCGCGTGACAAGGTACTCAAGAGCATCCGCGATAACGTGGCGGAGCACTTGGCTCTAGATTCGACACGTGTTGTTGCAGGTGCGGCGACAACCGGTGTGAAACGTAACGTCCGCTATCTCTACCCACGATTTCGGTACCAAGGATCGTCCGCAATCAGTGAAGGCGTACTCCTGGAGATGGGCTGCAGGGGAGGTACATATCCCACGCAACAACATGCACTGCGATCGATGGTTGCCGAGCATGCGATCGATGTTCTCGGCGAAAATCCTGCCGCCTGGGACGAATTCGCACCTGTCTCGGTGGCGGTGCTGGCGCCCGAACGAACGTTGCTTGAGAAACTCGCACTCCTCCACGACGGCGCATCCCGATCACCTGACGACGGGGCCGATGACACTCTCCGCAGGGCTGGGCGCCACCTCTACGACATCTATCAATTGCTCCAATCCGACGATGTCCTCGCTGCACTGAACGCACTTGGACCAAGCGGTGTCGGCGAGCTCTGCAACGATATCGACGAACACAGTGACAGCGCCGGATTCAGCTTTACGCCACGACCACACACAGGTTATTGCATCAGTCCGCTCCTCGACGCCGACTCCCCGTGTCAGACAGCCCTGAGTGAGGGTTACCGCTCTGCTATGAGCCTGGTCTACGGGGCGCAACCGAGTTACGACGAGTGCCTTGCCACGCTTCGGGCCCACGCCTCGTTGCTGTAATCCTCAACGTGGGCACAGGGCCGAGAATTTCGGTGATTGGGCGTCGCTTGACCGCATAAGCCGCGCTTTCTACAAGGTCTCTGGTTTAGCTCCACTTCGGTGCACAGCCTTTTCGGTGGGGTCTGCCGGTTGCGCGGCGGCGCGCCAGGAGCGGAGCACTGTTGCAGGAGATTCGGCGGCGGGTGGGTTGCAGCATGAGGATGCGGTGTCGGACCCGAATGCCGCGGTGCCGTCCGGGACGAGCCGCAACGCGGCGCGCAACGCGCCGACCGAGGGTGCGCCGTCGAGCCGCCCGGTGTCGGAGGGGTAGAGGCGGCACGACAGGCTCGGGACCTGGCCCGGCGTTGCGAACGGGTCGCAGCCGTCGACCAGCAGGGTGGGTGATCCGGTCATACGCGCAGTGGCGGCCCGGCCGGGATCGTCAATCACGCGGCGGATGATCTCGTGCTGCTCCGGCTGGCTGGCGGTCACCTGCCGGATGCGTTGCTCGAGTACCGCCACGTTGGGGCAGTCGGGGACGTGGAGGATTTCCAGTTTCACGGGTGGTCTCCTTCGTGCAGCGAGGTCAGGATCGGACAGGACCGGCGATTACGGGGCAGCTCGCACGTCGCGATCAACTCGGCCAGCGAGCCGCGCATCCGCTGCAGGTCTGCGATACGCCGTTCCAGCTCGGCAACCCTCGACTCGGCCAGTGCGCGGGCGGTGTCGCAGTCGCCGGGGCCGCCGTCGGCCAGCCGCAGCAGTTCGGCAACCTCATCGAGGGTGAACCCCAGCTCCTGGGATCGTTTGACGAACCTGACCACCGCGACCGCCTCGTCGGGGTAGCTGCGGTAGCCCGCTGGGGACCGCGCCGGTCGCGCGAGCAGACCACGGCGCTCGTAATAACGCAGGGTCTGCGCGTTGACCCCCGCCCTGGCCGCCAGCTCACCGGTCCGCATGCACACATTCTCAACCCTGTACCCGAGTACAGGGTCAAGGCCGCACAGCCGTCGGATCGTCTCGGCTGGGTATCTCTCGGTTTCCCCGGGTCAGAACAGGGTGTCACGCACGCGCAGCGGCCGGTACCCGGTGGGGCCGAGCTGGGCGAGTTCGGCGTCAATGTCGACCTCATTGGCGCCGAAGAAGTTGATGTTCTTGCTGTGGGCCGGGGAGATGTGCCTCAGCACCTCGTCGTCGATGCGCCGCGGGCCCGCCGCATCTGTTCGGTCGAAAGCCCGTAATACTCTGCGGTCCAGTCGATTACGGCGTTGGTCGCCAACGTGAGGCACCATGCCTGTTCGGTCTGTCCCTCCAGGTGCCTCGCGCGGACGGTTCCTTCATGCGCGTAGAGCAGGTGTTGGCGGAGCGCGTGCAGGGATTCGCCCTTGTTGAGCTGGCGGGCGGGAGATCTTGCGGCGATAGCCCGGGTCGGACAGATACCGGGCGGCGTAGATCGTGCGGGAACGCGGACTCGACCTGGGCTCGCGGCGGCGCCCCTGCACCGCCTCGTCGAGCACATCGGTGGCCGACTGCGCCAACACGGTGAGCAGGATCGGGTAGCGGCGTTACGGATCCCGGCGTTCCAGGGCTTGGACCGTTAAGCGCCGGCCCACAGTCGCCAGGAACCGCCGCCGCTCCGCCGGCAGCACCGACATATCCAGCTCATCCGCGCCCAGGTTACGCACAGACTTCCCAAACTGATAACGGGTCCTGGTGGGCACCCCCGCCCAGCGGTGTTGGGTGTGCAAGCCCAGGTCGGCGCTTGCAGCGTCGTGGTGGCCCGGGATATGTGGATCCTGGGCATCGAAGCTCGCATGGGCGCCCGGGTGTCGGATATAGGGAACGACGCGGAAGTTGTTGCGCCACAACTGGTGATCTAGGTCGACGCACATACCCACGCTGCGCTTCGAAGAATTTCATGTCGGGGATCGGCGTCCAGCAGGCGGCGGCCGGTGTCATTCATGTCGGCGCCGTCGCCGGCTGAGGTGATTAACGTTCGCGAGATTTCCATCGCGACGACCGGCGTCGGTGGGACGGCGTAGTCAGGAGTACTCCGAGCGCTTCCGGCTCTTTCGCGTCGATACCCCGGTTGCTGTGTCCGTCATCGCCCTCCTCATCTTGCTCGCGCTCTGTAGGCCGGTCTGTATACCGCAGAGGGGTACCGAAAGTTACGCAAGGGGGCACTCAGGTGTCATTGGACTTGTTTCGTTTACTGCCCCGGCCACGCCGCGGAGTAGGTACGGCAAACTTTCGTTGCATACCGTAGGGGGGTATGGTAAATCTTTGGGTGGGTCGCGACGACCTCGATCAAATTCCGAACCGAAGAAAGAAGGACATCGATGAGCACCACCACCGTCACCGTCGCCGGAATGACCTGCGGCCACTGCGTTTCCTCGGTCCGTGAGGAGATCGGCAGCATCCCCGGTGTCACCGCCGTGGATGTCGACCTCGCGAGTGGCCGGGTCGATATCGACTCCGAAACCCCGATTGAGCAGGCGGCCATCGCCCAGGCCGTCGACGAGGCCGGCTACCAGCTCGCCGGCTGACCGACACAGACCCCGGACAGGAGATTCCCACGATGAACGCTTCGTTGAAGTTCGCCGGATTCACCGTCGGCCTGGCCGCGGTCTTCGGGCTCGCCCTCGGGGCCGGGGATGCCTTCGGCCCCGAGGACGCCGCACCGACCGACACACACGACACCTCAACTCACGACGCCGCACCCGTGTCCGCTTCGGGCTCACCGGTCGCCGATCAGACACCTGGAGGACTGATGGTCACCGATCGCGGATACACCCTGGCCTTGGACACGGCGCAGATTTTGGCCGGCGCGGACCTGCCACTGCGGTTCCGAATCCTCGATGCCGACGGAGCGCCCGTCACCCGCTACGTCGAGAGCCACGACAAGCAACTGCACTTGATCGCGGTGCGCCGCGACATGGCCGGGTTCCAGCATGTGCATCCGGTACTCGACGCCGCCGGAACCTGGAGCGTTCCGCTTGATCTGAGCCGCGCGGGGGCGTACCGGGTGTTCGCGGACTTCACCCCGGATGGCGGCGACGGTCTCACCCTCGGGGCTGACCTGCAGGTAGGCGGGGCCTACGATCCGCGGCCACTGCCGCCAGTGGCCGCAGCTGCAGTGGTCGACGGGTACACCGTCACTCTCGACGGCGTCCTCCAGCCGGGACAGGCATCGAAAGTGACGCTGGCGGTCAGCCGGGACGGGCAGCCCGTCACGGATCTGCAGCCCTACCTCGGGGCATACGGGCATTTGGTCGCTTTGCGGGCCGCCGACCTCGGTTACTTGCACGTCCACCCGGACGGACACCCCGGTGACGGGGTCACCGCGCCCGGGCCGGGCATCGACTTTTTTATCACCACCCCGAGTGCGGGCGACTACCGCCTGTTCCTCGACTTCCAGCACGATGGAGTGGTGCGGACCGCCGAATTCACACTGACGGCCGGGCAGATCCCGGGCGCCGCGGTGCCCGCCGCCCCGGAGCCGATGCCCGCCGGGCACGGACACTGACGTACCACCACCCCTGAGAGGAGGAACGATGAATCCCGTCACGCACCACCCGACCGCCGACGGCCAGGTCGAACTCGAAATTGGTGGCATGACCTGCGCCTCGTGCGCGAACCGGATCGAGAAGAAGCTCAACAAGCTCGACGGCGTCACCGCAACGGTGAACTACGCCACCGAAAAGGCACGCGTCGACTACGTCGGTGATGTGTCGACCGAGGATCTCGTGGCCACCGTCGAGCAGGCCGGCTACACCGCCAAGGTCCCCGCGCCCGCCACTTCCTCCAACGACCCCGACGCGGCCGGGCCATCCGAGAATGACCCCACCGCAGCACTGCGTCAACGCCTGCTGATATCGCTGGTGCTCAGTGTGCCGGTGATCGCGATGGCCATGGTTCCGGCACTGCAGTTCACCAACTGGCAGTGGCTTTCCCTCACCCTCGCCGCACCCGTGGTGGTGTGGGGGGCATGGCCGTTCCACAAGGCCGCCTTCACCAACCTGCGGCACGCCACCTCCACGATGGACACCCTCATCTCGATGGGCACCATCGCCGCACTGGGGTGGTCGCTGTATGCCCTGTTCTGGGGCACCGCCGGAACGGCCGGCATGACCCACCCGTTCGAGCTGACCATCTCCCGCTCCGACGGCGCCGGCAACATCTACCTTGAGGCCGCCGCCGGAGTCACCACCTTCATCCTCGCCGGCCGCTACTTCGAAGCACGCTCCAAGCGGCGCGCCGGTGCCGCCCTGAGAGCCCTGCTCGAACTCGGCGCCAAGGAAGTCTCCGTCCTGCGCGATGGT
>NZ_LVCV01000129.1 GCF_001647195.1 Rhodococcus sp. EPR-157 | reverse complement strand
TGGTCGCCGAGGGATCCTCCGCGGTCGACAATTCGATGTTGACCGGCGAATCCGTGCCCGTCGAGGTCGGACCCGATGACCTCGTCGTCGGCGCGACGGTCAACGTCGGCGGACGAATCGTGGTCCGGGCGACCCGCATCGGCTCGGACACTCAGCTCGCGCAGATGGCGAAACTCGTCGAAGACGCTCAGACCGGAAAGGCACAAGCCCAGCGTCTGGCCGACAAGATCTCCGGAATCTTCGTCCCGATCGTGATCGCGCTTGCAGTGGCGACACTCGGCTTCTGGATCGGCACCGGCGGCGGGATCGCGGCCGCGTTCACCGCAGCCGTCGCCGTCCTGATCATCGCCTGCCCCTGCGCCCTCGGCCTCGCCACCCCGACCGCACTGATGGTCGGCACCGGCCGCGGCGCCCAGCTCGGCATCCTGATCAAGGGACCCGAGGTACTCGAATCGACCCGCCGCGTCGACACCGTGATACTCGACAAGACCGGCACCGTCACCACCGGCAAGATGACCCTGCTCGACGTGATCACCGCCGACGGCGAAGACACCGCGCAGGTGCTGCGCCTGGCCGGTGCACTCGAAGATTCGTCCGAACACCCCATCGCCCAGGCCATCGCCAAGGGTGCCCGCGAGAAGGTCGGCGCCCTGCCGCCAGTGGAGCAGTTCACCAATATCGAAGGCCTCGGGGTGCAGGGCATAATCGACGACCACGCCGTGATCGTCGGACGGGTCCGCCTGCTCGCCGACCGGGCGCAGCACCTGCCGAACGATCTCGACAGTGCCATGCGCGCAGCCGAATCCGAGGGCAAGACCGCCGTCGCGGTCGGTTGGGACGGTCAGGCTCGCGGCGTGCTGGTCGTCGCCGACGCAGTCAAAGCCACCTCCGCCGAGGCGATCGAGCAGCTGCGGGGCCTGGGTCTGACGCCGATCATGCTCACCGGCGACAACGCGGCCGCCGCGCGTGCCATCGCCGACCAGGTCGGTATCGACGAGGTGATCGCGGAGGTGCTGCCCGCAGACAAAGTGGACGTCGTCAAACGGCTGCAGGCACAGGGCAAGGTAGTTGCGATGGTCGGCGACGGTGTCAACGACGCCGCAGCCTTGGCGCAGGCCGACCTCGGTCTCGCGATGGGCACCGGCACCGATGTTGCGATCGAAGCCAGCGATCTGACGTTGGTGCGCGGTGATCTGCGCGCCGCAGCGGATGCTATCCGCCTGTCCCGCCGGACGTTGGGCACCATCAAGGGCAACTTGTTCTGGGCGTTCGCCTACAACGTGGCCGCCCTCCCCCTGGCTGCGGCCGGGCTGCTCAATCCGATGCTGGCCGGTGCTGCGATGGCGTTCTCGTCGGTGTTCGTGGTCAGCAACAGCTTGCGGCTGCGCAGGTTCAAGTCCCTCACCGGATAACCGCGGGCAGAGCAAGCGCCTAGGAGGCTGGGTGGCGGTGGGCGTGCAGGCGACCGCCCACCCCCACCGCTACAACCCCATGCAGCCCCGAAAGGAGAGGACCATGTCCTCAGTGACAACGACCTTGGTGCAGGTCACCCGGCACCCCGCGACCCGGGAGGTGGTCCGCTGCGCGGTGATGTGCGCCGCGGCGGCGGCCCGGCGACGACTCGACGGACCGACCCTCTCGCCCCATACCCCGGGCGGGCATAATCGGGGATGCTCGGCATGACACTCGGATTTCAGGAGGACACCATGGCCACCCCCGCCGTCGCTGCCACGCAGGCGCTCGCCGAGACCGACGGCCATGACCACGCCGCGCACGGCTACATCACCGAAAAGGACGCCTACCTCAAGCGCCTCAAGCGCATCGAAGGCCAGGCCCGAGGATTGCAGCGGATGGTCGAGGAAGACAAGTACTGCATCGACATCCTCACCCAGGTCTCGGCGATGACCAAAGCCTTGCAGGCGGTTGCTATGGGCCTGCTCGAAGCCCACATCAGCCACTGCGTGGTCGACGCCGCCGTCGCCGGCGGTCCCCAAGCCGATGCGAAGATCAAAGAGGCCACCGACGCGATTTCACGGCTCGTTCGCTCTTAACCATCCGGATGGTGAGAAGCCAGTCCACTCTCGCGTTCTTGTCGGAAATCTCGACGAGGCGGTGCAGGCGGTGTGCATCCGGAACGGTTCCGGAAACCCGTGCGCGAGAAAATATATAGACGGTGCGGCCTTCCTTGCGCTGTCTGACCTTCCTGGCGGCGCACAAGATCCGCAGGGCGTAGCAGACGGCTTCCTTACCGAGGTCGAGCGTTAGCGCGATATCGCCGACACACACAGTTCCTCAGCGTCGCGCATCTTGGTGCACTGATCTGGGTTGGTACCGACCATTATCGGGACGGCGTCTGTGACCGCCCTGTATCTGCTCGACCCGTCCGCCCGGCTCCCCTGCCGAGACCATCGTGACCGAGACCGACGAGGTACCGGCCGCGGGACCAACGCCCCGGTCAGACCCCATCCCCACCCCAACTACTATGCAACTACGTAGATCGGGTCGGGTTCTCGGCCCAGTCCCGTGCCGCGCTTCGCGCTCGAACAGGAGTTGTGCATGCCTGAACAATTTCCCGGCGCTGGCCCGCCTGCCTCGTCGGAACTGTCTCGCGCTCGCCGGCCTGGGGGCCGCGGCGATGCTGCGTCCCCGCCGTCACGGGTCCCGCGGACCTACACCCCTGCGGTGGACGACACTGTCGGCGAGCTGTCCCGGCGTGACGATGCCGGCCCGAGCGCCTCCGCCATCGACACCACCCTCAGATGTCCGCGTCGCGGGCCCCGGTGGATACCGGTGATCCTGCGCGATCGCCGAGTCCTCGCCACCGTGGCAGCGCTGGCAATACTGGCAGTAGCCGCAGCCCTCATACCCCGCCCGTCGATCTCTGTGGTGCGCGACTGGGCAGAGTCGATGGGCCCGTCGTTCGTGGTGGTGTTCTTTCTGACCCAGGCGGTGTTGACGATTGCCCCGGTGCCGCGCACGGTGTTCACCCTCAGCGCCGGACTGTTGTTCGGTCCCGCCGCCGGGCTCACCGTCACGATCGCCGCCACGACTGTCAGCGCCGTGCTGGCGTTGCTGCTGGTGCGCGCACTCGGGCGCACCGCGGTGCAAGCGCGGCTGACGCATCCCGCGGTCAAGGCCATCGATGCCCGGTTGGCTCGGCGGGGGTGGCTGGCGGTCGGGTCCTTGCGGCTCATTGCCCCGGCACCGTTCGCCCTGGTCAACTACTGCTCTGGGCTCTCGGCGGTGCGTCTGCTGCCCTACACCGCGGCGACTGTAGTGGGGATTCTGCCCGGCACGATCGCGGCGGTGCTATTCGGGGACGCGTTAACTGGGCAAACGAATCCGGCACTGATAGTGGTGACGTCGGTCTGCGTGGCCGCCGGGGTGGCAGGATTGCTGGCCGACGCCCGCCTGCCGGTGTCACCGGCACAGATAACTTGACAAGCTCAGCCCAATACCGCAGATGGTGCATCGAGAAGCGGTCGCCTTCGTCATCCGCGGCCGCCGGACCCGAATAGGACGTAGCGAGAGTTCCTACAATTTTGCTGCGCCTGCACTGCCAAAGCCAGCGGAGTCGCCGAGCTGCTTACCTACGCGAGGAGTAGGGCACGCGCGTTCCCCTTGGATTCGCAGTCGAAGAGCCCACACCATCACCCCCACCGACACGATTCCGATCACGGGCTGCACGGGCGCCCATAGATCCAGAGCACCGCTCACCCCGATCGCCATTACCACCAGTTTGTTGCATATCGGACATCCGACAGCCAACAACGACAACGCATTCGCACTGACCCCTACACGGGAAGAGACCGACGAGGCCAGCTCAGTGCTCACATATGTCGCAAGAATGAGGCCGCTGAGAACTGCGGTGGCAATCCACACCGGATAGTTCCACCACAACACCGGGGTCATTCGAACGTAGAACGCAGTGTGGATGATCCCGGTGGGGATCGCCACCACCAGCGCGGCCACCATCGCGCCCAGGAAGGCGGCCACCCAACGCCGCGCCGGCCAGTCACGCATCGTCACAGTCTTCATCCCTCTCCCGGTTAGCGGACACTACCCGACCATCTACTATGAACGATAGTAGTTTGCAGTTGCGGTGACACCGCCCAAAGGCGCGATTCGTAATTCCGTTCATCCCCATTCCAGCGGCCCCCGGAAGTAGTTGACAGAAAACCACGCAACCGAACAACACATGACCTCAGCTACTCAAAAGTGAAACCGGGACTGTCCTGCCCGAGGTAGCTCCCGTGCTGCCGATGAACGAAAGGCCGCTTACATGAACGCCCTAACGATCACGTTGGGCACGGTCGGATTTCTCCTAAGCCTTGTCTGCTGGGGGTACTTCTTCCGAGGTATCTGGAAGATGGTCGCGGCCATCGCGCAAGGACAGCCGGACAAGACCCGACTACGCCCGTTCATCCCGCGCTTCAAGCAGATGATGATCGAATTCATCGTGCACACGCGCATGACCAAGTTCCGCACAGTCGGCTGGGCGCACTGGCTCGTCATGGTCGGCTTCCTCGGCGGATTCCTGCTGTGGTTCGAGGCCTACGGCCAAACGTTCAACCCCGAATTCTCTTGGCCGATCTTCGGCAACACGTTCGCATGGCATCTCTGGGATGAACTTCTCGGCATCGGCACCGTCGTCGGTATCACCGTCCTCATCGTGATTCGCCAGCTCAACCACCCGCGCAAGCCAGAGCGGCAGTCCCGCTTCGCCGGATCGCGAATGAAGGTCGCCTACGTAATCGAAGGCATCGTCCTCCTCGAAGGCCTCGGCATGATCCTGGTGAAGGCCGGCAAGATCGCCACCTACGGCCATGCCAACGCGTACTCGGACTTCTTCACGATGCAGGTCGCGAAACTACTGCCCGCCAGCCCCGAAATGGTCTCCGTCTTTGCATTCGTCAAATTGATGACCGGCATGATCTGGCTGCTGATTGTTGGACGCAACATCAACTGGGGCGTCGCCTGGCACCGCTTCACGGCATTCCCCAACATCTACTTCAAGCGCGAGGCCGACGGCGGTGTTGCACTTGGTGCCGCCAAGCCGATGATGTCCGGCGGCAAGGTCCTCGTCATGGAAGAGGCCGACCCCGACGTCGATGCCTTTGGCGCGGGCAAGATCGAGGACTTCAGCTGGAAGGGCTGGCTGGACTTCACCACGTGCACCGAGTGCGGGCGTTGCCAGTCTCAGTGCCCCGCCTGGAACACCGGTAAGCCGTTGTCCCCGAAGGTTCTGATCATGTCGCTGCGCGACCACGGAAACGCAAAAGCGCCGTATCTGATCGCCGGCGGCAAAAAGGACATGGCAGGCGACGAGGTCGGCCTCGTCGACGCCGAAGGCAAGCCCGATCAGGCCAAGCTCGACGCTATCCCGCAGGCCGCACGCGACGAGGCCGATCGCAAGCTCGTCGCCGATGCCATTGAGGGCGGCATCATCGATCCAGAGGTGCTGTGGAGCTGCACCACGTGTGGTGCGTGCGTCGAGCAGTGCCCCGTCGACATCGAGCACGTCGACCACATCATCGACATGCGTCGCTACCAGGTTCTGATCGAGTCGGAGTTCCCGTCCGAGCTCGCAGGCCTGTTCAAGAACCTTGAAAACAAGGGCAACCCCTGGGGCCAGAACTCCAAGGACCGGCTCAACTGGATCAACGAGATGGACTTCGATATTCCGGTCTTTGGACAGGACGTCGACTCGTTCCGGGACTACGAATACCTCTTCTGGGTCGGCTGCGCTGGCGCCTACGAAGACCGCGCAAAGAAGACCACAAAGGCCGTCGCAGAACTGCTCGCCACCGCGGGCGTCAAGTTCATGGTTCTCGGTGCCGACGAGACCTGCACCGGCGACTCCGCTCGCCGCGCAGGCAACGAGTTCCTCTTCCAACAGCTTGCTCTGCAGAACATCGAAACGCTCAACAACGTGTTCGACGGTATCGACCAGAAGAAGCGCAAGATCGTCG
Organism: Rhodococcus sp. EPR-157; assembly: GCF_001647195.1. Lineage (GTDB taxonomy): Bacteria > Actinomycetota > Actinomycetes > Mycobacteriales > Mycobacteriaceae > Rhodococcoides. Next base: position 5,962 of record NZ_LVCV01000129.1, on the reverse strand, counting down.
TCACCTGTGCGCACTGCTTCAATGCCCTCGGAAACGAGTACCCGCAGGTCGGTGGCGAGTACGAGGTAGTCCACCACACCCAGCTCCTCAACCGTCTTGTCCGGCAAAAGAAGCTGATTCCGGTGGCTTCCGTCAGCGAGGACATCACCTATCACGACCCCTGCTACCTGGGTCGTCACAACAAGGTCTATGACGCTCCCCGCGAGCTCATGGCAGCGTCGGGCTCCAATCTCAAAGAGATGCCGCGTCATGGTGAACGGTCCATGTGCTGTGGTGCCGGTGGCGCTCGCATGTGGATGGAAGAGAACATCGGAAAGCGCATCAATATCGACCGGGTCGACGAAGCGCTGGCCACTAACCCGAAGAAGATCGCAACGGGTTGCCCGTTCTGCCGCGTCATGCTCACCGACGGTGTCACCGCGCGTCAGGAAGGCGGCGCACACGAAGGTGTCGAGGTCGTCGACGTCGCGCAGCTGATGCTTGAGTCGATCACCCGCGTCGACTCGTCGGTTCTGTCCGAGAACATCAAGGTCATTCCACGCGAGCCCACGCCCGAAGAGGAGCTCGCAACGGAGAAGGCCGCGGAGGTCGAAGAAGCCGAGCGAATCGAGCCCGTCGAAGAGCCGGCCGAAGCGAAGTCTGCACCCGCCGCGCCTGCACCGAAGGCAGGCGGCTTGAAGATGAAGGGCCTCGCGAAGGCACCTGGAGCGAAAGCGCCCGGTGGAGCGAAACCAGCTGAATCTTCGGAAACAACTGATGCGCCGGTCGCGAAACCCAAGGGCCTCGGATTGGCCGGCGGCGCAAAGGCACCAGGCGGCAAGGGACTCGCAATCAAGGGCAAAGCTCCAGGCACGAAAACTGCAGCACCCAAACCTGATGTTGACGAGACATCTGCGCAGCCTGCAGAAGCAACCGAGTCGACGCCGACCGTCAAACCCAAGGGACTAGCAGTCAAGTCCGGCTTCAAAAAGCCAGGCGCGAAGGCACCAGGCAAACCCGCCGAGGCAACGGAGTCCAAGCCAACCGTCAAACCCAAGGGGCTAGCGGTCAAGTCCGACTACAAGAAGCCGAGCGCCAAGCAATCTGGCAATCGAGTTCTCACTGAAGCCGAGGCGACATCGCAGTCGGCGTCAGGCGACGCCGACTCGACGCCCGCCGAGACGACACAGGCGTCGCCCGTCGTCGATGCGAAAGCTTCAGCCGACAGTGAGGAACCGTCCACGACTGCCGATACTCGACAATGGTGACCGGCGAGGCCGGACACAGTCCCATGCGGCTCTCGCCGCGCTCCGTTTCCTTCGCTGGTGACGCAGGGTAACCCACACCGACCCCAGAGGATTCTTCTGTGCCTTCTTCTTCAGGCCCGACGCGGCGTGTCCGCGCTACCCTGATCGCCTCGATCATCGTTGTTGCCGCGGCATTCTCGGCGATGGCTCCAGCATCAGCGGACCCCGCTGCACCCCCGGCGAACGCATCCGAAGCCGTACGACAACTGACTGAACTCAATGCGACCGCATTCACTCTCACCGAGAGCATGTACGCCGCGCAGGACACCCTCGATCGTCGCCGCGGCGAACTGAGCACAGCAGTTCAATTCGCCCACGAGACCTCGGCGGCGGCTCGGGACGCCGAAGTGGCGGCATCCGCCAATCGTCAAGCACTGACCAAAGCCGTCAACTCCGCCTACCAGGGTGTACCGCAATCCTCCCTCGGGGCCGTTCTGGTCGCGGACAGCCCGCAGCAACTACTCGATCAGATGGTGTTGTTGGACCGGATCCTTGCCGATCGAGCCGCAGCTCTCGCCGACTCGACACAGATCGACGAAGAAGCGCGCAACCAGCTCGATCAAGCCAGGCAAGCACAGGCGTCCGCCGCGGCAGCCGAGGCGGACGCCGCGCGGACACAACGCGACCTTGAGCAACGCCGGACCGACCTGGCCGATCAGATCGCCAAAATCACCGACCAACTCGCCGCCCTCACCGATGCGGATCGGGCTGCCATCGTCAGCCCCGGCACCACGAATCCTTCCGAACTACCCGCCGCCGCCTCGGCTGCGAGTGGAACCTCAGCGCAGGCGATGCGCATCGCCCTCGACCAGCTCGGCAAACCCTATTCCTGGGGAGCTACCGGGCCGGGGTCCTTCGATTGCTCCGGACTGATCTACTTCGCTTATAAACAACTGGGATTGACCGTTCCACGCGTGGCCGCAGACCAAGCACAAGCTGGTACACCCGTCTCCCGGGAATCATTGCAACCGGGTGATTTCATCTCTCTCTACTCCCCGATCGGACACATCGGGATCTACATCGGCGACGGGAAATACGTCAACGCCCCCACTGGCGGCGACGTCGTGAAGGTCGCGCCCGTTCCGTGGGATGAAGTGACGGCAATGAACCGGCCCACCACTACCTGATTCGATGTCCGCGTGTCTCCGGAGGGAGTGCCTGTGAGGAGGCGGTTGACAGTGTGGCAGACCGGTAAGATCAGCCAGGTGAGGGCTTCAAGCGCGGAACCTATGAACCAGAATTGGCTCCTAGGTGCGGTCGGCGCTTTAGTAGTGCTGTTCGGTGTCCTTCTCATGCATTCTGCGCCGATGTCGTTCGCATCGCCCGCGGGTATCGGCGAACACACGATGACCTCGACGGTGAGCGCTCCACCCGTCGTCAGCGAGCATTCGGCAGCATTGTCTGCGACGGCAGTGGAGAGTGGTTCCGCAGCGCACTGTGGGAATGGCTGTGGCGATCACAGCTCGGTTATGCATCTGTGTCTGGCTATCGTCGGCGCCGTCGCGGCGTTGGCCGTTTTACGGGCAGTCGTTGTGGGCTTTGCCGGTTCTCTCGTCCACGCTGCGCGAATGTCGGCAGTTCGTCATCGAACCGGGCACCCGCCGCCCTGGACCATTTTCACTCTCTCCGAATTGTCTGTGCTTCGGATCTGACAGGTGACTCACAGTTGTGTGAGACACAGATGACGACGGGCCCGTGTGCCCGTCGATCCGAACCACCCCAACATATTTGAGGAGTTTGCTATGCGTTCGAATCGATCTACCCGCTTCACGGTCGCGATTACGGCGGCTTCCGCTGTCGCCGCTATAGTTCTCGCTGGTTGCAGCAGTGACGACGGCGGAATGGACATGCCTGGCATGTCGAGTAGCGATGCACCGGCCTCGTCGTCCTCTGAAGCATCGGCTGAAGCATCGGCCGATTTCAACGATGCCGATGTTACGTTCGTTGAAGGGATGTACCCCCACCACGCACAAGCGGTGGATATGGCTTCACTTGTCGACGGGCGAACTGAGAATGCTCAGGTCATCGAGCTGGCCCAGGCCATCGAAGCAGCTCAAGCGCCAGAGATGGAGCAGATGAATGCTCTGCTCGCTGCATGGGGACAGCCCGCTGCGTCTGCAGATATGGGCGGTATGGACATGGGCGGTATGGACATGGGCGGTATGACCGGCATGATGAGCCAGGAGGACATGGATATGTTGTCGGCCGCCAACGGAGCGGAGTTCGACTCCATGTGGCTCACCATGATGATCGAGCACCACAAGGGGGCAATCGAGATGGCTCAGATCGAATTGGCCGACGGTTCCAATCCTGATGCCAAGGAGCTTGCCTCCACTATCGTCGATGCGCAGCAGAGCGAAATCTCCACAATGGAAAGCCTGCTCCCCCAGTAACTATCAACTCTGGGAACTATCAACCGAAGGGCGGGGCTTGGCTAAAAACCGAGCCCCGCCCTTCGGTTTCGAAGGGCGGGGCCCATTGAGCTGCCAAACCCATCAACAAGGGCCTCGGAAACACGCCCTCCCCGCCGATGAACCTCGGCGGGGGGTCTGATTCGGCAGCGAGCTACGGGTCGCATTTGGGGCACGCAGATCCGTGGGAGGGAAATGGGCTCTCGGGTCGGGTCATTGCGGCTATGGCACCGTCGACAGATGGTGGGTTCACTGTCCCCGGCACGGGCAGTTGGGGGGCGTGATCTTGCACTGCGTGGTGAGGGTCGGCTTCCGTCTTAGATGGGTAAGACTACCGAACTGACGAATTCATTGCGTATCCAGGCAATGAACAACCCCCACACCCCTGTCAGCAGGGCGACACCGACGGCGATCATGATGACACCACCTGCGACTTTGATTCTCTGCGAGTTCCGCCGGAGCCAGCCGACACCGCGCATCGCCGAACTTGAGCCGAACGCGAGGACAACGAACGGTAGACCGAGTCCCAGACAGTAGGCGACGATGAGGGTGACTCCGCGCGCTGCCGTTGCGCCTTCAGTGCCGGCAGCTACAGAGAGCACACCAGCGAGGGTGGGGCCAAGGCACGGCGTCCAGCCGAGCGCGAACACGCCCCCGAGCAGCGGCGCTCCAGCAAGAGACGAAATGCGTCGCGGCGCGAAGCGAGTATCGCGTTGGAATGCGGGAATGAACCCGATGAACGTCAAGCCCATGATGATCGTGATGACACCGCCGACCTGCTGGAGCACCTGTTCGTTGATGCGCAGGGTGCCGATGACTCCGAAGATCGAGGCGGTAGCGAGGACGAAGACAATGGTGAAGCCAGCGACGAACAAAGCCGCGGCGCCGGCCACGCGCCAGCGGCTTGCAAGCTTCGACGGTGCTCCACTAGTCGAGGCGGCGCCGATCGGCGGCGCATCGGCACCTGCGATGCCCGCCAGGTACGACAGGTAGCCCGGCACCAGGGGCACAACGCACGGTGATGCGAACGAGACCAAACCGGCGAGCATGCATGCGGCGATCGCCAGTACCAGCGGTCCGCTCGATGCCGCATTCTGGAACGTCGAGCCGACGCCTTGGGCAAGAAGAATAGTCATTCGGCTGCTATCCGTTCGACGACAGGGAGGAGGTCTTCGGTGAGAAGGGCACGCATGAAGACCGCCGCTACCCGGTGCTCTCGATCGAGTACCAGCGTCGAGGGAATCACGCTGGTCGGGTAGTTCCCGCCAAGTGCGATCAGCGTCCGCATCGCGGGGTCGTAGATCGAGGGGTAAGAGACGTTGTTGTCGACAACAAAGTCTTGGGCCTTGTCTTTCTGTGGATCTCGGACGTTGATGCCGAGGAACTGCACTCCGCTGTCTTTGGTGCTTTCGAAGACTTCTTCGAGGTCGTCGGCTTCTCCGCGGCAGGGGGCGCACCATTGGCCCCAGAGATTAATGACAACGACCTCGCCGTCGTAGTCCGAGAGTGCGGTGTTCTTGCCCTCCTCCATCAGATCGGGACCGGCGAGTTCGCCTATGGTTCCGCGTGTTTCGGGGGGATCGTAGAAGATGTCGGTTTGGCCACCGGGTGCCACGAAGTCGAAGCTACCGCCGGAGGACACGGCGTCGGCGCCTGCGGAACATCCAGAGACCAGGAGTACAACCGCAAGGACGGATGCCGCTGCCGCGGCGGTCAGCCTGCTCTGTTCGCGTGTTCGAGCCCCCGTAGGGCGGCTGAGTCTCATGAAGTCGAGTCCTTTACTGCAGTGCGGATTTGGTCCGATGTCTCGAACACCGTGGGATCGATGACGCGTTCGATGCCCCCATCGGGGCCGGTGATGAAGCTCAAGGGAAGGACCGGTGGGGCAGAGAGCGCGTCCTGAATAGTGCCGTCGTCGATGTAGTTCGGGTACCGAATACCCAGTTGCGCCACTAGCGCCGCCGCATCGCCTGGTCGGTCCTCGACGTTGATTCCGACGACCCGGATCGCGCCGGGTTCTGCCGCGTAGGCGTCGAGTACGGGCATCTCTGTCCGACACGGGGCGCACCAGGACGCCCACAGGTTGATCAGTGTCGGCTGCGCGCCGAGAGCGTCGGCGAGGTCGACACTGACTGTGTCGCCGATGCAGCGTGCCCTCACCCCGGCGAGCGCACCGCCGCGTTCTGGCACCGGAGTGGGGCACGACGACGACGTCGCCGCATCAGCAGTGCCGGCGTCGGTAGGCCGGGACAGCGTGGGTTCGGG
>NZ_LVCV01000128.1 GCF_001647195.1 Rhodococcus sp. EPR-157 | reverse complement strand
CGACCACCAGTACGAGCATCAGGATCGACCAGCCGCGCTTCACGAATGCGACCTTCTGTATCGAGAACCCGGCGGACGACGAATCACTATGTGCTGCCGCGTCATAACAGTGTGGACCAATACGACCAGAAGCGCTGTGCGATCAAGGCGATTACTGCCAGTGACCACACAGTCAGTGGAACGGAATGATTGCGTATCAACCAGTCGGCCCACTGCCGCAGGCTGGGTCTCGTCACTGCACGGTCGAGGTTGCGCAGGGTGACGTACCAGAAGACCGGGACGGTCACCGCCCACACCACCATGCAGTACGGACACAACGCCCCGATCTCGTACAGGGATTGAACGATGAGCCAGTGCACGAAGACAGCGGCGGCTGTGACACCGATTTGCACTGCGGCCCAGTACCATCGAGCGAACACCGCACCGGAGAGTAGGGCCGCCCCGAGTGCAGCTACGACGGCGAAGCCTCCGACGCCGAGGAGGGAATTGGGGAATCCGAATGCGGACGCCTGTGGGGTGTCCATCACCGATCCGCAGTTGAGCACCGGATTGATACTGCACGCGGGTGTGTAAGCCGGATCGAGTGCGAGAGCGAATTTTTCGACCGTGAGAACAAGCGCGGCAGCCAGGGCGGTCAGGCCTCCTGCGAGCAGCAGCCAGGGCAGGCTTCGATCGAACGGCCCACTCCCGTGGGGCAGTGCTGCAGCGGGTTCGGTGGCTTCAGCGGAGCGCAGCGTCGAGGGCATCGGCGAGGTCTCCGTAGGTGGTGGGTTCAATTTTGGTGCCATTCAGAAAAAATGTCGGGGTTCCCTGCACACCGAGCGCCATCCCGTCCGCGACATCAGCCTGGATCCGCTCGAGCGTTGCCGGGTCGGTGTAGGCGGCATCGAACGCGGTCATGTCGAGTCCGAGATCGGCCGCGAAGCTGCGGAACAGATCGTCCATGGGGATCCGCTGTTCGCCCCATTGCGCCTGGGTTTCGTACATGCGTTGATACATCGCTTCGAACCGGCCCTGCT
>NZ_LVCV01000127.1 GCF_001647195.1 Rhodococcus sp. EPR-157 | reverse complement strand
GTCGCCGTACTCTTCACGCAACTGTTCGATCGCCGGGTACGCCGAGCGGCAGGCCTCGCACTCGAAGTCGAGGAACTCCACGAACGTGACCCGGCCGTCGGGCACCGAGTTCAATCGGTGACTGTTCTCGCGCACCGCAATCGAGGCCGGGTCGGCAGCGGCCTGCTCGGCTGCGGCAGCATCCGGAGACCCTGATCTGTCCACCACCAGAAAAAGAGCCAACGCGGCGGCGAACACAATCACCAGCGCCAAGGAAATCTTCACCGTACGGCTCATACAAGTACTCTCTCGGTTCGTCTCGACTGACTGGTGGGCTCAAGGGTGGGGGTCGGTTCGACTCGGTTCGACTTCACACTAACAATCGTATGAATGTTCGCTTCAAGCCTTCCATGACGATCGCATGGTTGTTAGATTGTTTTTATGTCTTCCGAACCACTCGATTCGTGCGATCTGCTGTGTATGGATCTCCCCCACGCCGAGAGCGTTCGGGCTACCTTGCCCGCGCTCGGCGACATCGAACCGCTCGCCGACGCTGCCCGAGCATTCGGTGACCCCACCCGCCTGACCATCGCACTCGCCTTGAACGCTGGCGGACAGATGTGCGGCTGTGACATCGCCTGGATCGTCGGACAGAGCCAGAAACTGGTCTCTCACCATCTCCGCAAGCTCAAAGCAGCGAACATCGTGACGTCGAGCCGCACGGGGAAGCTGGTCATGTACTCGCTCACCGACCGCGGAACGCGACTGCTGTCGGTACTGACCGCACCCTCGACCTCGAACATTGCGACCTCCACCGCTAAAATCACCGGAGTCGACCATGGCTGACACGTGCTGCGGACCGACCCCCACATCGCCGTCCACAGACACCGCCGATAGTCCCCCGGTCGACGACACACCCCAAAGGTTGTGGCAGGTCCACGAACTGCAATGTGCAGCTGCAGCCGCGATCATCCTCACCGCGTCATGGCTGCTGGGCCGAACAGGTGCCGATCCGGTAGCGACTATCGGTGGACTACTGGCCGCCGCCATCGCCGCCGCCACCTTCGTCCCCTCGACACTGCGCAACCTTCGACACGGGCGCATAGGCGTCGGAACACTAATGACGATCGCACTCATCGGAGCGATCGCGTTGGGGCAAATCCCGGAAGCCGCGATGCTCGGCATTCTGTTCTCTATCGCCGAAGGACTCGAAGAACACGCAGTCAAGAAAACCCGCCGCGGACTACGCGCCCTACTGGCCTTGGTGCCGCCGACAGTCTCGGTCATCCGCGGAGGAACCGAGTTGTCCCTGTCCCCCAACGACCTCGTGGTCGGAGACACCATGGTGCTGCGGCCCGGCGAACGATCCGCCACCGACGGCACCATCACCCGCGGTTCGACCAATCTGGACCTGTCCGCGATCACCGGTGAATCGGTCCCCATCGAAGCCAACCCCGGCGACGAGGTGCTCGCCGGCGCCATCAACGGCGGCGGGGCCATCGAGATCACCGCCACCGCGCCAGCCTCGGCGAGCTCTCTTGCTCGCATCGTGCACATCGTCGAACAAGCCCAGGACCGCAAAGGCTCCGGCCAGCGGCTCGCGGACCGTATCGCACGCCCCCTCGTGCCGGCGATCATGATTCTCGCCGGACTCGTCGCGGGTGTGGGCGCTCTGCTGGGTGATCCGATGCTGTGGCTCGAACGAGCGCTGGTGGTCCTGGTCGCTGCGTCACCGTGCGCGCTGGCGATCTCGGTACCCCTGTCGGTAGTCGCCGCGATCGGTGCCGCCAGCAGCAACGGGGCATTGGTCAAAGGCGGTGCAGCAGTGGAAGAACTGGGCCGCATCCGCGTTGTCGCGCTGGACAAGACCGGCACGCTGACTGCCGGTAGACCGGAAGTTATCGATGTCGTCACCGCCGCGGGGATCAGCCGCGCAGACGCGCTGGCTGCTGCCGCTGCCCTCGAAGCGCGCAGTGAGCATCCGCTCGCCCGCGCCATCCTCGCCTCCGTATCGACCGTCGCGGCTGCCGACGATGTCACCGCAATCCCCGGACACGGTCTGACCGGCACGATAGACGGCGCCGCGATCAGGCTCGGGAAACCGAGCTGGTTCAACACCGACATATTCCGCGCCGACGTCACACGCCTGCAAAGCGCCGGTGCCACAGTCATTCTCGTCGAACGAGCGGAAGAGCTCATCGCCGCGATCGCCGTCCGCGACGAACTACGGCCCGAAGCAGCCGATGCCGTCCGCCGACTCACCGCGCTCGGCATCGACACCGCGATGCTGTCCGGAGACAACGAGCTCACCGCGCGGGCCTTGGCAACCCAAGCGGGTATCGGCACCGTCCATGCGGAACTGCTTCCCGAGGGCAAAGCCGCGCTGCTGGCCGACATCGCGGCCGGTCGGAAGATCGCGATGGTCGGCGACGGAGTTAACGATGCCCCCGCCTTGGCGACCGCCGACGTCGGCATCGCCATGGGCGCGATGGGTACCGATGTCGCCATCGAGACCGCCGACGTCGCCCTCATGGGCGAGGACCTACGGCATCTGCCCCAAGTGCTGTCCCACGCTCGGCGTGCACGGCGCATCATGGTCCAAAATATCGCCTTGTCGATCGCCATCATCGGCGTGCTCGTCCCACTGGCGGCCACCGGTGTCCTCGGCTTGGCCACAGTGGTCCTTGTCCACGAGCTCGCCGAAGTGTTGGTCATCGCCAACGCAATTCGTGCCGCGCGCACCACGCCGCTGGATGGGTTTGTCCCGCCTCCGAAGACGATGGGCGCCCTCAACGTCACTATCGCACCGGTAGCCGAGTTCGCGGATGCGTGCTGCGCCCCGGCGCCGAAGGCCGGTAACGCCGCACCCGGCACACCCCTGAATCTTCTGGACGCCGATTCCGTAATAATTTCATCGCCGGTCGGACTTGGCGACGGCGAGCCCGAAAGTGAATGCTCCTGCTGCACAACCGCCTCCGTACGCGGTGATCTCAAGCACAGAAAGAAATAGCACAGTGAAACGTACCCGTACCGCCCGCAGGCTCTACATGATCGAAATGAAGGAAGCAGCGACAGCGTCGACAACCGACGTGCGGTGGCATCACCTCGAACGCGCGCACATTCTCTCGCAACCCTATCCTTGGCTGCACACACGGAACCATCTTGAGATGTTGAAAGCGGCTGTGAAGGAACATGATCGACGTGAGTCGTGGGGCCAGTTGATTCGGATCGCGGTCGCAGCTCCTGGATCCTGGTCGGGGCGATACCCGGTCGGCAACACTGGCCGTGTCGACGCGGGATTGACGACACCGATGCCGCTCCCCTCCGACCTCGCCGAAGCACTCGGCCGCAGCTAGCGCACGACATCAGTTCAAGCCTGCGTAGGAGTGCAGTCCAGAGACCACCATGTTGATGATGAACAGGTTGAACAGCATGGCCACGAATCCGGCGATGTTGATCCACGCGGCGCGGGTGTCCCGCCACCCGCTGGTGGCCCGTGCGTGCAGGTATGCGGCGTAGATGATCCACGTGATGAACGAGACCGTCTCTTTCGGGTCCCAGCCCCAGAACCGGCCCCACGCGGCTTCGGCCCAGATCGCGCCGAGGATGACACCGATTCCGAAAAGCGGAAACGCAAAGATCGTGGTCTTGTACGCCAACACGTCGAGCGACTGCGCCGAAGGGAGACGGGCGACGATCCGACCCACTCTACTGTCGGCGACAGCGCTGTCGGGATATCGGATCCGGATCAGAAACAACGTACTTGCTGCACCGGAGATCAGGAACACCCCGCTACCGAGCGAGACGATAGAGACGTGCACAGGGAGCCAATACGACTGCAAGGCTGGTACGACCGGTGCCGCGTTGGCATACAGCACGGTGCCAGCGATGAAAAGGAGGATCAAAGTCGGGACGAGGACGAACAACCACAGTGTGCGCAACTGCTTCGAGCGCAACACGATCAGTCCGGCAAGTATGCCGGCCGCGCAGGTGACGGAGACGAATTCGTACATGTTGCCCCACGGCGGGCGGCCCGTGGCGATCCCGCGCAGGACGATCGACCCGATATGCAAAGTGAGTGCGAGCATCACCAGACTGAGCCCCATTCGGCCCAGGCGTTCGGACGGAACCCGCCGGGGTGTGTCGGGAACAAGCCCTGGCGACTCCGACGTAGCCGCAACTATCCGCGCGCGAAGTCGCTCCGAATTGCGCAGTGTCGCTGCACTGGTCGTCGCAAGCTGCGCGAGGAACAAGATCGCTGCGAAGAGATACACCACGAAAGCGGTCTCGAAACTGATATCGCTCCAGCGGGCGAGGGTGTCGTCGATCGGCATGGCGCTACACCGTTTCTCTGTCGGGGGTCTCGGAGTGGTTCTTTGTACGCGGCGTCCAGATCTCGGGGCGGAGAGTTTCGAATTCGGGACCCCATCCGGCGTGATCGGTGCGGGCGAGCCCGCCCATCTCTACGCTCGATCGGCCTGCTTCGGCCGGGAGCACACGGAACCAGACTCGACGTCGCTTAATCACCAGCGAGACCAACAGTCCGGTCATCATCGTGATCGCGAACACGAGTACCCACAACTGCGCGGGGTCATATCCGACCTGAAGGTTGGCAAACTCCTTGGCACCGTCGAATCGAATGTTGGTGCCGTCGGTGAGGGTCGTCGATTCACCGGGACGCAGGTTCACCCGATCCTGTTTCACGAGTCGGCCCTGGTTGATCATCTCCTGGTTCAGAGAGAAAATCGACTGGGGAATACCGGTGTCGAGGCCGGTATCTCCTTTGTAGATATCCACTGCCACAGCAGGATCAACCAATTCCGGGAAGCGTGATGAGAGTAGGGTTCCGTTGAATTGCGCAGTGGGAGCGAAGAGGCCTTCGATGGCGATCTGGCCGCGGCGCCGCTCGTCGGCGGTGGCGTATGTCCCGCCGGGAGGGTCGAAGCGCAGCGCACCGCTGCTCAGGAACGTAGTGGCGTCGTCGGGCCGGAACTGCAGGGCCTCGGTTCGACTCTGACCGTCGGGGAAGGTCACGGTGAATTCGGGGGCGTATCCGTGTCCGGTGAGGTAGATGCGTTCGTCTCCGAGCCGGAGGGGTTCGTTAACCTTGAGCTGATAGTCGCGCCAGGTGCCTGCGGCGATGTCGTCGGCGGACTGGTAGGAGATGTTCGAGGTGAACATCTTTGCCTGGCCGTTCTCAAGGTAGTCGGCGTTGAAGTCCTTGACTCTGATGCAGAACGGCTCCAGCCCGGTTCCGTCGGTGCTGTTGCCGGCCCGGAAGGAGTCGTAGATGGCGGGCGAGGTGTTGCAGAAACCGGGCCCGTTGTCGGCGATGACGATGACCGATCCTTCGTAACCGAAGAGCTTGCCGATGGCGATGGCAGCCAGGAGGCCTATCAGCGAGAAATGAAAAAGTAGGTTTCCCGCTTCGCGTGTGTAGCCTTTCTCGGCGGAGAGGGTGAGTGCGCCATCGGGCTCGGGCCTAACGGCAGTACGCCACCGCTTCAAATGGGGCGCGATGTCGTCGATGACCTTCTCGGGGCTGCCGGCGAGAGCGCCCGAATGGTGCAGCGGTAGTCGCGAGAGGTTTCGGGGTACGCGAACTGGCTGTGCGCGAAGGGCTTTGCCGTGCTCGATCATTCGGGGAGTCAGGCAGCCGATCAACGACACGAACAGTAGGACGTAGATGGCGGTGAACCAGAAACTTCCGAACACGTCGAACAATTCCAGCGTGTCCATCACGGGCCCGAGAACCGGACGCGCAGCGATGTAGGAATCGACGGCCTGGATATTGAGGTTGCGCTGCGGCAGCAGGGCGCCGGGAATCGCTGCGATGGCGAGCAGGAACAGCAGCACCAGCGCCGTGCGCATCGAAGTCAGTTGCCGCCACCGGTTGCGGACCGCAGCAACTGGTCTGCGCCAGAGTCCTTGCGATGGCACAATCGGGTGTTCGTCGATCGTCATCTCCTCGCACCCTTCACTGGCCGACCCATCAAATACTACGTGACATAGTAGTTGATGGGTCGGGGGTGGCAGTGAGTGGTCGGCGCCGCAGCGAAAAGGTCAGTGCAGCAATAGCACCGGTGGTGACAGTCCATTCCGGAACGCCGCCGGCGATGGTCGCGGGAGTGAGTGCTGTACTGAGTGAGACGTCGGCGACGACGGCTGCGGGGGTGAAGAGCTCCGTTCGATCCACGACGACCCCGCGTGCGTCGATGACGGCGCTGACGCCACTGGTGGCGGAGACGACGACACCACGCCCATGTTCGACCGCACGCACCCGCGACATGGCGAGTTGCTGATAGGTCATGTTCGTGCGTCCGAAGGTGGCGTTGTTGGTGGGGACGGTGATCAGCTGAGCGCCGGCGCGAACGGAGTCGGTGAGCAGTGCATCGAAGGCGACCTCGTAGCAGGTTGCAACGGCCACCGGTACGCCCGCGAGGTCGATGACACCGTTGCCCTGGCCCGCGACGAAATTTCCCGCTTGGGCGGCGTACGGAGACAGTGCGGTGACGATCGTCCGCATCGGGAGGTATTCCCCGAACGGCACCAGTTGCCGCTTATCGTGCATCTGTCCGGGCCCGGTCACCGGATCCCACACGATCGAGGTATTCCTCGTGGTGCCGTCGTCCTGGCGTAGCACCGTGCCGACGAGAATAGGAACTCCGACTGCGCGGGCTGCCGCGTCGATACGTTCGGCTGCATCGGGATTGCGGAGCGGATCGATGTCGGAGGAATTCTCCGGCCAGATGACCAAATCGGGCGTGTTTACGCGACCAGATTCGATGTCGGCGGCGAGCTCAATGGTGCGCTTGACGTGGTTGTCGAGAACCGTCCGCCGTTGCGAGTTGAAGTCGAGCCCGAGCCTCGGCACATTGCCTTGAACCAGCGCAACCGTGACCGTGTCCTGCTGCGACGGAGCGAAAAGCGGAGCTGCCATCGTGAGCACCCCCACGACGACACTCATCCCCGCGAACGACGCCGCCGCCAGTGCCAATCGGCGGCGATCGGCGACGACGACATGAGTGAGAGCCGACCCGATCAGCACCACGACGAACGACAACCCTGGCGCGCCAGCCAGCGCGGCCAGGGGTAGCAGCGGACCGTCCGCTTGACCGAATGCAATTCGGCCCCAGGGGAAACCGCCGAAAGGGACACGAGAGCGCACCGCTTCCATCGCCACCCAGGCGCTCGCCACCCAGATCGGCCCACACGGTAGTCGGGACATCCGATCGGCTACTGCGCCGAACAGAGCCACAAAGAGGGCTTGGATAGCCGCGAGTGCGAGCCACGGCGTCGACCCGACATACTCCCCCACCCAGGGCAGGAGAGGGGCGAAGAACGTCAGTCCGGCAACGAGGCCGTAGCCCGCCCCTGCGCGAGCGGACCGGCCGCGCACCGCGAGCACGAGCAGTGCAACAGCGAGCGGAGCACCGACCCAGAAATTCATCGGTGGGAAACTGGCATACATCAACAAGCCCGACGCTGCAGCCGAGACGATCCGAATCCACGCGCTGTTCTCGACGATTCGTCGGCGCGAGCCCGTTCGACCTCGCTCACCCGCGGACGAGCGGCCGCCGGATCCGATCGCGGGGGCAACGTTCATCACGGCATCCTGACATCGTCGATCATCGAAGAGTTCGCCACCCACATGAACTACTATGGTTCATAGTATTTTAAGGTTTGGCAAATCCACGATCACCGATCGCTGCCTGAAGCACCCCCACACCGACAAGACCGCCGCCGAGAACGAGGATCGATGAACCGCACCCCCGCCCCCGGGCGACTGCGCACAGCAGGAGCAGCCCTCGTTGTGACACTGGTGGTTCTCGCGCTTCTGATCGACTATTGGGCGCAAGAGGTACTACCCGGTTCGCCGATCCAGCTGCGGATACTCGAACTCCGGCTCGCCTTCAACCGCGGAATGGCATTCAGTCTCGGCGACTCGTTGCCATTATGGGTCGTCGTTTCAGTCACGGCGGCGATCACAGCCGGAGTCGCGGTCTACGGATGGCGCGCCGCTCGACACGGAGGCCCGGCGACGACGCTAGCGCTGACGCTAATCCTGGCCGGGGCCGTGTCCAACGTCTTCGATCGTCTTCTGGACGGCGCTGTCACGGACTACTTTCACACCGGCTGGTGGCCGACATTCAACCTCGCCGACGTCTACATCACCGGCGGCGTAGTACTAATGATCGGCGCAGCGCTGTTCACGCGGGAGACAGCAGACTTACGGCCTCAGCCCGGCCCCGTGCCCGATAGCACCAGATCGTGAACTTCTTTGGTGCAACCCTTGTGGCATCACACCGCGATTCTCACCGCCGCGACCCAGCCGCACGAGAAGATAGGCGCGCCCGGGAAAACGCAGCCGCACCTATCTTCCCCGCGCGCACCCGCGAAGCGGGATCCCAGACCCCGCAGGAACTGCTCGACAGCAGCAACGACTCCGCCGCGGTACTGCTGCATTTCCGCGCACTCGGTCTCCGAGACCGAGCAGGCAGCGTTGTAGAAGGGCCGCACGAACTGACCCGGTTTCCGCGGATCCCGCACCGTGAACCCAGTCCCTTAAATGCTATGTTGCGTAAACTTTTTCGCAATGACGATGATCACCGCATTCGATGTTCTGATCATCTCGATGGCGAGGACAATCGGAACCGGAATCGACTACGCCATGTTCATCTGCAACCACTGTCGCGAGGAGCTGGCACAGGCGGGCGGAGTCACCGGGCGCGGCGATCGTGCCGGGATCGCAGATGCTGTCGGAATGGTCCTTGATGACCGCCGAAAGACGATCATCGCCTCGCCTCGTGCACCGAAGGCAACACTGGTGGCGCGCGCGGCAACCAAGCCACACAAAGGTGCCTGTCCGCCGACACCGAATCACCTGATCGGAACCCAAACATGACAACACACGCGATACCGCTGCTGACCGTCCCGGCCACCGTCGAGGCCGCCGCCACCCTGTCCGACTGGCTGGTCCGTAGTCTGGTCCCGACCGTCCTTGACGGTGCGGGCATGATCGAGACCGCCAACAGCCTGTGCGCGCTGGCACCGATCACCGCCCGGCGCGTCGCCCGTCCCCGCAGATTGCGGGGACATGAACGGCAACTCCACCAGATCATCGCCACGATCGAGGAACGGCTCCAGCGCCGGCCACCATTGCCTACTGCCGCGGCGGCGGTCTACGCCTACCCACAGGTCCGGCCGATCCCCGACGAAATCCTCGATGCCGCAGCCCACATCGGGGGCACTATCGCCGACATCGGAAGCTCCGCGGCCGCGCTGGCAAACCGGACGCTGCACCTCGGTGCGGTCGTAGTCGATGCCGGACTCGGAACCACCACCGCCGAGCACCTGCGCACCCAGGTCACCGAGTCGTACTGCTCGCTACTGACCTACCTCTGGCACACCGACCCCAACACCCAGATCCATCTGAGGACACCTCGATGACCTAGGTGCGCAGGTGCTCGGCGGCGAACCGGGCGGCACCGAACTCCACCTGTCCGCTGTATCCGACTAGAACCCGTAATGACAGGGGCCCTCGGTCGAGTCCCATCTCAGGTCGCTGCGCTCGCTAGATCACCTAGACGCGCAGCCGGCCGGCACCGCCTACCGTTGAACACTGACCGGCCTGGCATTCAAAGGCGAAACCGACCCCTCCGGCGTCATCGCCGACTGGACAGTCGGGGCGCCCGCTGCACGGGCCGATCACCGACCTGGAAAAACTCCACCCACCGGGACGTGACGTGCTGTTCTCCGACCCACCAGGCATCGAATTCTCCCGCCAGGACTGTGATACCGACATGGCGATCACCACCAGGACGACCACGAAGCATCTGCACGAGCTCACTGTCTGGATCAACCGCTACTGCACCGAACACGACCTCGCAGAATCCCTTCCACCCGTCAACGGCCGACCCTGGGTCATCACTACGCGGCAGTTCCGTCGCACGCTGGCGTGGTTCATCGCCCGCCGCCCGGGTGGATCGATTGCCGGCGCCATCGCCTACCGGCATCTGAGCATCCAGATGTTCGAGGGCTACGCCAGCACCTCCGACTCAGGGTTCCGCGCCGAAGTCGAAGCCGAACAAGCACTCGCCCGCGGCGAAGACCTGATGAGCATCGCCACCGACCACCCACACCCGGCGATCAGCGGGCCCGCCGCGGACGAAGCGTCTCGTCGATTGAGCACCTTATCCGCCGACAGCAGCTTCGCTGGAACAGTGCTCACCGACCGACCACGCATCGCACGGCGGAATGAAACGATCCGACCCGGCCGTCTACCCAGGTACCTTCGCGCTCTGCGTGTTCGATCCGGACAAGGCGATGTGTCAACCACGGCCCGACCGCAGCGGCACTACGCGCCCGCAGCTCGGGCATTGCCAACCACTGGAGTGCAGCAACGTCGCGTTGACACCGGACAACCTCGACGCACTGCGCACCGAACATCAGTCTCTGGAACGGGAATTGGCAGTCAGGACAGGTTTGCCACCGCTACTCGCGCATCGACTACACGAGCGGCTAGATCGACTCGGCGACTTCCTGGGCCGCCATGTCGACCCGAACACCGCCGAATCCGCAGCATCCACCACGGAGACCCGATGACATCACACAGAAACGACGTCACATCCTCCGCCATCGATGCTGCGATCGAGCACCTGGAACAGGCCACTGGCCGCACACCCTCGGTGCTCGCACTCGCCCGGCATCTCGGGCTCGCGAACACCACATTCCGGCGCCGCTATCCCGACATCGTGACCCGCTTGCACACTTCTCCGCTGCACCCGCTTTCGAACCGCTCGATCGACGAAGGCGACCCGCGGCGCACCCACGATCTCGATCGGCTCCGGCAGCGCAACCGCGAACTTGCCGACAACCTCGTCCTCGCGGTCTCAAGTATCCAACGGCTCGCCATCGAGAACCGCGCCCTACGACGCCAACTTGAACAGCTGAACTCGGTCACGCACCTACCGCGCACGCCCTGACCGACCGTGATATTCCCCGGCTGCTCGTGTTCAGACAGTGTTCATTTGACGACTGATTCGGTAGTCGTCAATATAGACATATGTCGAAACAAAGTCTGCCGCTCACTGTGGCGACCAATGGCGAGTGCTGCTCGCCGCTCATCCGCGAGCCTTTGTCCATTGATTGGGCCGGCGACCTGGCCCGCATGTTCAAAGCGCTCGGCGACCCGGTTCGCCTGCGACTGCTGAGTCTGGTGGCCAGCCACGAAGGCGGTGAGGCCTGCGTCTGCGACATCTCGCCCGAGTTCGATCTCTCGCAGCCCACGATCAGCCATCACCTCAAAGTTCTACGAGAGAGCGGTCTGATTGACTGTGAGCGCCGCGGCACCTGGGTCTACTACTGGGTACTGCCCGCTGCGCTACAGCAACTATCGGCCGTGCTCAGCGCCGCCAACCCCATTTCCGACGATGCTCTGGTGACCGCATGAGCACCGCAGCCACAGATCATCCGGCTGTAGTCGGCAAGCTCTCCACCCTCGACCGATTCCTGCCGGTCTGGATCGGCGTCGCCATGGTCATCGGCCTGCTCCTGGGCCGAATGGTCCCAAGCATGAACGACGCCCTGTCATCCATCTCGATCGATGGCGTATCCCTGCCGATCGCCATCGGGTTGCTGATCATGATGTATCCGGTGCTGGCGAAGGTCCGCTACGACCGCCTCGACACCGTCACCGGCGACAAACGCCTGCTGATCGGGTCCCTGGTGCTCAACTGGGTCCTCGGCCCTGCGTTGATGTTCGCGCTCGCCTGGCTGTTCCTGCCCGATCTCCCCGAATACCGCACCGGCCTGATCATCGTCGGGCTCGCCCGCTGTATCGCCATGGTCATCATCTGGAACGACCTCGCCTGCGGAGACCGTGAAGCCGCCGCCGTGCTCGTAGCCATCAACTCTGTGTTCCAGGTATTCATGTTCGCCGTCCTCGGCTGGTTCTACCTCTCGGTGCTTCCCGGTTGGCTCGGACTCGAACAGACCACCATCGAGGCCTCGCCCTGGCAGATCGCGAAATCGGTCCTGATCTTCCTCGGAATCCCCCTCGTCGCAGGGTTCGCTTCCCGATTCTTCGGAGAACGCGCCAAGGGCCGCGACTGGTACGAAACCACGTTCATCCCCAAGATCGGACCGTGGGCGCTCTACGGCCTGCTGTTCACCATCGTCATCCTCTTTGCGCTGCAGGGCGATCGAATCACCTCCCAGCCCCTCGACGTGGTCCGTATCGCGCTTCCTCTGCTGGTCTACTTCGCGGTGATGTGGGGCGGCGGCTACGCCATGGGTGCCGCGATGGGGCTGGGCTACGAACGCACCACAACCCTCGCATTCACCGCAGCGGGCAACAACTTCGAGCTCGCCATCGCCGTCGCAATCGCCACCTATGGGGCAACGTCAGGTCAGGCACTCGCTGGTGTCGTCGGACCGCTCATCGAAGTACCTGTCCTCGTCGGCTTGGTCTATGTCTCGCTCGCTCTACGCAAGCGCTTCACCCGTGATCGGTCCACAACGGCAGCGCCAGCAACACCAGCGACAAAGGAGACCTGATGTCCGACAGTGCAACGCATGACGAGACCCGCGCACAACCCGAACTGCTCATGCCCCAAGCTGTCCTCTCCCGCACCGCGGAGAGATTGTCGGAGAAGTACACCGGGATCTTCTCCCCACAGACCGTGGAGCGGTACGTCTTCGAGTCCTACACTGCGCTGCGGCGGACCTCGAAGATCCACACGCATCTGACGATGTTGGCGGGGCGTTTCGCAGCTGATCGCCTCACCGCCCTGGCGCAATCGCAGGGCGATGCCCCGAAGGAAGTTCCCGAGGTGCTGTTCATCTGCTTCCACAATGCTGGCCGCTCACAGATGGCAGCGGCCCTGCTCACACACCGCGCCGCAGGCCGGGTTCATGTCCGCTCCGCCGGATCCGCCCCGACGCACGAGATCAACCCGGTGGTGGTCGAGTCGATGACCGAACTGGGTCTCGACCTCGGCGATGCCTACCCGAAACCGCTCACCGACGACGTCGTCGCAGCGGCCGATGTCGTGGTCTCGATGGGCTGCGGTGATGCCTGCGCGATCTATCCCGGCAAACGGTATTTGGATTGGGAACTCGACGACCCGGACGGCAAGGGCATCGACGAGGTGCGCCGGATCCGTGATGACCTCGACGCCCGCGTCAGTGCACTTCTCACCGAGTTGACCTCACCCGTCCCTGCCTGATCCAGCCATTCCACAACCCGACCGCACCCAAGACTCAGAAGGGGCCTTTGATCTCATGTCCGACACACCCAGCGTGTTGTTTGTCTGCGTCCACAACGCGGGCCGCTCGCAGATGGCCGCCGGATTCCTCACCCACCTCGGCGGCGGCACCGTCGAGGTCCGCTCCGCTGGCAGCGCGCCCGCGGAGTCCATCAATTCCGCCGCCGTCGAGGCGATGGCCGAGATCGGTATCGACATCTCGGCGCAGTCCCCGAAGATTCTCAATCCCGACGCCGTCGAAGCTTCTGACGTCGTCATCACCATGGGGTGCGGCGACGCCTGCCCGGTCTTTCCTGGGGTGAGCTACCGCGACTGGGCGCTGCCCGACCCGGCCGGCAAAGGCGTCGACGCGGTCCGTCCGATCCGCGACCAGATCAGAACACTGGTCGAAGAGTTGCTCGCCGAACTCGTTCCGGCACAAGCAGGGTCGGTTCGATGAGCACCCCGAGTGTGCTGTTCGTGTGTGTGAAGAACGGTGGCAAGTCGCAGATGGCCGCTGGCCTGATGCGCAAGGCAGCGGGTGAGAGCGTCGAGGTGCATTCGGCTGGCACCCAGCCCGGCAACGCGGTGAATGCGTTGTCGGCGCAGTCGTTGCTCGAGGTCGGTGTCGATCTCACCGGCGAGCAGCCGAAGGCGATCGACCCGGACTTGCTGGCACGGATGGACTACGTCATCACTCTCGGAGGAGAAGCGAAGGTCGAGGAAGTGGACGGCCCGACCTACCTGAACTGGGACACTGACGAGCCATCGGAGCGCGGGATCGACGGTATCGAGCGGATGCGGCTGGTGCGCGATGACATCGCTACCCGCGTCGAAGATCTCACAGAGCGCCTACGCAATCGGTAGGTCATTCCGCGCGGCGTCGTTCCAGCATGACGGTGTCGCGCCAGACACCGCCTTGCTGGGCGATCCGTTCGCGAAATCCCACAGTGCGATACCCCGACGCATGATGCAAGGCAATGCTGGCGCGGTTCTCCGGAAAGATCGAGGTCTGCAGAGTCCACAACCCAGCGGCATCGGCCTCGTTGACCTGCTTGTGCATCAACGACTTTCCGACACCGCGGCCCCGATACCCGTCGCCGACATACACCGAGTTCTCGGCGACACCGCGATAGCAGTCTCGGGCCGATACCGCAGTCAGTGCCGCCCAGCCCTCGACTGTGCCGTCGATCTCTGCGACCCAGCGATGCCCCGGCAACCACTTTTCCTTCAGGGACTTCCGCGAGGGGACCTCCGTCTCGAACGTCGCATGGCCGGTGGCGATTCCCTCTGCGTAGATCCGCCGCACCGCATCCCAGTCGGCGTCAGTCATCGCGCGTACGGTGACGTCGCCGGGGAGATCTGCCGGGCAGCACGGCCGCGGGGTGAGCACACCCATCACGGCATCGGCGGCATGCGGGAGACCGGTGCAGCACGTCGGATTCACCGACACGATCGTTGTCGTGCCTTTCTTGCCGAGGGTCACGAAGCCGACGTCAGCGAGTTTGCGCACGTGATGGGAGACCGTGGGCTGCCCGATCTCGAGTGCGTCGGCGAGCTTACCGACCGCGATACCACCGCCGGATCCAGCGACCAGATGCAGTATTCGCACCCGCATCGGCTCGGCGAGGCATGCGAACCACTGGGCATACGTCGCAGCATCTTCGGCCGCGAGCGGTGTGATGTCGGTCTGCGAGTCGACGAGCGGGGCGATGGCGGTCATAGCCAAAGTATATCGATAGACGTCGATGGTTGCGAACATCGATGAGTATCGATATAGTCACATTCAGAAGCATTGATCATCATCGATGAAAGGGAGTCGCACATGACCGAGCACCCCGTAGTAGTGGTAGGCGCGGGACCCATCGGCCTCGCCGCCGCCGCACATCTGACCCAAACCGGCTCCGATGTTGTCATCCTTGAGCGCGGCCCATCTGCCGGTTCCGCAGTCGCACAGTGGAACCACGTTCGCCTGTTCTCACCCTGGTCCGAGGTCATCGACCCCGCCGCCGCCCGCATCCTTGAGCCCACAGGATGGGTCGCACCAGAGCGCGACAGCTATGCAACGGGCCGCGAATGGGTCGAAAATTATCTCGCACCGCTCGCTGCAGCCCTCGGAGACGCTGTCCGGGTCGATTCCGAGGTCGTCGGTGTCGCCCGGCGTGGGCGTGACCGCGTCGTCGACGCCGGACGTGACACCGAACCCCTCGCGGTGCACATTCGCCACAGTGACGGTGGCGAAGAACGCATCCTTGCCCGCGCGGTCATCGACGCCTCGGGAACCTGGGGATCACCCAATCCTCTTGGCAGTGAAGGACTCCCAGCGATCGGTGAACGTGCAGCTGCCCGCCAGATTTCCTACCGCGTTCCTGACCTCGCTGAGGAGACGGCCCGGTCCGAATTCGCAGGCAAGCACATTGTCATCGCGGGCAGTGGACATTCAGCGCTCACGGCGCTCATCACGTTCGCAGAGCTCGCCGCGCAATCTCCTGGGACGACGCTGACGTGGGCGGTGCGGCGCGGCGTCACCGACGACGTGTTCGGCGGCGGCGAATCCGACGAGCTCGCCGCCCGCGGCGCACTCGGCCTACGGGCCAAAAAAGCCGTCGACGACGGTTACCTGACCGTCGTCTCCGGATTCCGCACCGAAGAAGTCAGTACGGATGGTGACCAGCTCACGCTCGTCGGCGATACCGGTGTCCGCATCGAGCATGTCGATCATGTTGTTGCACTGACCGGATTCCGACCGGACCTGTCATGGCTGTCCGAGGTCCGCCTCGACCTCGACCCGACCCTGCAAGCTCCTCAGTTCCTGGCCACGTTGATCGACCCGAACATGCACTCCTGCGGGACCGTCTATCCGCATGGTGTCGACGAGCTCACCCAGCCCGAGCCTGGCCTCTATCTGGTCGGGATGAAGAGCTACGGGCGTGCACCGACGTTCCTGGCGATGACCGGTTACGAGCAGGTTCGCAGCATCGCAGCCGAACTCGCCGGCGATCACACCGGTGCCCGGAAGGTGGAACTGGCACTCCCGGACACCGGTGTCTGCGGCGGAGCGGGGTTGTTCGATGACCCGAACGCCGACGCAGCTGGCAGCGGTGGGTGCTGCGGCGCACCGGCATCACCAGAGTTGATCAGTCTCAGCGCGGCGCCGCGCGCGCGTGACTGAACAGGTCACCGATTCGGCGTCGCCCATGGAAGCACCGCATCCTGGGCGACGCCGGGTCCTGTCCATCCTGTGTCTCACTGAGATCACCAGCTGGGGAATCCTCTACTACGCCTTCCCCGTTCTCTCTCCGGCAATTACGGCGGATACTGGGTGGTCGACATCGACGATCGTGGCCGCGTTCTCACTGAGCCAACTCGTCGCTGCTGTCGTCGGCATCCCGGTCGGGCGGATCTTGGACCGTCACGGGCCGAGGTGGGTGATGACCGCAGGATCCGTCGTCGCGGTTCCAGCGCTGGTCGTAGTCGCAACGTCACAGAGCCTGGTCGTGTTCTATCTCGGATGGATCGTCGCCGGGATCGCGATGGGCGCGGTGCTGTATCCACCCGCCTTCGCCGCACTGACCCGGTGGTGGGGCACTGACCGTGTCCGAGCGCTGATGATTCTGACGCTCGCCGCGGGACTGGCGAGCACCGTCTTCGCGCCGCTGACCGCGCTCTTGTCGAGCCACAGTGATTGGCGTCGAACATATCTGGTGCTCGCGGTAGTGCTGCTCGTTGTTACGGTCCCTGGCCATCTGATCGGATTGCACGGCCGCTGGCCGAACGTTTCTCGTCCGAACCCCAGCGGGCCCGCCGCGATGAATAGGACCGATGTGGTGCGCAGCCGGGCTTTCATCATGCTCACGACGTCGCTGGGCCTGGCAGCGTTCGTCGCGTTCGCAGGGGTGTTCAACCTGGTGCCACTGCTACTTGAGCATGGCGCTGACCCGACGATCGCGGCCACGGCCCTCGGTCTCGGCGGAGTCGGCCAGGTCCTCGGACGCGTCGGATACCTTCCACTGCAACGATTCACCGGAGTGCGCGGCCGAACAGTCGGCATCATCACCGCCACCGCCATCACCACCCTTGCCCTCGGCGCAGCCACCTCACTGATCGTCCTCATCGCGATCGCAGTCGGCGCAGGGCTCGCGCGCGGGGTGTTCACCCTCATCCAAGCCACCGCCATCACAGACCGTTGGGGACCAACCGAATACGGACATCTCAACGGCATCATGTCCGCACCGATAGTGATCACGATGGCATCAGCACCCTGGGCGGGCACCCTGCTCACCACCTGGACCGGCAGCTACTCCAGTGCCTACATCGCGCTCGGCATCATCGCTGCACTTGCTGCGACTCTGGCGATCGCCAGCATGCCTTAAACCCCGCAATATGACGACACACCTTCCGATCACAACATCGAGCGATACGGTCAATCGGTCAACGATAAACCGAATCTACAACTCGTTCACGCACCCAGTGTCGTTTTTCACGAAGAACATTTTCTGGTGCACCGCTGACGGCGCGCCGAGTAAACCTGGTGAACACCAACGTGGAGGCCCACGGCCGGTTACCAGTTCACCTCTCGGCAACGGCCTTCGCCTTCAGGGGGTTCGACTTGCAGGGTGGCGTGTTCGAGTCCGTACTCGTCGAGGAGAACCTGTTGCGCTGCAGCGAGCACCCGCGGTGACTCGGCACCCGGGGTGACCGTCAGGTGCGCCGAGGCGACCTCCATGCCTGATGTCAACGTCCAGATGTGCAGATCATGCACCTCCTCGACATCATCGACAGTGGTCAACGCCTTTTCGACCGCGGCGACATCGATGCCAGACGGAGCGTGCTGCAGCAAGATGCGCACGGCGTGTCGACCCAGGTTGAATGCCCGCGGCAGAACGAACAGACCGATCGCGACCGCGATCACCGGGTCGGCGTATCGCCATCCGAACAGGACGGTGACCAACCCGCTGACGAGCACGCCGATCGAGCCGAGCATGTCCGCCATAACTTCGAGGTACGCGCCCCGAACATTCAGGCTTTCCTGTGCCCCACTCCGTAGCAAGGCGAACGCGATGACGTTCATGGCGAGACCGAGAATCGCGACCGCCATCACCGGCACGCCCGGGACTTCGGGTGGATTCGAAATACGTTGTGCCGCTTCGTAGAGGATCCAACCCGCGACTACGAACAGGAGTAGGGCGTTGAACAATGCTGCGAACACTTCTGCTCGGTACAGCCCGAACGTGCGTGCGGCTTTGCGGGATTGTCGCTGCGCGAGTGTGATTGCCAGTATCGCCATCAAGATCCCGAACACGTCGGTGAACACGTGAGCGGAATCGGACAGCAATGCCAGCGACGAAGTGGACAAGCCCACCACGACCTGCGTCACGAGGGTGACCGCCCCTAGACCAACTGCGATCCACAGGCGCCCGAGATGCTTACTGGAAGCGCTGGCCCCCGCCCCCGGCTCTATCCCATGGCCGTGTCCGTGCACCATCGATACTCCTTCGCTCATGAACCGTGGAACACACCATATTGTCATATGCGCATACATGCAAGTGTTGTGTCCGATCGTCCGGAGCCCGCTGCCCGCAGACGTACAACTATCATTCGTAGTATTTCGCTTTCCTCTGCTGGGTCAGTCGGCCCCATGCGGAATCGCCGTAAAGCTCATCTAAGAAGGGTGCAACGACATGGCCACCGAAGGCGCCCACTCGACCCGCGGCGCAGTGGATCGACGCTCCGGATCGCAGGTGATGCTGCTGTGTGCCGCGATCGCCGCAGTGGTGGCTGCACTGCTCGCCGCCATATCGACATCGCAGGCGCTGGTCCTGCTCGGGCTTCCCGATCCCGGTCCGGTCACCACGTACGGCATCCCGGCGCTGACCGCTCTCGGTGAAGTGGCTGCGGTCGTGGCAGTGGGATCACTGCTTCTCGCGGCATTTCTCGTGCCACCGCAGATGTCGGGCGTACTCGACATCGACGGATACATCGCCGTGCGCACCGCGGCGAAAGCCTCCGCGGTGTGGGCGATCTGTGCGGCCCTGCTGGTTCCGCTGACGCTCTCGGACGCCTCGGGCCAACCCGTCGGATCCGTCGCGACACAACCGGTGCAGTTCCTCGGCGCGATCAGCGATGTTGAAGCCAGCTCGGCGTGGGCGATCACCCTCGTGATCGCCGCGATCACCGCCGCAGCATGCGCGGCGGTGTTGCGGCACAAGTGGACCCCCGCTCTGTTCACACTGTCGATGCTCGCGTTGCTACCGCGGGCAGTCACCGGACACTCCTCGACAGGCGGCAATCACGACATCGCAACCAATTCGTTGATCCTGCACATCCTCGCTGCCGCGCTGTGGGTCGGAGGCCTCCTTGCGATCGTGGTTCATGCACTGCGCGGTGGCGGCAACCTACCGGTGGCGACCCGCCGCTACTCGATAATCGCGCTGGTCGCGTTCGTGACGATGGCAGTCTCCGGAGTGGTCAACGCCGTTGTTCGTGTGCCGGTGACCTCTCTGTGGGAATCCACCTACGGAATGCTGATCTTGGCGAAGATCGCTGCTCTTGCGATCGTGGGAACCCTCGGGTGGCTACAACGACGCAGGACGGTCGGTGCCCTTGCGCTCGACCTGGCGAACCGCAGAACGCTGATCACCTTGTCGATGATCGAGACCCTCGTTCTCGTCACCACCGTCGGACTGGCGGTGGCGCTCGGCCGCACACCCCCTCCGCCGCCGCAGGATACGACGCTGCCCCAGGCTCACGAAGAGGCCTTGGGCTACGCACTGGACGGTCCGCCCACCGCTGCGCGGTTGGCGTTCGAGTGGCGTTTCGACCTACTGTTCGGGTCTGTGGCCGTGATCGCAGCTGTTCTCTACCTGGTTGCGTTGCGTCGACGCCGCCGTGCGGGCCTGCCCTGGCGGCGGCGATGGACAGCGAGCTGGCTGGCAGGAACTGCGCTATTGCTCATTGCTACCTCGTCCGGGGTCGGTCTCTACAGCCCGGCTGTGTTCAGTGTGCACATGGCGGGACTGACCACGGTAGCCATCGCGGTGCCGTTGCTGCTGGTGCTCGGCCGGCCGGCAACCCTGTTCGCATCGGTTCTGCCCGCCGCGTCACAGACCGATGCGCCGGGCCTGCGTGAATGGCTCTCGTCCGCATGGCACAGCCGACTGGCCGTGCTCGTCGTCAATCCCTGGGTGAGCGTGGCCGTGTTCCTGGCGAGCCTGTATTTGCTCTATCCGGGTGGTCTGTTCGATGCCGTGGCCGACTCGCACGTGGCGCACACAGTGATGAAGGCTTGGTTCCTGATCGTCGGGTTGGTGATGTTCTGGGGCACGGTCGGCCTCGACCCGGGTCCGCGCCCGATCTCGGGGCTGTCGAAACTGCTCTCCAGTATCACTGCGTTGGCCGGATTCGCATTCTTCCTCGTCGTCACGATCGACCTGGAGACTGCGCTCGGTGCGTCGTTCTACAGCGGATTGCAGCTGGAGTGGAATCCGGACCTGCTGGCCGATCAGCGCCGTGCCGGCATGATGGCGTGGGGTATCGGCGAACTACCGCTGCTGGCCGCTGCTGTCCTCGCTGCCGTTCGATGGTCGGCCGCTGACGAGAACGCTGCACGTCTGCGCGATCGAACCGTGGACGACGTCGGCGACAGTGAACTCGATGCCTACAACACGATGCTCGACGGCCTTTCATCTCGGCGCGATCACGACTGACAGCCTCGGGCAACACCCGCACAAAGAAGCGCAATGTTCCGGCCTTTCCCATCTGGTACAGGGTCGTGACCAATGACGTCGGGTGAATCCGGACCTCAAGATTGAAAAACTATGCTAGATAGTAGTAACCTGTGGCCTGACCGTCACCATTTCGTTATCTTGCGAGACTTTCCAGCATCGTGAGCAACCAAGGATTGTGATCTTGGCTCGACATCGCACACCCGATCCAATCGACGACGGTCGGGCATCAGCAGCCCCGGCGGCGAGCATTCGGCAAAATGCCCCGGCGCATGGCCCCCGTCATCAACGCGCCGAGTTCGCACCCTCGCGCTTTGCGATCGAATCGGACGCGAGGTACAGCGTGGACTCGGCGCGAGTCGGTCACCCGACCTCGGTCGAGTCGGCTACGCAGTACGCATTGGCCGTCCCCGGCAGCACCGCCGAAAACATGCCGTCTCTGTCCTCAGGACCAGATCCGGCCGGTGTGGGTGCCGGCGAGGTACCGCACGACGACACGGAAATGTCGGCCATTGAGGGTGGATCGCGGCGTAATCGGCGCGGAATTCATCGCCGCCGGGTGCCGAAGCCGGGTGGACGAGCCATAGCCGCATCAGTCGCGGTCGGGGCATTTCTCTCTGCTGCAGCATCATCTCCGAACGCAGGTTCGGATGAGGCGGTTGCGCTCAGCGCAGCCAGCATCGATCAGCCCCCCGGCGTCGTGCCGCCCAGCCCGACAGTGGCAGCTCCCCCTCAAATATTGCAACTGCCCGATCTCGATGTCGGCAGGCTGGCGCAGCAATGGACCGAGCAACTTGCCGAGGGCCGGGCCAGGGCAGCAGAGCGAGCCGCTCGCGATGCCGAGGCGCGTCGTCCGCTGTCGGCGGTCCCGGTATCGGGGACGCTGACCTCGAACTATGGGGCGCGGTGGGGTACCACGCACTACGGACTCGACATCGCCAACACGATCGGGACTCCGATCGTGTCGGTGACCGACGGTGAGGTCATCGAAGCCGGGCCCGCGCAAGGCTTCGGGTTGTGGGTGCGTATTCGTCAGGACGACGGGACGATCGGGGTGTACGGGCACATCGATCAGGCGCTCGTCACGGCCGGTCAACGCGTGAAAGCTGGCGAGCTGATTGCTACGGTAGGCAATCGAGGTCAGTCCACCGGACCCCACCTGCACTACGAGGTGTGGCAATCCGATGGGGCCAAGTCCGACCCGACAGCGTGGCTTTCGGCACGCGGGATCGATATCACCTAACACGCGAGGAAAGAAGAATTGGCGATGAAGAGGCTCGGTGACCTCGAAGCGGAGGTGATGAACGTGCTGTGGGAGTGCGATCAGCCGCAGTCGGTCCACGATCTGCGCGCGCTCATAGCCGACCGCGAACTCGCCTACACCACGATCCTGACGGTCGTGACCCATCTCCACGAGAAGGGATGGGTCGAGCGGACCAAGCAGTCGCGCGCGTACCTGTACTCGCCGGTGCAGTCCCGCGCGGAAGCAACCTCGCAGGCACTGCGAGAAATCCTCGACACCAGCACCGACTCCGCCGCCGTCCTGATGCATTTCGCGAAAACCGTCACCGACGACGAACTGGACGCCCTGCGGGGGAACCTTCCGGACGTGAATCGGTGATCGTCGCACTGACTCTGCTCGTCGCTGCGATCATCGTGGCAGTTGCGGCGCCGACGTTGCTTGCGGCGCTGAGTAGGCACGTGAGCCCCTCGCTCGCGTTGACCGCATGGATCGCCAGCATCGCAGGAGTGTTCTTTCTAATCGGTTCCGCAGTGACCGTATTGCTCTGGCCAGACCATGCACCCGCAGAAGGGCTGGTTGAACTCGCCATTCGTTGCCTGGGGTCCCTGCAACACGCGGCGCAGCCGTGGATCGGTGAGAGTGTCGCAGGGGCATCGGTCGTACTCGCGGTATTGGCGACGGCGCGAGTGGCGCGGTTGGCACGCCGCCAGCTCCATGCGCGGTCCAAGGTTCGCGACTATCACCGCGACGTTATCGCCGTCGTCGCGCGCACCGACGCCGGACCCGAACCCATTATGTGGCTCGATCATCCGATGCCTCTCGCCTACAGCATCGACGGTCACCCGGGTTACGTCGTGGCCACCGAAGGTCTGCTCGCGCACCTCAATGCCGACGAACAGCGAGCAGTGATCGCGCACGAACGCGCGCACTTGCGCGGGCGTCACCACCGCATCGTCAACATCTGCGAAATCCTTGCAAA
>NZ_LVCV01000126.1 GCF_001647195.1 Rhodococcus sp. EPR-157 | reverse complement strand
GACCACCGAACGGTTGCATCACCTCGATGCGAGCACGCAGGCACCGAGAAGAACAGGACCGGGTGCATACGCCGCGGCCGCAGCGCTGCCGCTCGTGGTCCCGGCCGCGCTGGCGATCATCTCTCTCAGCGTCGTCTCCGCCGCGGCGTGCATGCTGTTACCAACGTAGCCCCAAATACTATGTTACATAGTATTTGAGTTAGGCTGTCGTACGCGTCCCTCAATTCGCGTGCGACAGAAGGCGGTTCCATGACGGCGCTGACATCACCTCCGGCATCACCGGCGGTTCGCCCCTACCCACCCCGCAAGGCCCGCAAGGGATCGTTCCTGCACACGATGGTCACCACCACCGATCCCAAGGTCATCGGATTGATGTACCTGGTGACCTCGTTCGGTTTCTTCCTCGTCGGCGGTCTCATGGCGCTGATCATGCGATCCGAACTCGCAGTGCCCGGCATGCAGTTCCTCTCGAACGAGCAGTACAACCAGCTCTTCACCATGCACGGCACCATTATGCTGCTGCTCTACGCCACCCCGATCGTCTTCGGCTTCAGCAACTACATTCTGCCGCTACAGATCGGCGCCCCCGACGTCGCGTTCCCCCGGTTGAACGGCTTCAGCTACTGGCTGTACCTCTTCGGCGCACTGGTCACCACCGCCGGGTTCATCTCCCCTGGTGGTGCCGCGGACTTCGGGTGGACGGCCTACACGCCATTGAGCAGCGCCGTCTACTCCCCGGGGATCGGGGCGGACCTATGGATCGTGGGCTTGCTCGTCGCGGGACTGGGCACGATCCTCGGCGCGGTCAACATGATCACCACGATCGTCTGCCTGCGCGCTCCCGGTATGACGATGTTCCGCATGCCGATCTTCACCTGGAACATCCTGGTGACCTCGATCCTGATCCTACTGGCTTTCCCTCTGCTGACCGCCGCACTGATGGGCCTGCTCGCAGACCGCAAACTCGGCACCCACATCTTCGATCCCGCCAACGGCGGAGCGTTGCTGTGGCAGCACCTGTTCTGGTTCTTCGGCCACCCCGAGGTCTACATCATTGCGTTGCCGTTCTTCGGCATTGTCTCCGAGATCTTCCCCGTCTTCAGCCGCAAACCGATCTTCGGATACAAAGGACTGATCTACGCCACCCTGGGCATCGCGGCACTCTCGATCGCAGTATGGGCACACCACATGTACGCCACCGGAGCCGTCCTGCTTCCGTTCTTCTCGTTCATGACCTTCCTGATCGCAGTACCCACCGGGGTGAAAATCTTCAACTGGATCGGCACGATGTGGCGCGGTCAACTGACGTTGGAATCGCCGATGCTGTTTTCCGTCGGATTCCTCATCACCTTCGTCTTCGGTGGCCTGTCCGGAGTGCTGCTGGCGAGCCCGCCGATCGACTTCAACGTCACTGATACCTATTTCGTCGTCGCTCACTTTCACTATGTCGTCTTCGGGACGGTCGTGTTCGCGACTTACGCCGGAATCTACTTCTGGTTCCCCAAGATGACCGGTCGAATGCTCGACGAGCGGCTCGGTAAGTGGCACTTCTGGATGACGTTCTTTGGGTTCCATGCCACGTTCCTGGTGCAGCACTGGCTCGGAGCGCAGGGCATGCCGCGGCGCTACGCAGATTATCTGCCCTCAGACGGGTTCACCACCCTCAATCAGATCTCTACCGTGGGATCGTTCGTCCTCGGCGCGTCGACATTGCCGTTCATCTGGAACGTGTTCAAGAGCTACCGCTACGGTGAGGTCGTCACCGTCGACGATCCTTGGGGTTTCGGCAACTCCCTCGAATGGGCCACCAGTTGCCCGCCGCCGCGGCACAACTTCACCGAGATTCCCCGAATCCGTTCCGAGCGACCGGCATTCGAGCTGCACTACCCCCACATGGTCGAACGCATCCGCCGCGAACAACACGTTGGCGGCCCACACTCGGATTCGATCGCCCCCTCCGAAGTGGTCACCGAAGCCATCGCCGGACACGACGAATCCAGCCGCCAGGACGCGCCAGAGAAACCGACGTAGTCAGTGAACCCGTATTG
Source organism: Rhodococcus sp. EPR-157 (assembly GCF_001647195.1). Classification (GTDB taxonomy): domain Bacteria; phylum Actinomycetota; class Actinomycetes; order Mycobacteriales; family Mycobacteriaceae; genus Rhodococcoides. The sequence goes on along the minus strand of NZ_LVCV01000126.1, from coordinate 12,179 downwards.
CCGATGAATGAGGAGAAAAAACGGTGAAACGACTGTTGCTGGTAGTCGCCCTGATGTGCGGTACCGCACTGTTCGCAGCGGTACCCGCGGCGGCGCACAGCGAATTGGTCAGCTCGGATCCACCCGCGGACGTCACTCTCGAATTCGCTCCGATCGGAGTCGGGTTGGTGTTCAACCAGGACATCAACGAGTCCTTTGCGACCATCAGTGTCGTAGGCCCCGGCGAGGAACAATGGACGCAGGGGTCCGCCGTCGTCGATGGCCCCAACGTGAGCATTCTTCTCAAGGACGGACTGCCCAGCGGCGAGTACACGGTTGGATATCGCGTCACCTCTGCCGATGGGCATCCGATCACCGGGTCGTATGGATTCGTCGTGGCTGCCACAACACCCGCGCCAACCGGCGCTGCGGTCGCAGCGCCGAACGCAGCTGGTGCTCCGAGTTCGTCGCCAGCGCCGTCCGTCTCACCGACCTATGATCCGAACAACCCGGCCGCCACTGAAGACCGGCCACCGAAGCAGAACACGATGATGCTGCTCTCGATCGTGGGTATCGCTGTTCTCGGGCTCGGTGCCATCGCCCTGACGTTGGTGATTCGGGGCAAGAACAAGCAATGACGGTCCGCCGATGATCATCGCTGCTGTCGCTCCCCCACAGGCTCCCCCGACTCTGGGGGCGCTGCTGAGCTGGGATCTTCCGCCGCTGCCGATATTGCCGATCGCCGGCATCGTGATGGCTGGGCTGTACTGCTGGGGACTGCACCGAGTCCGTCGGCGCGGGATCGCGTGGTCGCGGTGGCGTAGCTTAAGCTTTCTGCTCGGCTGCGCAGCGTTGGTCCTGGTGACCGGGCTGCAGATCGAGCGCTACGGGTACAGCCTATTCAGTGTGTTCATGTTTCAGCATCTGACGTTGTCGATGACGATCCCACCTCTGCTGGTGGTGGGTTCCCCCGGGCGACTGCTGCTGCGGGCCACCTCTCACCACGGCGCCGGCCGGTGGGTACTCGCCGCCGCCCTGACAGGGTTGCGTAGCCGCGCCGGGCGCATCGCTCTTCATCCCGGGCTGACGATCCCGCTGTTTCTGTTCAGCTATTACGGGCTGTATCTGTCGTCGATCTTCGACGCTCTCGCTGTCACCGAAGTCGGGCACGTATCGATGGAGATCTTCTTTTTCGCCAGCGGACTGCTGTTCATCATCCCTGTGCTCGCCGTCGGCCCCCTCCCGATCCGACAGAGCAATCTGGGACGCATGTTCGACCTGTTCGTGGAGATGCCGTTGCATGTGTTCTTCGGTGTCATCTTGATGATGTCCAGCACCCCGATGCTGGCCACATTCGCATCCCCACCCCCGGGCTGGGGCATCGATCCGGTAGCCGACCAGAAACTCGCCGGGGCGCTCGCATGGTCCTACGGTGAGCCAGTGGCCCTTCTGGTCGTACTCATCTTCTGCATTCGGTGGAACCGGGACGAGAAAGAGGAATCGGCCACCGCGGACCGCGAAGCAGAACAGGACGGGTACAGCGAACTCAACGCCTACAACGACTTCCTCAAGAAGATCGGCACCGAAACCCGACCCCGCACCTGACTGTTGACTGTCGGCACGCTCCGCGTCCTCGGCGTACGCCTACGCAGGTCCCCTGCCATGGACGAGGCCTCACTGTGCAAGCCTGCCCGCCCCGATCGCAGCGCCCCGCTCTCCGAGCCACGCTTGGGGATCGACTTTCTGCCCGCCGGGGGAGGTCGCTTCGAAATGCAGGTGTGGACCGGTCGAGTTGCCGCGGTTCCCTACCTGCGCGATCTGATCACCCATGCTGACACGTTGCCCGACGGCCACCGAATTGCCGTTGTTGTGCCCGTAGGTGGTGATCGATCCATCATCGTGTCGAATCCGTACCCACAGCCCGAAGCCTTGCGCGGGGCCGGCACTGATGACCGTTCCATCGGCCGCAGCCACGATCGGGGCCCCCACCGAGTTGGCGATGTCGACACCGCCGTGTTGCGTACCGCTGCGAGTGCCGAAGTTTGAGGTCACGACTCCGCTGCTGGGTGCAACAGCGGACGCCGTCCGGGACGGAACCGAACCACCCGACGTGCTGCCGGGCAGCGGTGTGCCGTCAGGAACGGATACATCCGGCACAGCAGTGTCCGGCACAGCAGTGTCCGGCACAGCAGTGTCCGGCGCAGTGGTGTCGGGTGCGGATGAGTCACTCTCCGAAGGGCCTGTCGCCGGATCCTGTTCTCCGCTCCGGTCGCCGTCGTGAGGTAATGCAGGGTCGAGGGCGTCGACCTGCAGCGATGCGGCGATACGAAGGGCCAGGAGTGGGTCGAGAGTCGACAACGGAGCCAAGCACGACATCGACTGCGCCGGAGCATCCGCGACTCCTCGGGCGATGGCATCGACGATGCATCCTGCCGAAGCGGACAGCGGACCGGACGCGTCCGCGATGACCCCGTTGTCCCTGGCGGTGGTTAGCGTCGAGGATGCGAAAGTCGTCAGCTCCGCCAGTGCGATCGGGTCGGTACCGATCGTCGCTGCCCGCTCTGCCAAGCGAATCAATCGGCTGACGGCGTCGACGCTCTGCTGACTCACAGCCCCGGCTCCGGATTCCGCCGTCTCCGGTGCTCCGGTATCCGCTGCGGCCGCCGGGACGAGCAACAGTATGGTGCCGATCGCGGCACCGACGATCGCGCCTGCCCGCCGCGCAGCTCGGCGAGCGGGCGCTCGCCTGCCGCTCGACGTCGTCGTTCCTACGCTGTCCACGCAATCACCCTTCTCGTTTCACTCCAAGGCGGCGCGCCAGGAACACGATCGTGCTGTGTCGGCCATCGGCCGCGGGCCAGTGTTGCGTGATTCCACTGACACCACAAGCCCCACTTGTCCCACGTGTTTCCGTGTTCGACACGGCCGCGTGTGTTCCTTCAGTACTGAATACCGTTGCACAACAGATGAACTCAAGCTTCGCCGCGCATACGGGTGCGTCGATGCCAGGTGGAGGTGCCCGGCAAATCGTTATTACTATGAAACATAGTATTTAAGGAGATCGGCTTCAGTTCTCCGATAGCGGTGAGACACCGTGCGCGCTCATCAACACGTCGATTTGATCTACCTCCGCAGTCTGAGCCGAGGCGATCGACTGGGCGAGCGTTCCAACGGCGGGCACTGTCGCGTTCGCTGCGCCGTACTCCGCCATCGGGATCCCCCCACGATGGTGCCGGCGTAACAGCTGCAGATACCGTCCGTCGAATTCTTCTCCGTTCATCCGGCGAAGCTCCGTCAGTTCGGCTGTACTGGCCATCCCGGGCATCGACATCACACCCTGTCCGCTCTCGTCCGCGGACCCGCTCATGTCCATCGAGTGACCCCCTGCCGCGCTGCCACCGGTCATCCACATCATCGGCGAGCCGGTGGGCAAATACGACATGTCCCACAGCGTCAACCAGCCCTGCATCGTGCCGACTTGGTTCTGCTGCGAGGTCAGTACGTCGTACGCCAGGGCGCGTACGGCCGGATCCGTCGAGCGGTCCAACGCCATCGCCGACATCTCGATCGCCTGGTTGTGATGGACCGACATGTCCTGCGCGAAACCGACGTCCACCGACTCCAATGCGGGTGCGGCAAGCTGATTGTCGTCCGGGGCGATCAGAACGCCGACAAGCATCCCGACGAGGGTCAGAGCGATCGCCGCCAAGCCGATGAGCAGTCCACTGGCCGGCCCGGACCTCCCCTTCGACTCGCCCGGTACATCGTCGATGTCGTCGACCACAGTCATCGACTCCCCTCCCCTGCCGGCGCCGGTGAACCATCGACGGCGGGGTCTTCGGTGAGGGGCACTGCATCGGGGCCCGGTTCGCTGGCGTCGAACGGCGGTGGGTTGTCAGGATCGAACGCGCCGGGGATCGTCGAACAACTTGCCCCACTCTCGGGATGAGTCGACGGATTCTGACGCAGCGCAGCAATGAACTGAGTGATACGCCGATCGGTTGCGCTGTCGAGTGCGAGTCGATGACCCCACGATTGGAGCGTGATCGGTGCCGCCAGGTCCGGATAGGGCGACATCATCATGTAGGGCTCACCCTCGACCCACGCCGCGAGCGAATCGACGTCTTCGGACGAGATCCGGTTCGGGTCGTAGGTCACCCACACCGCACCGTGCTCGAGTGAATGAACCGCGTTCTCGCTGCGCAGGGGAACCGGGTACACCACGCCCGTGCACGTCGCCCAGGTCTGATCGTGAGGGCCACCGAACGGCGGACTCTGATCGTAATCAACTCTCTGCAGAGGTTCCACATGCCGCGCTGCCGCGTATTCGACCTCGAAGACACCATTGATATTGCGTGAAGGATCAGGGTCGTCGGCGGTTGGTGCGAACCGCTCGGCCTGGTTACGTTCAAGAACCCTGGGGGCCAGGTTGTACCCGATAGCACCGACGAGCGCGACGATGACCACTCCCGCTCCAATCGGCATCCAGAGGGCGCGGTTGCCCCCGGGTACGCCCCCTGGACGTGGTCGCCAGTTCGAGCTGCCGTCCTGAGGTGGCTTTTTGTTGTTATTCATGCAACTCCTCCGTCAAATACTATGCAGCTTAGTATTTAAGAGAGACCCAGGGAAACCACTACGACGAAGGACGGGCCGATGCCACTGATCCACAGACCCACGGCCGCGAAGGGGCAGCTCGCTCTTGATGTGCTGACCTACAACGGCGCACGCCTGGCGCTCGTGTGTGTCACCGCGGGAATAGTTCTGATAGTCGACGCACTGACCGGTCTCGATGTCCCGGTCGTGTTGATAGTGCTCATCGCACTCGCTGCAAGCTTGCCGCTGTCGGCATTTGCCTTCAGGAAACTTCGCCGAACGATCAACGCGGACATCGAAGCCGTGGACCGAGAACGCGCCATAAAGCGAGGAGGCCCCAGCGGCGGCACGACGCCAGACCGAACACTGTGAAGTGAGCGTACGAACGTCCGGCGCAGCCGGATCGCACCCACGGGGCGAAGGGGCCGACACCCAGCCAACTCCCGTACACACCCACTTCTCGCTCTAGAGCGGAAGGTGGATTTCGAAGCGGGCACCGCCGTCCGGCGACTGTGACACTGTCACTGTTCCACCGTGCGCAGCGACCGTACCTGCGACGACGATGGGCAGTCCCAAGCCCGGCACCGCCCTCGTCTCGCGTTCGCGATGAGTCCAACCGTACGAATCGATCGAATACTCTCGCGTGCTCGGACGTCGGGATTCCGAACACCGTGTTCAGGAGGTGGTCGTCGACGGCCAGCAGGCGTGTCAGCAGTGCGCGGAGCGGGGGAAACGCTGTCGCTGCTCGCATCGCTGTGAACGCAATGTGGTGGATGCGTCGGGCGATACGAGGAACATCAGTCGAAGCAGAGCGTGGTACACGATTCCTCTTTCACGTTAGATTCCCGGCTCCGGGATGTGATGCGCGGTCTTCTTTCGTTTGAGCAGCACTTTGCCGGCTTCCATCGGTGTAGAGCCGAACTCGTGAGAGTTCCCAGCCCCCGAATTCCGCCTGAATGGACAACCGCATCGACGCTGTCACTCTGGTCACATCGGGCGGTAGTCGAAGGGGGATGTACTCCCAGGCGTCGGACGCGGATTCCCATTCCGCCGGCATTCGACTACGTGTGCTGTTGTTCTTCGACACCGCGCCCCTCTCGGTCAGTTGACGTCCCCGGTGGGGATGCGCTGAAGGCCTTCGCCGCTCGCCGATCCGACGAACAAGTCACCCGTCTCGCTGTCCACGGCGATCGAATCGGGTTGCCTCACCGTGGAGTACCTGCCCTTCTCGACTGGAATTCCGGTGTCGAGCGTGTATCCGACCACCTCGTTGTCTGCGGGTGTGCTGACCCATACGACATCGGACCTGTCATCGTAAGTGACGGCCCACGGCTGCGCACCGACTGGAAACCGTTGGCGCAACAGAAGGTCGTCGGACGAATACACCAGCAGTTCGCTTCCTGCGGCGTCGGTGACGAGGATCCGGCCGAACCTGTCGGTGTCCAAACGGGCGGCTCCGGTACCTGCACGGAGAGCGAGGCCGAGCGATCCGTCCTCGACGTCGACCTGGGTAAGCGAGGTCTGGTGACGGTCGAGTGCCGCGAGACCGTGTTCGGTGGCGGCGAGGGCGTCCACGGAGGACAAACCTTCGATCGTCTGTGACTCGTTCGTATCGGAGTCCACTATATGAACGAGGCCACGATCGTCGCCTGCGGCGAATCTCCCGTCGGTCAGAACAGCAGCGCTGAGCAGGTTGCCGTCGACTGGCGTCGTGTCGACCGACGCGACCCCGGAGATGCGGAGATCTGCATGTCCGAGTGTCCCGTTCATCGGCAGCAGGACCGTTCCGTCACCCACCGCGACGACGTCTGCGGCCGCTTCGGGAAGTGCAATCGAGCGCGGTGCGGCATCGTCACGGTCTGCGTCGAATACGAGAAGAGTGCGCGAATCGTCTTCGAGGCCAACGATGGTGCGCGTGGTGCTGTCGAATGTGATGGAATGCAATCCGGTGGGGGAGGCAACGACCGAACCGCTCGGGGGAGTGGAAGTCTCAGGGGATTCGACATTCGACAGCGGCTCAAGGCTGACCGTTTCGGGTTCGTCCGAACTGTCGTCGGAGCATCCGGCCACCAGCAGAATCGACGCAGCCGAAGCGACCGCGACGAGAGTTCGCCACGGCGATTGTCTGTAGTTCATGAGAGCGTCAGTTCCTTCGATGCGTTCGGTGGAGCCCAGGAGAGGTCATCGGACTCCAGCCTGCATGATCAATTCGCCGGCGACACTCCCGGACCACCGAAACTGATCGGGAGCGTGGCCGACGGTAGTGTGTCCGGCGGGGAAACAACGAGGAGTGCAGTTGGCTACCAAGGAACGTCCCAGTCACATGGTGTCCAGTCGTCGGGGACCGGTACCGCCCACGTGCTATGTCGGACAAGGCCTCGATGCGTTTGCCCTCCTCGTACAGCAGGTCGTCGAGATCGACATCGACCGGCGCGATGCCTACGACTGTCTCGTCCGATCGTGCCAGGAGCAGGAGGTCTTCGATCAGCTGACGCATCCGACGCGCTTCGGGAAGTAACGATTCGTCGATCAACGCCTCGTTGAGGAGATCGGGGCGCGAGGCTGCCAGTTCGAGGGCTGCGGTGATCGGAGACAACGGGCTTCGAAGTTCATGGGAGGCGTCGCTGACGAAGCGTTGCTGCGCTCGCTGTCCGACCTGTAAGCGTTCGAGCATCGCGTTCATCGTGTGCGCCAACCGGGTTATCTCATCGCGAGCTTCGGAAACCGGGCAATCTCGTCACGGGTCTCGGGAACCGGAATACGTTCGTCGAGATGCCGGTGTTGCACGTGAGAGTGACTTTGACCTGCCGCAATATGCGGCGCGGACGTTTGGATCGTCGGGGTCATAGCCTTCGAATCGGATGGCGGCTCGTTCGACGTCCATATCTCGTGGGACGCAACAGAGGTGCAGTTGGTTCCAACAACAGTCGTTCAGGTGAATGACTGTTGCCACGCACCCGGTGAACGAGGGGTACGCGACCCTGAATCGAAGTTTGACGGTGCTCGCCAGTGCGCCTCTCGGCAGGTGGCCGCTCGTAGCGGCTGATGGTTGGTACCCGGGGCATTGGAATCGAACGCCGTCGACTCGATCAACGACGGTTCATCTTTTCCTATTCCGCAGAACCGTTAGACACGCGGGACGTCGAGGCGGTGCCTTGTTGCCCCGCAATTGCAGGGGCGCATCGAGCTGCCGCGGGCGAATGGCCGCTCAGTGAGGTACCCACGGCATATGTACATCGCGCATTCTGAAGGGATGCATATGCGGTGGCCGGATTGCACCTCGCCCCAGGCCACCGGTGAGCACGTTCGGCGTCGCCTGCAGGCATTTCGGTGGGCACAGTCGTCCGAGGTGACCGTTCGGGTGGAGGTGGCCCGCGGTCCACGCATCGCTGTCGAGTGGGTTCACTTCCCATTTCAACACTTGGCCTTCGCCCTGGCTTCGTTTCTTACCGATGGCGTCGACACCGGCCAGAATCGTTCGTACAACGTCGGTGTCGCCGACTCCTCTCCACACCACTGTGCGAGTCGAAGTCAGCAGCAACGGCATTTGACGAGCTCGGTACCGACCCTGCCTGTCGGAGATGACGGCCGGGCGATACCTAGCTAGCTGCTCAAGCGCTCGATGGTCTGGGCGGCCGCTCCAATAGTGGATCTCGGGTACATCGGAACGGTCCTCCGGATATGCGCAGGTGGCGTTCCAATGCCAGTCGTCGCCTCCTGCCAAGGTGCATCGAGTGAGGGGGAGGTCGAGATCCCTCGGAACGGTTCCCGGTCCCACTGCTTCAAGGAACTCACCGTGATCGCGCGCCATGGCTTTTGCATCGGCCCAGAGTTCCGCTGCCAGTAGGCCGTCCAGACTCGTTGCCCACGGCGCAGCGTGTGCGAGTCCCGCGGTGAGGTGTGCGCGGACCTCGAAGGGCTCCATCACGTCAGGCACTCCATCACGGCCAAGGCCTCGTCGCGGTGTTCGACGAGGTGTGACCTCCAGTCCAGTGGTTGCGGTTCGACGCCGGCGACCAATAACCGCTCGAACGTTGTGTGCACCAGGCCGTGTCCAATCGCGGTTCGGCCGCCGATCGTACCGGAGTTGACGAAGGTGGCCACGACGTCGGAGAAGAAGGAAATATCGAACGCGGTGGCGCGGTCAAGTCTGAGAAAGGACTCGAATCTGGTTCCTGCCGGGAGTGTTTCGATCTCGTAGCGCATCAGTGCGCTGCCGTTCGCGTGCCCCTCTCCCGTGCGGATGACATCCGGAAAGTCGTGGTCGGTGGAATCGTCGAATCGGCTATAGCGTTCGAGTGCCATGGTGTCGAAGTGGCTCAGGACTGCGCGGCCGGCTGCGGGTCGGGTCATCAGATGGTCGGTCTCGAGGACGTGGGGAATTACTTTGCCCACGCGGAGGCAGCCGTCGATCATGCGGCCGCCCCCACTGCCGCCGAATACGCTGATCTGTGGGTTCAGTTCTCGGAGTCGTTGGAGCCGTTGGCCCGACAGGGGGTCGCCGGTGACTTTGGTCAGGCTTCCGCCGTTTCGGAGTGTGTGTGCTGCGGACAGGCGCAGTAGGCCTTCGTACCCGAGGGTGTCGCGCAGCAACTCTTCGCCGATCCGGCGGAGAGATCCTCGGAACGAGTTTCCCGACACGATCGGGACCTGTGCCGCGGATCCATCCGGTTGCAGGATCTTTTCCCGCCGAAATAGCGTCGTGGTGGTGGCGCTGTGTTCACCGCGATGGGAGATCGCCGAGACCGCCGTCATGTCGAGTTGCCATCGAAGTGTCGCGCTCATCGCCTGCTCCGGGGTGGTGTCGTGCTTGATGTGGTCGTGCGATGTGCTTGGACGGCTTCTGCGACGATTCGCGTCCGTAGTACGAGAGCGGTGGTGTTCTCGCGGAGCAGTGTCAGGACCGGGATGGAGTCCTCCAGCAAGAGGACGGACAGTTCGAGTCGCTGGTCTTTCGTCGACGGAGCGGATTCGAGATCGGCCGACACCGTGCTCCACCATCTGTCGAGGTCCGACCCGCCGGTGTAGGTCGCCACACGAACTCGGTCCGGGAGGTGGTGGTCCCAGTACATCTCTCGTCGACGTCCGACCCAGCCTGTGTCCCAGTTGATTCCGTAGTGGAGCAGCAGCAACAGTCGCTCGGCTGTGGTTGCAGCTCCGGTGACGTGTGGGAGAAAGTCGGCAGCGGCCAGCCATGTTCCTGTCGGTGTCATAACGCCCTCCTGGTCGGTGTTGAGGCCGTAGACGCGAGGTCGAGATACAACGGCCGTCTCCGCCACGGGGCAAGGTTGTCCCAATCGACGAAGATCGACGCCCACGTACGGCGCGGAAGAGTCTTCAACGTCCCGTATGCCGGCGCGTCGCGCCCGAGTGCTGCGAGGGAGAAACCATGTCGCCGCAGGCGGATCACGGCGCTGAGCCGATCCGCATCGGTGACCACCCAGGGGAGGGCGATGTCGTCGACAGCGACGCGGCCCCACATCGCGTGTGGCAGTATGTGTTTGCGCCCTGGCCGCAGTGGCACCACGACTGCGATGTCCGAGGGCAGCTCGTGTTTGAGAACCGTGCGCAATCGTGCGACGCTCAACGTCGTCGCGCGCGGGGGATCGCTGGTCACCAGCATGAGTTCGGAGCGAAGTGCCTTGGTCGAATATGCCCAGACACAGACTCGGCACAACGTTGGTGCAGCGATATCGGTCCAGCCGTCGAATCCGGTGAAGGTCCTCGACACCGTGTCGCGCACTCGCAGTCCCCCACCTGCCGTGGCTCGACCGCACCGTGCGCACGCAGTCTCACATGTCGACCCTGCGTGATCGCGCGACACTGCTGCCCCCGTGCGAGCGATGAATGCGGTGGTTACAACGTCGAGGGCGTCTCTCCCCCTTGCTATTTCGGACATTTCAGCACAGTATCCTGCCCCCTCGACACTTCGAACAGGTCAGCTTCCCGACCTGTCGCACGAGCTACCAGGGCGTAGGTCCGGACTGCGGTGTGGTCCGCGGGATGTTGGGAGGAAAATCGTCCGCGAGCAGGGCCGCGAGCTCGACGAAAGCTCGACGCGCCAGCTTACCCAGTAGATCGAGGTCGATTGTGTCGCCCTCGGCGAGGTGATCGTCGTAGGGAACGACTTGGACTGCGCGAGTGCGTTCGGAGAAGTAGGACTTGAGCTGCTCGACGTCCAAGGCCGACGAGCCCTTGCGAGACTCGTTGATGACGACGACTGTGCGCTTGACCAGGTCGTCGAAACCGTGCCTGGATAACCATTCGAGTGTGGCTCCTGCGCTGCGTGCACCGTCTTTCGCTGCAGAGGAGACCAGGACCAACGCGTCGGCTTCTTTCAGTGCGCCTGCCATTGCCGAGTTCATCAGACCGGTTCCGCAGTCGGTCAAGATGATGTTGTAGAAGCACTCAAGGATTCGTAGCGCCGCGGTGTAGTCGTGCTCGTTGAAGGCTTCCGATACGGACGGATCACGTTCGCTTGCCAGTACTTCCAGTCGACTCTTGGCCTGTGAGGTATAGATTCGCACGTCGGAGTAGCTGTGCACGGCTTTGTCCGTGAGCAGGTCGCGTACGGTGCGTTCGCTGTCTCGATGGATGCGGTAGGCGAGCGTGCCGAAATCCGGGTTGGCGTCGTAGGCGATGACGCGATCTCCTCGATGCGCGGCGAAGGTCGATCCGAGGCCCGTGGTGGTCGTGGTTTTTCCGACTCCACCCTTCATGGAGAGAACAGCAATCTTGTAGTTGCCTCGCACCGGCTGACGCACTCGACGGATGAGTTGGTCGTATTCGATTTCTGCGGGCGACTGACCGGGGTTGACGGATCCACATGAGAGGCGGTGCAGGATTCGTCGCCAGCCCTTGCTCGGCGGCAGCTGAGCCCGGCGAATCAGTTCGATGTCGTCGATCGACCGAGGCGGCTCGACTGACACTGGCATCGCGGGAATGGCCTGCTGCACGCCGGGCTCTGAGAATCGAATCGGCTGCGAGGTAAAGGGGCTGGCTGTGCTGCCGGTAGTTCTCGAAGGCGGCACGTTCGCGTCGACTTGCGCTGTCCGAGATCTCCGCTCATCCGACGTAGAGCCACTGATCACTGCGGCACTTTCGGACCTGCGGGGAGAAGTGCGATCGGACTCCGACTGCAGGGAAGGGGTCGATAGGCGGTGGTGGCTCTGAACGGTCTGCGATGACCTGTGACCACTGGGATCGGTGAGGTCAGCGGTCGAGCCCGCTGCGCCCACCGTTTGGGCTTGCGCCTGGCGAACAGCACTGTCTCCGTCTTCCGTTGCGTAGCTCGATGCACTTGCAGACGCGGTTTCCGAAACGTCTTCTGACGCGACTATCGGTGCGTATTGGTGTGCGATATTTGGTGCGTTTTCCTGTGCGAGGAATGTTGCGGTTCGCGTCTCTCGCGATAGGTCTGGTCGGGTGGTGTCACTGCGACGTCGGCTGTCGGTCTCGACCTGTGGGGCTTGCCGGTCCATGGCCAGGGGCTTCTCGGAGGATCTGCGGGCCGGATCGTCTCCGATGTCGTGTGTCGACGACGGGTCGACGACCCACTTCGGCAGGGCGCTGCCTGTGTCAGATTCTGCGGAACTCATCGGTCGAAA
>NZ_LVCV01000125.1 GCF_001647195.1 Rhodococcus sp. EPR-157 | reverse complement strand
GCGACCACCTCGGCCGTTACGACGGCTACGTCGCTTTCAGTGGCGGAAAAGACTCACTCGTAGCAGTGCACCTCGCGCGAAAGGCAGACCCGAACGTGCCTGTCGCCTTCTTCGATTCCGGTCTCGAATATCCCGAGACGTACGCGTACGTCCTGCAGGTCGCGACGATGCTCGATCTCGACTTGCACGTCATTCGGGCCGAGCCGGCGCTGCTGACGGTTCTGGCTGGGACCGGAGAATGGAACCATCGCGCAGCCGCCTCGGACAGGGTGCTGCCCGGCGGGTTCGACACTCTGATCGCGCAGCCGGCCCGGCGTGCACACGCGATGTTCGGCGACGGAGAGATTTGGGGTGTTCGTGCCGAAGAATCGAGAAAGGGAAGCGGACGGTGGACGTTGTACTACTCGGCGCTCGCCCGCGAGATTAGGGACGTCTGTACCCCTCATCGTTGTTGCGTGAGCAGGATCGAGCAGGACAAACGCCACGGTGGGACGATTCGCAGGGCGGACGGCACTGTGGCGTACGGACCGGTGTGGGATTGGTCGACGGCGGATGTGTTCGCGTACTCCGCACGAAATGGGTTGCCGAGCAATCCGGTCTACGCAAAATTGGCCGAACTAGGCGCTCCTGCAACAAATCTTCGGGTTTCGCACATTCTTGACGGCAACTTTCTCGAAACCGGGCGGGTCACCCGCCTCCGCAGGGGATGGCCAGCATTGTTCGAGGAAATTGCCGAGGTACTTCCGCGAGTCCGAGAGTTCGTTTAACCCGCACAATCGTCTGTGCGGGTGTATGATTGGCTGTACTGAGATTGCACAGGGTGAGTCGGAGGCACACCACTACGGTGGCCTCCGACTATTTTTCTGTCCGGATCCATCGAGCAACTGATGCAAAGCCATCTGCCGACTTTATTCGGTCAGTCCGATTCTTCACCCTGGGCACCTGTTGCGCCGTCGGTCGGTCCGATCTCTGGTTCACCCGGCTCTACCGCACGAAAGTCTGCGCTCGGCATGATGTCGGGGTGAAACCGCCACGAGGGGCGGTTTTCTCGTCTGTGCGACGGTGGTGGAGAGCTGTGGGTTGTCATGTCTGCCTTCCGTTCATCTTCAATCGGTGTCGATGTCTTCGAGTTGAACGACGAGCCGCTCCCCTATGGGCTGGCCCGGTCGCTCGTAGGGGGCGAAGTGTGATCCCACAACGCGGTACCGAGTGCCACGCGGTAACAGGTGGCTTGTGTCGTCTCCCTTGTCCGAGGCTCCCAAGTAAAGACCACGGGTCGTCTGGATCTCGAAAACGACGTTGGTCGGAGAGCTGTGCGAGTCGAGCTCGTGCAATGAATGACGGGCGCCGGTGAAGCGGTCGAAGGCGACGACAGAGCCGGGCGAGAGTGTGTCCGGTAGTTCGGCTGAATGAGATACCACAGCGGGCAGACTTACCACCGTGTACACCAAATGTCCACGGCCGGAATGGCGTTCGTACCGTTGAATTGCACGGTCGACGCGCTGAATCTGACGCCGCCGATCGTCGTCGAGCCGCACGGCGTCGCCGTTGACGTCGGACAGCGCGTCGTTGGTTCGCTTCCAGTTCTCTGGATCGCCGATCAGTGATGCCATCGCACGGTGCTGCGCATGAGGGACGGTCCGCTCGACGGCCCTCTTGGTTGACGAGCGCACATTTCGTTGGCGAGCACTGAGCTTCTTGCGAAGCTCGATCGCCGCTGGCAGAACACGTCTCGTCCGTTCGTTGGTGATCGGCGCAGCAGTGTTCCTCGGGAATGCCCGTTCGAGATCTCGGCGGGCTCGTGTGAGACCGGAAAGCCCTTCGATGTCTGTGTCGAGCTCGCGAGCGTGATCCCGATTTGCAACTCGGTCCGCGAAGGAGGAGTGGGGAACCACCACTCCCTGCTTCTTCTCGGGATCGTCACTCGATCCCCGGTCGGGATCGAATGCACCGCCCTCTGGCGTGATCCGATTGCGGCTACGCGCGGAAGGCACGTGAGCTCGTGGCCGCCGCCGCAGTACCCGCGGCATCAACCGAGGGTGCAGACCGCCTGAAATAGCCCCTGAACAGGTAGAACGACACGTCCCCTTGTCGCCTGTCGAGCGCCGGACGCGGGCGGTCCGTCCTCAACGTCTCGCAGTCCGCGACAAGAAAAAGATCGTCTACAGATGCGAGAATCTTCCTGGCCCGGCCACCTCCTTCGACCCCAATATTGTTCGATCGGAATACCTTCTGAACTGCGGAAACGGCACGCCCCCTGGCTCCGCGGATGCCAAGTTTCTGTGGTGCGCGGTCGGGATTTCGCGCGCCGAGCTCGGTGCCGGCACTGCCAGTCCCATGGACTGCGGATGGCTTCCCTGGAATCGGCCTGCAGGGCCCCCGAGAGACCCTGAAGCGCTGCAGGTGCGATGTAGACGAGGGTCGTCCAGTTACAGCCTCTGCAAGGGGGCCGTCGATCATCCGGGCCGACCAGGCAGGTCGGTCGGAGTGCCGATAGTCCAGGCGACGTCGACGACGTCCGACAAGCTGC
>NZ_LVCV01000124.1 GCF_001647195.1 Rhodococcus sp. EPR-157 | reverse complement strand
CCTGCGGTGGGTCTGGTGGGCGCTGCGCGCCCACCGCCAGAGGCCGGCCGCCAAGGCGGCCTACTGCGGAACTGAGTGCCGGGCGCTGCGCGCCAACGGCGTCCTTTCAACTGAATTCGACTGTATAACAGCCGTTTTAACAAACAGACAAATGCGTCCGCTGCGCGCACGCCCAAACCGTCTGCGCCTGGTGGTGATACGCTGCGCGCACCACCACCAGTGCTCGAATGCTACTCCGCTACAGTAAAATTCACATCGAGATACGAGAAATTCTCGCGCAGGTATTGCTTCACATCGTCGAGGTCTACGGACTCGTCCGCATCGTCCTGACTGCGCGCCGATCGCTCCATTCGAAATGAAACTGTGACCTCTACGTCTACATCGAATTCTCGTTCTCGGCCTTCCATCCCCCACTCCTCGCAGAAACTTTCGAACTCGCTGCACAAGCTGTTGCGGTCCGCCCATTCGCACGCAGATTCATTAAGCCGTCTGACCCAGTCGTGGTGCTTCGCACGCTCGGTATCGACGCTCTGACGTACAGCCTGCAGGGTGCGTTCGATCGCGGCCCGTTCATGTATCGGCCGCACGTACTCACCAAACCACGCCGGGGCGCTCCCTGGGCACACTGAGACCGGCGAAATATCTTGGGGGCGAACCAGACTCGTCCAACTCTTGTAACTGTGCTCAACGGCCAGCAACGGCTCTCTCCACACCACAGTCACGCTCGCATGCGAAGCCGTGGCGCTGCTGGCGTCCACCGAGAACCACCCCGAAGCTGCGATGCCGCCGCGCCCGTCACTCACCTGTACGAACGTCCCTCTGCCGGGTACCCCTCCACCAATGCACGGGGCATAGCCTCAAGCACCACCGCTCGGGTCGACCAGTCCGCACCTCCCAACGAACCGTTGTCCAGAGCCACATCGAGCACAGACGGGACTGGCAACGGAGAATCAGCAATTGTTGTCATAGCAGTTTCGAGCCCTTCAATTCGGGTGACGGATGGTCGGTCCGCCGATCAACAGAACACCTCCGAATCTACCACCAAACAACCATGAAAGAGAACCCAAATAAAACATTCAATTCGGTTGCCCAACAACGCTATTACAACTCACGCCAGCACTCAATCCGCAACCCCAATGAACAAGAAATAGTCCCCGGCGCACTCAGTGCCGGGGACCGAGTGCCAGTAAAATTCAGCGATTGTCGATCGCCAATCGCTCGCTTTCTCCGGCAGATGGAAGAGCTATCAAAGGTATGCCCTACGTGATCAGGGGGCAGGTCGCGGTGGAATTACGAAGGCAGAGATCACGGCAGCCAATGCGGCGGCGAGGTGCATCGAACAGATCGTGCTCGGGCAGGTGAAAGGGGTTCTGCCGGGCGCGGTGGGACATCGCCCCTCGGGTGCGTTCAGGGTCCAGCAGAGCCTCGCGGCACAACGGTCAGAGCACGGTGAGGTAGATCAATGCAATATTGAGCGCGACGACGATTCCCGCGATGAGCCATGCCGCGTACGCAGTGATTCGGTGATTAACATCGCCGCCCATCAGCGTGCGGTCGGAGGTGAACCGCACCAAGGGAATGAGCGCGAACGGAATGCCGAAGGACAGCACGACTTGCGAGACGACGAGTGCGCGACTGGGGTCGACCCCAGCGGCGAGGATCGTAAGTGCCGGGATCAGGGTCACAAGCCGGCGCACCATGATCGGTATGCGCTTGCGTAGCAGTCCGTCCATGATCATCGCTCCCGCATAAGCCCCCACCGATGTCGATGCAAGGCCTGAGGCCAGCAGGCCCATGGCGAACAGCAACGCGCTCACCGGGCCCAGCGTCTCACCTACTGCTGCATGGGCTCCTTCGATGGAATCGACGCCCTCACGTCCCCCCAGCGTCGAGGCCGCAAGCAGTAGCATCGACATGTTCACCGCTCCGGCCAGCAGCATCGCCAATCCGACATCGACCCGGGTGATGCGCAACAACCGCCGACGGACCGGGCCTGCCTCGGGATGTCCGTGACGGTCACGTGCGAGTCCGGAGTGCAGATACACCGCGTGCGGCATGATCGTCGCACCGAGCATCGCCGCTGCGATCAGCACGCTTTCCGCGCCGTCGAACCGCGGAATCAGACCAGCTGCGGCCTCGGTGAACGATGGAGGTTCTACGACCACACTGGCGAGAAATCCGACGGCAATGACACCGAGTAGACCCAAAATTACGAACTCGAACGGGCGCTGACCACGCCGGTCCTGCACCATCAGCAAGATCATTGATACAGCCCCCGTGATGACGCCGC
>NZ_LVCV01000123.1 GCF_001647195.1 Rhodococcus sp. EPR-157 | reverse complement strand
TTCTGCTTGCCCCCAATACGCCAGTCTCACAGTTCTGCTCGACTTCTCGCGGACGACCTCGGGCAGCGTCATCCCGGTGACGATCCCGAGCTTGGCGGAGAGAAACTGGACGAGGCCGGCCATCACATTCGCGGCAACGATCACCCACACGAGCAGATACCCGAACTGCGCGCCCGCGCTGACGTTGGAGGCGACATTGCCAGGGTCGACGTAGGCGATCGCCGCAACGAAAGCAGGACCGAGCAGAACGAAGGCCGATCGCACTCTCGACGGTGGCCGAGAAGATCGACGTAGCAGCACAGCCACGGACATCACACCCAACGCCGACGATATTTTCAGGACCCTGAAAAGATAGTTCGGAGACCCAAACATTGCAAATGTTTAGCGAAGCGGTTTACCGGCTCAGATGGGCAATACGACTGCGCTGACGATTTCGTTGCGTATCAAGGCGATGAACACACGCCACACGCTGTCAGCAAGGCGAGACCGACGCCGATCATGACGACTCAGCCCCGACAATTCCGAACCGCTCAACATCAGTGCCATAAGGTGATAGGTCCGGGGTGGGCGATTGGCCACGGCCTAGCTGAGCACGGTAGGGACGATTGCTGCTACCGCAGGAAGAGCCGCATGTGTGATCCAAGAACATTTCGTCGTCGAAATTGAGATCATCCACGCGTTCTTTGGTTCCAGGCACGCGAAGAGAGAAGGCGCATGCCGTTGAGAGCGACGATGACGGTGGAACTTTCGTGTCCTGCAACGCCGATGGGGAGAGGGAGGGTGCCAATCAGGTCCCAGGTGACCAGCACGACGATGAAGCTCGCAGCAATCGCGAGGTTGGCTACCACGATCCAATGGGCCCGACGCGACAGGGCGATCACCGATGCAAGAGTTCCGAGATCGTCGCGGATGAGGACTGCATCTGCAGTTTCGAGCGCAAGATC
>NZ_LVCV01000122.1 GCF_001647195.1 Rhodococcus sp. EPR-157 | reverse complement strand
ACCCGGCGACCATCGTCTCCTTGTAGTTCTCGCACGGCCTCGGCTTTATCCTCGGGAAGCAGACCCGCCCGAACGTCGACGATCCCGACACGCTCGGCCACCGCATGCGCTGCGCGGGGATTGTCGCCGGTGAGCAGCACTGCGGAGCTACCAGTCACCCGTTCGAGCTCGCGAATGGTTGCGGCGAGGTTCGAGCGAACGGTGTCCGCAAGGGCGATCACTCCGATCGCTTCGCCTCCGACGCGCACGATCACCGCGGTCATACCGCCCGATTCGCGTTCGGCCGCGGTACGTTCAGCTGACGTCTCGCACTCAGCTCTCGAAAGGCATTCGGACGGTAAAGCTTTCGGTTCCGCCTCAGGTTTGCTGACCGTCACGACGTCGCCGTCAACCGTTGCCCGGACCCCCACACCCGGCGTCGACTCGAATGCCGTCGCAGTCGGTACCTGCAGACCCCGGCTGCGGCTGTAGTCGACGATGGCTGTACCGATCGGGTGTTCGCTGCCCATCTCGGCGGCCGCTGCCAGGGTGAGCACGTCGTTTTCGCTGAAGCCTGTGAATGCATCGACGCGTTCGACCTGAGGTGTTCCTTCGGTGAGGGTTCCGGTCTTGTCAAAGGCCACCACCTCGATCGTGCGGAGTTGTTCCATGACGACAGCAGATTTGACGAGGACACCATGGCGACCGGCGGTGGCCATCGCCGCGAGAAGCGGCGGCATCGTCGCCAGGACCACCGCACACGGGGAGGCGACGATCATGAACGTCATCGCCCGCAGCAACGCCGGCTGAAGCTCGCTGCCGAGCAGCATCGGAATCGCGAAAATTGCTGCAGTGGAGACGACGACGGTCTTCGAGTAGTACTGCTCGACCTTCTCGATGAAGAGCTGTTTCTTCGCTTTCGTCGCCGACGCGTGTTCGACCATGGCCACGATGCGCGCGATCACGGTCTCCGAGGGGTCGACATCGATGCGGACCCGCAGCGCGCCGGTGCCGTTGATGGTGCCGGCGAAGACGTCGTTGCCGACCGATTTGAACACCGGAATCGCCTCACCCGTGATCGAAGACTGATCGATGTCAGAACTGCCGTCGACGATCGCGCCCTCGCCGGAAATGCGTTCTCCGGGTCGGACGACGACGATATCGCCGCACCGGAGATCAGCAGCGTCGACTCGCGCCTCGACGCCTGCGGCGTCGAGGATCACGGCGGTCTCGGGAGCGAGATCGAGAAGACTGCGGATCGAGTCGGCGGTGCGGCGAGTCAGTACCGCTTCCAAGGCGCCGGAGGTGGCGAAGATGACGATCAGCAATGCGCCGTCGAAGATCTGCCCGATCGCTGCTGCGCCGAGGGCAGCGACGATCATCAACAGGTCGACGTCGAGAGTCTTCTCCCGCAGTGCGCGCAGCCCCTCCAGTGCCGGTTCCCACCCGCCCGTGACATAGCAGGCCAGGTACAGCGCCCAGAACAACCAGACCGGCGCGCCGACCAGCTGGGCTGTGAGTCCGAGTAGGAAGAACGCAGTCGCTGCCAGCGCCCACCTCACCTCGGCAACGTCCAGTAGACGCGTCCGCGTGAAGCCGGGGTTGCGTCGCGCCGTGGGCGCGGCCGCAGTGGTAGTGCCGATCGATGCCATAACTGCCTTCTGCCGACGAATGTAGATGCGCGAACAACCATACAGTAATATATGAAGATCTTTACATGTGTACATAAACTACAGTTGCCCCATGGGACATGAAGTCGACGGGCGGCCACGGCCTCCGGCGCAACTCGACGCCGAATCCGCTGCGACGGTAGCGGCGACACTGCAGGCTCTGGCTACACCGAGCAGGCTGCGCATTCTCACCCAACTTCGCCAAGGCCCCAGCGGGGTGAACGACTTGGCCGACGCTGTGGAAATGGAACAGTCCGCCGTCTCCCATCAACTTCGCCTGCTCCGCGCGATGGGCCTGGTCACCGGAGCGCGCTCCGGCCGCAGCATCGTCTACCGCCTCTACGACAACCACGTTGCGATGCTTCTCGACGAAGCCGTCTATCACATAGAGCATCTCGGAATGTCCACACCTGAAGTGCAGAAGTTGCCGACCACCGCGGATTCGGCCTGACTCCGATTCTCTCGAATTTCAGTCGGAAACCATGAGCCTGCAGCGAAGAATCATTCTTCGATCGATTCAGCGTGTGGGCACAGTCCTATCCATTAGCTTCCTTGCGAAACTTCCGGAGCGGCAACGAGAGCACGCAGTGAAGCACCTCAGTCCTTTACCGCCCACCGGTTATTAGCTCTCGATGGGCAGCTCTGACATCGGCCAGGAGCCGAAAAGGCGCACCATCGCACCGCAGGCGAGACCGACCACCATCAACTCCGTACCCGCGTGTTGCCTCTGTTGTGTTCGATGCAACGAATTCTATTGATGCGCAGGTTCTCCGGTGATGGTGTGGTCTGCGTAGTTGAGCCCTTCCCGAACCAACCGGGTGAGGTGCCCGTCGGCGAGGCGGTAGATGACGTTTCGCCCATTCTTCTGGGTGTCAACCATTCCGATGAATCGAAGTTTGGCGAGGTGTTGGCTGACTGCGGTACGCGACGCATTGGTGGCGGTGGTGAGTTCGGTGACGTCGGCGGGCCCGTGGCTGAGGAGCCAGAGCAGGTGTAGGCGGGTCGGGTCGGACAGCATCCGGAAGGTCTCGCTGGCGGCCTGGAGCCGGGCGCGGTCGGGGTGCTCCGCGTGATCGAGACTGGCGGGCGTGGTGGCGGGTACCGCTGTCATGATCGTCGATTCTGCTACGTCGCCGGTGAAGTCGTCACGGTGGATCCGTTGAGGGTCCACAACCGCGATGCGGTCACTGCGGCAAGTGTAGCGATGCCGGTCAACGTTGCTGCCGCGGTGAACTGATTGACCTCGGCGCCCACCCATCCTGCGAGCGGGTAGGTCAGCAGGAATCCGGCATGCGAGAGAGAGAACTGCGCCGTGAAGATCGCCGTTCGGGTGTTCTCGTCCGATTCGCGGCGCAGGACTCGCGCCGAGGGGGTGTTAATCATCGAGGTGCCAGCTCCCATCACCGCCCAGATAGCGGAGAGGGCGATCCAGCCTGAGAGTGCGGTCGGCGCAACGGCCGCGAAGACGGACGCCGCAAGGGTGCCGGCGGTGACGACGCCGGCACCGGTCAGCATCAAAGTGCGATCGGTGATGGCGGTGAGGATCCGCGGGACCGTGAGTGCGACGATCATCGATCCTCCACCGTAGAAGGCTAGCGCAATAGCTAAACCGCTGCTCGATCCGCCGATGAGGTCGCGGACGTAGACGACGGTGTTAACCACCACGAGGCCGGTGGCCGAGGCAACGACGAGGTTCAGGGCGAGCAAACCGCGCAGGGCGGGTTTCTTGACGAACAGCCGGATGCCGGCGGTGGTGCGGCCGAAAAACGATGCAGTGCGTTCGATGCGGACGAGGGCGGGCAGACGCGTTCCTACGACCATGATCGCCGATACGACAAATCCGATGGCGGTACCAATGAACAGTGAGTGATACGAGATCAGCGTCAACAGTGCTGCCGCGACGACCGGGCTCAGAAGTGATTCGAGATCGTACGCGAGTCGAGAGAGAGATAACGCTTTGGTGTACTGGCGCTCGTCCGGGACGATCGAGGGAATAACGGCCTGGAATGTCGGAGTGAAAGTGGCCGATGCGGACTGCAGGATGAAGATCAGTACATAGATCTGCCACACCTGATCGACGAACGGCAGCAGCAGGGCGATCGCGGCGCGCACAGCGTCGGCGGAGACCAGTACCCGTTTGCGGGGCAGCCTGTCAGTCAACGCGGAGACGATCGGGGCGACGCCGACATAGGCGATCATCTTGATCGCCAACGCTGTGCCGAGAACTGCTCCTGCCGAACTGCCCGCGATGTCGTAGGCCAGCAAGCCGAGCGCCACGGTCAGCACGCCTGTCCCCACGAGCGCAACCACTTGAGCGGTGAACAGTCGCCGGAACGCGGTGTTGGCAAGCACGGAGCCGAGCGAAACGGTGGGCGCGATCACAACGCACAACATACACTGTACGTGCGCACGTGCGCACATGATTCGGATCTGCTATTTTCGTCCTGTGTGTCCGATTCGGTTGAGCGAGCGTATTCGCCGAATTCTGCTCTGGTCCATCATGGCGGCCACGGCATTGGCGGTACTGATGATGTCG
>NZ_LVCV01000121.1 GCF_001647195.1 Rhodococcus sp. EPR-157 | reverse complement strand
ACCGAGATCGTCGCCAACTGAGAGGTCGGTCCCTCCCCCTGCTCCGGTGTCCGTGCTCGATGCAGGATGCCTTCTGAGGGTGTGAGAGGTCTGCGTTTGCGCAGATCGGTCCACCTTTCTTCTCGCGCGCCACTTCCACGGTGAGTGCGCGAGCCTGCCTCGTCGAGGACAACGCCATGCATATCTTCTTCAACGTTTCATCGTCTACACCGCACCTTTGTTTCCCTCATCCCAGGCCCGCCGTGCCTCCTCCCGGAGTCCCGATCGTCCTTCGCGAGGCCGGGCCGCACGATCTACCGCAGAGCGCGCAGTTGCACCTCGACGAGCTACCGATTGGCCTCTTCCCCGAGCTGGGAGCACGGTTCCTGCGCCGGTGGCACCGCAGCTTCGTCAACCGACCACACGCGATCGCTCTTGTCGCGACCGACAGCGAGGGCGCCGTCGTCGGGTTCCTCCTCGGCACCCTCGATCACCATGCCCATATCGGTAATCTACTGCGCGAGAGGATGACCGTGCTGTCGTTCGCTGCACACGCCGGTGCGGCGATGGCAGTCCGCCCGCGCACCGCGGTGCGGTTCGTTCGTACCCGTCTTCGCCCCTGGTGCAGAGCGGTGATGCGTTCTTGGCCCATCCCGCTGTCGAACGGCGAACCCGAGACTCCCCCGGCCGACAGTGTCGCCGTCGTCGTTGCGATAGCGGTGAGCCCACGGGTGCGAGGGATCGGAGTGGGTGCACAGTTGCTCGACTGGTTCGAATCCGACTCTGCGCGGGCAGGTGCACGCTGCGCCGAGCTGTCCACCGACCTCGGGGTGGCCGACAATGCAGGCGGCTTCTACGAGCGCCTCGGATGGCAAAAAAGCGGAAACCGTCTCGATCGAGACGGCCGAACCATGCAGACCTACCGGCGAGATCTAGACGGCCGCTGCGGCCGTGCTCCGCTCCCCTTGTCGGTCTCACCAACCAGGACGACCGCGAGCACTGCCCCGTCAACAGAAACGAGACGATGATGTCAAGCACCCGACGAACGGTGTTCGAACTCGTGGGATGCACTGCGCTCGCAGGCGTGCTGCTTGCAGGAGTGTTGTTCCCCATCGTCGGTGGCCTGGGATACGTCTCGAACCGCGCCGCTGACACCGTCGAGAACGTTTCCGGCGAACTCGCCGAGGGCGTCGTTCCTGCCATCTCGACGATGACGGACGTGGCAGGCAATCCGATCGCGTGGCTGTACGAGCAACGTCGTTCCGAAGTGCCGAGCGCGAAGATCTCCAACGAGATGAAGCTTGCGATCGTCTCCGTCGAAGACCGGCGCTTCGCAGAACACCAGGGCGTGGACTGGCAGGGAACGTTGCGAGCGTTCTTGACCAACACCACCAGCGGCCAGGTCGAGCAGGGCGCATCGACACTCGATCAGCAGTACGTGAAGAACTATCAATTGCTGGTCGTCGCCGACACCGACGCCGAACGGCGTGCCGCGATCGAGACGACGCCAGCTCGCAAGATCCGCGAGATCCGTATGGCGTTGTCCTTGGACAGAGAATTGACCAAAGACGAGATATTGACCCGCTATCTGAACCTGGTTCCGTTCGGCAATGCCTCGTTCGGCATCCAAGACGCCGCGCAAACCTACTTCGGTGTCGATGCCAGCGAGTTGACGGCGACGCAATCAGCGATGCTGGCGGGGATGGTCCAGTCCAGTTCGGCACTGAACCCGTACACCAACCCCGACGGTGTGACCGCACGCCGAAACCTCGTCCTGAACACCATGATCGAAACCATCCCGAACCGAGCCGCAGAATTCGAGGCCGCCAAAGCCGAGCCATTGGGAGTGCTAGCCGCGCCCAACACCCTCCCACGTGGATGCATCGCCGCCGGTGATCGAGGGTTTTTCTGCGACTACGCACTCCAATATCTTGAGAACGCCGGTATCAGCCGCGATCAAATCGACGAGGGCGGCTATCTGATCAGAACGACCCTGGACCCGGCGGTGCAGAACTCGACCCAGGCCGCACTGACCGCGAACACTGATCCCGACCTCGACGGTGTCGCCACCGTGATGAATGTCGTCGCACCCGGGCAGGACGAACACCGCATTCTCGCCATGGGCAGTAGTCGCACCTACGGACTCGATGCCGATGCCGACGAAACGGTTCAGCCGCAACCGTATTCACTTGTCGGCAATGGCGCCGGGTCGATTTTCAAGATATTCACCACTGCCGCCGCGATGGAACGCGGACTCGGCACCAACGCCACACTGCAGGTTCCCCGGCGCGTGGAGGTCAGGGGGTTGGGCGACGGCGGCGCGCGTAACTGCCCGGCGGGTGCTTACTGCGTGGAGAATGTCGGAAACTATCCACCGTCGCTGACGGTCACCGATGCATTGGCGCAGTCACCGAACACGGCGTTCGTGAAGTTGCTCGAGTCCGTCGGTGTCACACCGACAGTCGACATGGCTGTACGGCTAGGGCTTCGCTCCTACACCCTTCCCGGCTCGTCCGGCTTCGGCGAGCAGAGTATGGCGGACCTTCAAAAGAAACAAAGTCTCGGCTCGTTCACGCTCGGACCTACCTGGGTCAACCCGCTCGAGCTGTCCAACGTCGCAGCTACCCTCGCCTCGGGAGGGACATGGTGCCCACCGAACCCGATCGACTCCGTCTACGACCGCGAGGGTGTACCTGTACCGGTCACACAACAAGCGTGCGAGCAGGTCGTCGAACCCGGTCTGGCCACCACACTCGCCAACGCGATGAGCAAGGACGATCAACCCGGAGGAACCTCGGCATCTGCGGCCCGGTCTGTGGGCTGGACGCTGCCGATGTCCGGGAAAACCGGCACCACCGAATCCAACCGATCCTCTGGCTTCCTCGGCTTCACCAACCGCTACGCCGCCGCCGTCTACACCTACGGCGACTCACCGACACCCGGCCAGATCTGCTCCTTCCCACTGCGCCCCTGCAGCTCCGGGAACCTCTACGGCGGCAACGAACCCGCACGGACCTGGTACGACGCGATGGACCCAATCGCCACGAACTTCGGCCCCATCGAACTGCCACCGGTCGACGACAAATACGTCCGCGGCTCCGCCAACGGACAAGTACCCCAGGTCAGCGGCATGAGCCAATCCTCGGCCACATCGAGATTGGAAGCAGCAGGATTCGAGGTGAACGTCGCCACCACCACCAGTCAGGGCGCCCGCGGTACCGCTACCGGCACATCCCCATCAGGGGCTGCGATCCCGGGATCGCTGATCACGCTGTACATCAGTGACGGCTCCGCCGCCCCCGGCCGCACACCCACACCAGCTCCGCCCAGTATCGACATCCCCGGCCCGCCGCTATCGCCGCCGCGGTGATCACCGCGGCACTCACCTTTGAGACCCCGCGCACGAAAGGACACGCCATCACAGTCAGCCGTCGACAACTGCTCACAGCCGCAGCGGTTTTGCCGCTCACAGCCGGCTGCACCATCAACACCGCCGACAGACAATCCCCCAGCCTCGCACCGAGCAGTACCGCATCTCCCGCACGGTCCCCGGCCGTGAGCGCACCTAGCAGTCGATCATCGGCCCCGGCGAATCCGGGGCGGTGGATGCCGACAGCCGGCGAAGTGATGCCCGAGATCAAACGCGCAGCGACGAGCTTCCTCGAAGCCGGTGGCAGCTGGAGCGAGGGAGGAGGAGTACTCGACAGCTTGCGCACCGCAGGGGTATCGCTCGAAGTCGCGGCGACGGCAGCACTGCTTCAGCCCGGCGATGTCCTTGCCAGCACCCTACGGGTGGTGTATCCGCAGTACGCCGGAATCGGTCCAGAGAGTGCCGCAGTGATCGTGCTGTTCGACCAACTCCTACAACGCCCCACGCTCGCGCAGCCAGCCGAGACGACCCGGCAGATGGCACTCGACATCCGGCTCAAGCGCGACATCGCCGCTGGCACGGCCTGGACCGTGGAGAAGATCAACCCTTTGACCTCTCTTGGATCCCCCGTACCACTGACCGCCGCGGCGTCGTCGGTGCTGAGCAACCCTCGCATCACGCTCTCCGAGCCTGCACGACTCGACATCGGAACCGGACGCATCAACAACAATGTGCTCCAGATAATGCTCAGACTTGCCGACCGATTCACCTACGCAGTGCAGGTGATGCACACCGGTCACATCCAGACCGTCTTCCCGCACCCGCGCTTGTCCAACCACGCAGTGGGACGAGCGGTGGACATCCGAGAAATCAACGGTCGGCGCGTTGTCGACGATCCCGACAACAACCCAACGATCTTCGAATTCGTCACTGAGGCGGCCCTACTGGGCGCAACCGAGGTCGGAGGTCCGACCGACCTCAACGGTGACCGTCCAGGATTCTTCACCGACGACGTGCACAGCGACCACATCCACATCGGCATCACCCCGGGGAACGCACCGGCGCATCTGCGATGACCACCGAACCGGATGGGCACTTCGGCCTGACCTGCTCGAGATACTATGCTGGCTAGTAGTTGAGTGCTCGCCACGGCGAGGCGGGCGAAGGTGTCGGAGTTGTTCGCATTCAGCCTGTACCGATCGTCGGTGCGATTCGCTGCCACGGCTGTTCGCCGCCGAACGATCCGCGTTCGTACATCGCCTCAGTGATTTGGAGATGAAGTGAATGGAGATGAAGGTCGATGCGTCTACCTCGTCCCGCACATACCGCCCGAGCAGTCATGTCCACCTCAGCTCCCGTATCCGGTCGTGTCCACCGCGCCTGACCGGGAGATCGCTTGGCGTTGACGCTCAAGCGATTACATCACCGAACCCTCATCGACAGAACGAGAACCGCACTTTATGTCCACCTCGCTTTCCCGCATCCTGCTGCCATCTCTGATCGCAGCTCTGTCCCTCGTTGGATGTTCCGCTCCGGCAGCCACTGACGACGCGGCTGATCCGGCAGTGGTCGACTTCACCTCCTCACTGGCTCATGTGCACGGATTGC
>NZ_LVCV01000120.1 GCF_001647195.1 Rhodococcus sp. EPR-157 | reverse complement strand
TCTTCCGACGATGACTTCATGGGTTTGTCGGGTGTACCGGCCACCGACACCCTCTTCACCTCCGGTCATCCAGGCGCATCCAGCACGGCGGCGAACCCACTGGGACTGCGTAGCAGCAATGATGGCGGCGTGTCGTGGTCGGATCGGTCACTGGAGGGACAAGTCGACTTCCACGCGCTGGCTGCCGATGGACGCATCCTCGTCGGGTTCGACGGCAGTACCGGTCTACTCGTCTCCGCCGACAGCGGCTCCACCTGGACTCCCGGCGCCGCTGTGCCCGCGGCGGCGCTGGCGATTACGAGCTCCGGAGTATGGGCGGTGACACCCGACGGACTTCAGCACAGCACCGACACCGCCCGAACATTCTCTCCTGTCCTCGACGCGCCGGACTTTGTATTGCTCGCCGGCGCCGGCGATGCACTGTGGGGCATCGACACCGACGGATACGCCTGGCGTAGTCGCAACGGCGCCGATTGGCAGAAGCGTTCCGCAACCGGGTCCG
This sequence comes from Rhodococcus sp. EPR-157, assembly GCF_001647195.1. Lineage (GTDB taxonomy): Bacteria > Actinomycetota > Actinomycetes > Mycobacteriales > Mycobacteriaceae > Rhodococcoides. The sequence goes on along the minus strand of NZ_LVCV01000120.1, from coordinate 639 downwards.
TCGAGGCCTTGACCGCGGTCGACTACGACACTGCCTACGCAGCCAGCCCCCAGGCGCTGTACACGCTGACGTAGGCCGTCGCAGACCGCAATTGCATCTGCTAGCTGTGCGGTACCAGGCTGGAGCCTGGCACCGTTTCATGGCTATTTCGGGTGTGCGCGGCCAGGGCGGGAGCGTCATTGATCCCGCCCATCAACCACCACGACTCTGGCTCCGCCAGCCTGCCCTTCGGTCCATTCCAGCAGTTCCTGTCCCGGGATTGTGGAGGAGCGCCGCTTAGTCCTTCAGTGCCAGCTGACGCTCAGGTTGCGCATCACCTCTACCGCCGCCGACTGTGCCGGTAATAGCATCGGGTGTGAGATCGAGTCGACGTAGCAATTGTGCGTTCGCGGCGACGATGATCGTCGATAGTGACATCAGGATCGCGCCGATCGACATCGGCAGTACGAATCCGACCGGTGCCAACACCCCAGCCGCGAGCGGAACAGAGATGAGGTTGTATCCCGCTGCCCACCAGAGGTTTTGTTTCATCTTCCGGTAGGAGGCACGCGAGAGTTCGATCACCGACAACACCGACCGCGGGTCATCGCTCGCCAGAATTACTCCTGCCGATGCGATGGCAACGTCGGTGCCTGCACC
>NZ_LVCV01000119.1 GCF_001647195.1 Rhodococcus sp. EPR-157 | reverse complement strand
GGAGTTCAGCGACGGTGTGGGACTTGTCTTCCGGTTTTACCCCGGCGAAGTAGCGGTCCACGCCGAGTTCGGTGGCCACGGACTTCGCGACGGCGTCAGCATCACCGGTAATCATGACCACCGTGATTCCGCGGTCGTGGAGCGCGTCGATCGCAGCACGTGATTCCGGCCTGATCTCATCGGCGAGCGCGAGCGCACCGATCACGGTGCCACCTGCCAGGACGTGCAAGATGATCGCCCCATCATCGCGCCACCGGTCGGCGACAGCGAGTTCGGACATGTGTTCCTGCTCAAGCAAAGCGGGCCCGCCGACCTGGATGCGGGTGCCGTCGACCTCAGAGGACACCCCGACAGCTGGGGACGACTGAAAGTCGGTGGCAGCTGGAACTGCCAGGTCGCGGTGTCGTGCGGCATCTATGATGGCGCGTGCAAGAGGGTGCTCGGAGTCTGTTTCGGCGGCTGCGGCCAACGCAAGGACCTCATCCGCGGTGCGCCCGGCGGTCACGTCGATCGCGGTGACGGTGGGTTCGCCTTTGGTCAGGGTGCCGGTCTTGTCGAACAGCACGGTGTCCACTGTCCGCATAGTTTCCAGTGCCAACCGGTCTTTGACCAGGACTCCGCCCCTGGCAGCTCGTTCGGTGGCGATCGAGACCACCAGCGGGATAGCCAGACCCAGAGCGTGCGGGCAGGCAATGACCAGCACGGTGATGGTGCGGATGACAGCGCCGTCGGGCATCCCCAGCAGCGTCCATACAGCGGCAGTGATGACTGCTGCTCCGAGGGCGAACCAGAACAACCAGCCCGCTGCGGTATCGGCGATGCGCTGGGCCCGCGACGTCGAGTTCTGGGCGTCGGCCACCAACCGGCCGATCCCAGCGAGAGCGGTGTCCTCCCCTACTGCGGTGACCTGGACCCGGAGACCGGAGTCGGTGGCCACCGTCCCGGCGACAACCTGCTCACCCTCACTGCGGCGGACGGTGCGCGATTCCCCGGTGATCATCGATTCATCCATACTCGCCGATCCGGAGACGATGGAACCGTCGGCGGGCACCCGCCCGCCGGGGCGGACAACGACGACATCGCCGAGCTGCAACTGCTCCGGGGACACAGAGATCACGTCGTCGCCTTCGACGCGTTCAGCGGTATCGGGGAGCAGCGCCGCCAGAGAATCCAACGCGGATGTGGTCTGTGCGAGTGACCGCATTTCGATCCAATGCCCTAGCAGCATGATGACGATCAGCAATGCCAGTTCCCACCAGAAGTCGAGCTGATGGTCCAGGATGCCGAGGCTCGCTCCCATCGATGCGACGAATGCAACCGTGATCGCCAAAGCGATGAGCAGCATCATTCCCGGTGCACGCGAACGTATCTCACTCACTGCCCCGGTGAGAAACGGCCATCCGCCCCAGGCGTACATCACGGTGCCGAGCACCGGGGAGATCCAGCCGATCCACGACGCGTCGGGCAGAGAGTATCCGAGGAGCATCGCGAACATTCCGGAAGCAATGATTACCGGGACTGCGAGGACCAGCATGAACCAGAACAAGCGGCGGAACATGCCGACGTGATCACCGTGCCCAGCATGACCACCGTGGCCGCCGTGCTCTCCATGCTCGGAGTGGGCTGCGTTGTGCCCGCCGGTGTCGTGGCCCGACTGCGGAGTCGCCTTCTCGGCCACTTCCGTGTGCATTTCGGGTCCTTCTTCATGCCCGCTGTGCTGCAGCCTATTCGGCGGATCCGTCCGCGCGGAGTCGACGTCGGAGTGCGTGTGATCGTTCATCGTGCAGGTCCTCTCATCCATCGAGTTCGATATCTATGCATCCCATGAACTCGCGGGTTCCGGTTCGGCTGTGTATCCGGCGTCGCGGGCGACGATGATCTGCGCCTGGACGAGCTCGGCTGTACTGGTGACCGTGAATGCCCCTGCCGCCGCCGATAACGCGACGGTGTCCACTCCAACCACGGCGCTGACTTCGTCGCGGACCGACGCCTCACAGTGGCCATACATCAATACCGGCGTGACTGGGCAGTGCGTGATGATCATGCGTGCGCTTTCGACGTTGCAAACATATATACCCCGTAGGGGTATGTAACGGTCAGGTCGAACCATACCCCTTCCTGATCCCATTGGGAAGGACCGTCAAGGTGTTGTCAACGTGTGAGCACCAGTCGGCTAGCTAGTAGGTGCGCCCCGCGCGGTCCCTGTCATGCTCACGGGCAGGCAGTCGGTGTCGATATCGACTCGCTCCGGGGCGTGCGAATCCGACGGCGCAACTGAATCTCGCAGCGATGGGCCAGCAACCGGAGGCAGAGTGGGCGATTACACAGTGTCACGGCGCGCGTGGCGGGCCCGTGTGCCGACGCTCAAAGATCGCGGTGCTGCTCGTTCGGTCGATCGGAATCGCCGTAGATCGGACGGTGGAGCAATACTTTCTCGTTCATCATGGGGCTGCGGCGACGCCAACGTAGCGCTGAGTAAGTCATAGATGGGTATATCGCTCACGTTCGGTTCTACCTTCTATCTGATTGCTTCGGTGCGCCTTCGATCGCGCCGACGGTTTCCGGTCACTGGCGCCGTGCGAACACTGTCCTACCGGCCCCCGGCGCGAACCGACATATCCAGACCGCAACCTCGGTCACCTGCGGTGAAAATGCCCACCCAGCAAACCGCAGCTGCTCATTCCCGGGTGACGGCACGCTTCCGCAGCTCAGCTGTTGCCAACTCTGCGACCGCTGCGCGATAGGAATCTCGATCGATTTCGCCGGCAGCGAATCTACGATCGAGGATTTCCTGCGCGTCCTCCCCCGATTGCGGGCGAGCGGAGATCAACCGAACCGCACCCCAGACCAACAGAGCGATCACGACCAGCCAGAACGCGGCCATTCCCGCCATCATCGTCCATCCACCACCCATGGCGCCCATATTCATCATTGTTGCTCCTCACTCTCTTACCTGGCCACCTGCTGACCTGCGGAGTGTGGCCATTCCGCGCCATCTACTATAACGCTTAGTAGTTCAGCTACTATCGAGGATAGTAGTTAACTGCTGCCGAGACGCCGTCGCCCGGACCGGCGATGATGGAGGCCACCTGTGGGAAACAAATCCAACAAGTCACGATCGAAAGCGCCAAAGCGACGAACCACGGCGGGACGATCCGGGGGCGGCCTACCAGTTCCTCGCCCCGGCGACATGCGCACCGAGCCCCAGTCAGGGCATCCCCTCTCCGCGGGGGCCCCACATTCTGCGGTCAGCGTCGCCGCTGCCGACTATCTTCGGAGCAGGGGCCACTCGCCCCGGAGCGGTACACTCCATCCCACTGTCGCCCGGTCTTTCGCGCCGGCCTCCACTGCCCCACCGCGGCCTTCGGCCCAGATCGCAGAACCGACGATCGACACTGCAGCACCGCCGGAGCGCCCACGTGTCCACACCGCCGAGGCGATTGCGCCCGCAACGCGGCAATACACCCCTGACCGGCCCCCGGCGAACAGTTGCGCCGACGCGTTTTCGCAGGTCGAGCCGCTGGGGCTCGCGGCGACATACTGGGGTGTCGCTGCCGATGCCGAGCCCTGCGAGGACGTGTCGATCCGCTTTACCGGAGTGCGGGTGGCGGCCGAGGACCACCAGCCGACCGAAAAGGACCATTTCGAACGAACACTGGTCGTGAAATCGCTCCCACCGGCCGGGGGCCGATTCGCCGCCACCACCCGTATTCAGGGCATCGCCAGCGGAGAGTGGCAGGTGACTGCGCATCGCATCGACGAAGGCGCAGAAGGTACCGAACGGCAACAGAACTCTGTGCTCACAGCCCGAACGGCGCTACTCACTCACGGTCCCGCTTTGCGGGTGTGGAGTTGGCCGGCGTTGGTAGCCGCGGGCGCGGTGGTTGCACTGATTCTTCAGGGACTCCTCCTCGCGCGTACGGACACCAATGTCGCTGCCGCTGTATCAATTTCCGCCTTGAGTTGTGTTCTGGGATATATAGGCGCCAAAGTTTGGTATTTGATCCTGCACCGTCAACCTGCTCGCGCATTCATCCGCGCTGGAGCGTGTATTCAAGGCTTTCTTCTCGTTGCGCTGGGCACCTTGATCATCGGCGGAGCACTCGGGGGTATGGACGTCAGTGCAGTCCTAGATG
>NZ_LVCV01000118.1 GCF_001647195.1 Rhodococcus sp. EPR-157 | reverse complement strand
TCTCGGTGGGGTCTGTTTTCGTCCGATCGCACCCTGGCGACGAGGAGGATTCCCGTTCAGCTTTACGAGGCCGCTGCAGCCCTGTTGATCGCGGGAGTTGCGCTCGCAGTGGTACTTCAGGTCGACCTTCCCGTCGGAGGGCTGGTTTTCCTGGGAAGTATTGCCGCATACACGTTGATCCGGCAAGGCCTGTTTTTGTTCCGGGTGGACGCGCACACTCGTCGAGGCCGACTCGCTGTCTCGCTCGTCTGCTGCGCGATCCTCGCCGGCGTAGTTGCAGGGTCGCAGGTGCTCTCGTGATCACTGAACGTGCCCTGATGCGTGCGCCTTTCGATGATCACCTTGATGCGATAGCACCGCATTCGGTGGCCCGGTCGACGCACCGGAGGAGTCCGGCATCGGTACTGGCTGTCCTCGTCCTTGCACTCGCTGGATGTACCGGCGGCGAGGTCTCTGAGCCCACTGCGTCAATGCCCGTCGCTACGCGGGCGGAACTGCTCAATCCCGCTGACTTCGCCGCCGCGATCGCCGATCCTGGCCGAGTCACGATCAACGTCCATACTCCCAACGAGGGCCAGCTCCCTGGAACCGACTCAAGTCTTCCCTTCGACCAGATCCAACAACAGGTCGCGGCGTTGCCGCCCGACCGGACCACACCGCTGGCGATCTACTGCCGTACCGGGACAATGAGCGCCACCGCGGCGAAAGAACTGGCCGCTCTCGGCTACACCGATGTCGTCGAACTACAAGGCGGCATGCTCGCGTGGCGAAACACCGGACGAACCATCGAAGAATGATCAATCACCTTCCGCAGCGCTGA
>NZ_LVCV01000117.1 GCF_001647195.1 Rhodococcus sp. EPR-157 | reverse complement strand
GAAGACGGCTGCACTCGTTCAGAAGAAGTGCATGTTGCGACCATTTTTCCGCGTCCGCGATGCGACTCGGCGGCACGACATCGAATCCAAGTAGCTTTCCGGCCAGCTCAACATACCCCGGGGGGTACTTGCATACCCCCCTCGGTATATGCGACAGTGGCGTACATGCCGCCCAGAGAGGACTGACCGTGTGCCATCCCGTGATCTGTTCGCGCTGCAGTAAGACCACCTGGACCGGTTGCGGTCGACACGTGGACGACGTCATGAGCAAAGTTCCTCGGTCTCAGCAGTGTTCCTGCTCGCCTGACACTGCCGCGCCCGCGAGGAACAGCGTCTTTCGTTCGCTGTTCCGCCGCTAGATTTCGCCTTCCGCCGCACTTCGCCACGCTTCGGCCGGAGTCGGCCCACTCGAATACCCCCCACCCGTATAAGGAGAAGTCATGTTTCTGCCCCAGACCGTTCCGACTACCGGCCGCGACCCGGACCACCATGTCTCTGCGCCCGGCATCCTCGGACGGCTGGGCGGGGTGATGGTCACCCGCCGCCGATGGGTGTTCGGGGTATGGCTGATCGCCCTTGTTGCCCTCGGCTCGGCAGCGCCGTCGGTGTTCACCTCACTCGCCGGTGCGGGATGGCAAGCCAACGGTTCGGAATCGGTCCAGGTCCGCGAACTCGCGCAGCAACACTTCGGCGGCAATTCCTCGGCCGCAGTGCAGGTCGTCGTTCACTCCGACACCGCATCGATCGACGATCCCTCCATGCAGCAGACACTCACCGAGGTTACTGCTGTGTTCGACGGCGACGCCCGATTCGGCGACATCGTTCAACCGGCACCAGGCATGACCATCAGCCCGGACGGGCACACAGGGATCCTCATCGCCGGTGCCGACGCGAGCACCGACGACATGGTCAAAGCCGTCGACGACGTCAAAGCCGAGCTGACCGCATTGTCCGGCGATGGCATCGAGGTCTATCCCACCGGCTCGTCGGCTCTGTGGTCCGATTTCAACAGAGCCAACCACGACGCAATGATTCAAGCCGAATTGTTCTCTTGGCCACTCACCTTGGCAATCATGGTGCTCGCATTCGGCTCACTCGT
>NZ_LVCV01000116.1 GCF_001647195.1 Rhodococcus sp. EPR-157 | reverse complement strand
TCAGGTCCCACCGCTCTCGGTGTGGGCGATGAACTTCGCGATGATGTTCGCTCTCGCCCTCGGCATCGACTACGCCCTGTTCATCGTCTCCCGCTTCCGCGACGCACTGCGCAACGCCGACCCACGTGCCGCGGTCGCCGAAACCATGGACACCGCAGGCAAAGCCGTCCTGCTCTCCGGGCTCACAGTGCTGGTCAGCCTCTCCGCTGTCCTGCTCGTCCCAGCCCCCGCAGTGCGCACGATGGCGGTGGGCATCATGCTGGCTGTCACCTTCGTCCTGATCGCCACCATGACGTTGCTCCCGGCCACGTTGGGAGCGCTCGGCCCCAAGATCAACGCCGCATCCCTGCCCTACGCCAAACGCCAGCAGCACCGCTCCCCCAAATTCGCCGCCTGGGGTGAACTGCTCCACAAGCACCCCTGGCCGTTCGCGCTCGTCTCCGTCGGAATCCTCATCGCCCTGGCCCTCCCCGTCCTGGGACTGAAGGTCGCGATGCCCTCGATCGCAGTCGTCCCCGAGGATGCACCCGTGCGGCAGGGCTACGAGCTGGTCCAAGCCCATTTCGGTGACGGCGCGCCAGGGGCACTGCAGATCGTCGTCCCCACCTCCGACGCCGCCGCGACCGCCACAGTCGCGAGCAGCGTAGACGGGATTACTATGGTCACCCCTCCGCAACCAGCTGCCGATGGTTCGAACTACGCTCTGCTGCAGGCGCTTCCCGCTGTGGATCCGTCCGATGAGTCCATGGGTGCGATCCTCGGCGACCTTCGAGCGCAGCTACCGGAGACCGCTCTGGTCGGCGGAGCACCTGCGGAAAACCTGGATTTGCAGCAAGCCCTGAACGAGTACCTTCCGCTGGTGATCGGCATCATCCTCGTCCTCGGCTTCGTTCTGCTTCTCGTGGCCCTGCAAGCGCCGTTGATCGCGATCCTCGGCACCGCCGTCAGCCTGCTCTCCACCGCCGCCGCGTTCGGCGTCGCGAAACTGATCTTTCAGGACGGGCACGGTGCATCGTTGCTGGGTTTCACCCCACAGGGATTCCTCGACGGCTGGGGGCCGGTGTTCTTCTTTGCCATGATCTTCGCCATCGCCATGGACTACACCGTGTTTCTCCTCGCCACCGCGAAAGAACATTACGAGAAGACCGGGGACCCGAAGACCGCTCAGGTCGACGGTCTCGCACATTCGGGGCGCGTCATCTTCGCCGCAGCCGCGGTCATGGTCGCTGTGTTTTTCACCTTCGCACTCTCCGATCCACTCCCACCGAAGGAGATGGGCATCATCCTCGGCGTCGCCGTCCTACTCGACGCCTTCCTGATCAGGTTGATTCTGCTGCCGGTCCTGCTCCGGCTGACCGGACACGCCGCATGGTGGTCACCGGCGTGGCTACGGAAGGTCTTGCCGTCGATCAGTTTCTCGCACTGATAATTTCGCATCGAACGGAGACATCATGACGGACGCGAGCACCACCTATCCGAGTCGGTTCGCGGGATGGCCGATCGAGCGGATCGTGCCCGCCCTCGCGGCCGCGGTGACCGCCACCGGCCTAGCGCTCGGGGAACTCCACGCGCCGCAGTGGCGGCTGCTCAGCGCTTTCGTCGCCGCGAACCTTGCTCTCTACGCCGCAGCTGGCTGGTGCCCGGCCAGCGCGCTCCTCACCAGAGTCGGCGTACCGAGTCTTCGCGACCCTCGAAACGGGTAGACACCCATCAACCGCACTTCGACAATCGAAAGAGAGAACCTGACGTGAACATTGCATTGTCCACCACATTGACCGACACCGACTTCGACACAGCGGTGACCGACACCAAAGCTGCCCTGTCCGAGCAAGGGTTCGGCGTGCTGACCGAGATCGACATGCAGGCCACGCTCAAAGCCAAACTCGGCGAGGACATGGAGCAGTATCTGATTCTCGGTGCCTGCAATCCCACTCTCGCGCACCGCGCCGTCGGGGTCATGCGCCAGATCGGGCTGTTGCTGCCCTGCAACGTCGTCGTCCGCGCCGACACCAGCACACCAGGATCGGTGATCGTGGAAGCGATGAACCCGGACATCATGGTTGAGGCAACCGGCGAACCGGGACTCTCCGACGTCGCAGCCGAAGCCACCACGAAACTGCAGGCCGCCATCGACGCACTCGGCGGCCAGGGCGCACCGCGCAGCTGATGGCTCTGACCCTGGCGTTGATTCTCGGCGTTGCCGTCGGGATTCTGCTCGGCCTCCTCGGCGGTGGTGGGTCGATCCTCGCCGTCCCGGTGCTCGTCTACGCTCTCGGACTCCCACTGTCGGAGGCGATCCCGACGTCACTGTTGGTGATCGGCGTCGCCTCCGCGACCGGGGCCATCCCGAAGGTGCGCGCGCGGCTCATCGAATGGCGACTGGCCGGCATCTTCGCGGCCACCGGAATCATCGGCACCCTGATCGGTACCGCCCTGGGCAGACACCTGCCCGACACCGCCGTGATGATCGGTTTCGCACTGGTCATGATCATCGCCGGAGCGCGCATGCTACGAAGCAACGACGACGTCGGAACCGCCTGCAGAACCGGCAATTCCGGGATCAACTGGCGACGATGCGCACCCCGGTCCATACCGACCGGATTCGGCGTCGGTGTCCTCACCGGACTGTTCGGCGTCGGCGGAGGATTCCTCATCATTCCCGCATTGGTGCTGCTGTTGGGTATCGAAATGAGCGTCGCAGTCGGAACATCGCTGGTGGTCATCGTCGCCAACTCCGCCGCCGGACTGATCGCTCAAGCCGACGGGCTCGGCGGCAACTGGGCTCTCACCTCTTCGTTCGCCGGGGCCGCGATCGCAGGATCACTGGCGGCCGGACGCTTCAGCACCCGCGTCGACACCGACAGACTTCGGCAGTGGTTCGCCTACCTGGTGTTCGCCGTCGCCGGCTACGTGCTCCTCGACACCCTCGTCCTCTCGTAACACCTCACGTCACCAACCACCAATATGCCCCCAGGGGTAATCTGACATCACTATCACCGCACACTCGATTCGAGGAGACCGACATGATCGGCGACGAAGACAGCATCGCACTGGTACTCAACCGCTTGCGGCGAGCGCACGGCCAACTGGCCGGAGTGATCGGCATGATCGAAAACGGACGCGACTGCAAAGACGTCGTTACCCAACTCGCCGCTGTGTCCCGGGCCCTCGACAAAGCCGGATTCAAGATCGTCGCCACCGGCCTGCGTGAATGCATGACCGGCGAGACCGCCGACAACAAGGCGCCCATGACCGAAGCAGAACTGGAAAAACTCTTCCTCGCACTGGCCTGAGCCCCTTTTCTGGAGCCAGAAAGGTAGCGAACCGACATCACCTAGGAGCACGCGTATGAGCACGACCGCCCCGGACATCGCCATCATCGAAACCTCCAGCCTCGGAGACCGCAGCTACCTGATCAGCTACGACGGGGCCGCGGTGGTGATCGATCCGCAACGCGACATCGACCGCGTCCAGACGGTGGCTGCGGAGAAGAACGCCTCGATCACGCGCGTGCTGGAAACCCACATCCACAACGACTACGTCACCGGTGGACTCGAACTCGCCCGCACCACCGGCGCGCAGTACGTCGTACCGGACGGTGATCCCGTGGACTACGAGCGAAGAGGCGTCGTCGACGGCGACGTCATCGATGCGGGCGCAATGACGTTTGAAGTCATGCACACCCCAGGCCACACTCATCACCACGTCAGCTATGTATTGCGCGCAGGGGGTGAGCCGATCGCGGTCTTCACCGGCGGCTCGATGCTCTACGGTTCCACCGGCCGTACCGACCTGCTCGGCTCGGAGCACACCGACGAACTGACCCATGCGCAATTCCACTCGGTACGCCGCATCGTCGCCGAACTCCCCTCCGGTGCCGGGGTCTACCCCACGCACGGTTTCGGTAGCTTCTGCTCCGCGACACCGACCAGTGGCGATTCCTCCACCATCGGAGAGCAGCAGCAGAGCAATCCCGCACTCACCCAGGACGAACAGTCCTATGTCGAGGAGTTGATCGCGGGGTTGTCCGCGTATCCCTCGTACTACGCCCACATGGGCGTCATCAACACCGAAGGGCCGGCCCCGATCGACCTGTCCACGCCCGAACCTGTCGATCCAGGTGAACTACGACGGCGCATCGACACCGGAGAGTGGGTGATCGACCTACGAGCACGCACCGCCTTCGCCGCCGGACACCTCGAGGGGACCCTCGGCTTCGAACTTTCCACCACCTTCGTCACCTACCTCGGATGGCTCTACCAGTGGGGTGCGCCGCTGACATTGCTCGGCGACAACTCAGACCAGATTGCACAAGCCACCCGAGAGTTGGCGCGCATCGGCATCGACAGCCCCTCCGGTTCCGCTGTCGGAGAGATTCACTCGCTCGTCGGTGACGGGGAATTGCGGTCCTATGAAGTGTCCGACTTCGCTGGACTCGCCGCCGCCGCCGCCGCCGGTGACCGTGAGGTAACCGTGCTCGACACCCGCCAACACTCCGAGTACGAGGACGGCCATATCCCGGGCGCTGTCAACATCCCCCTCCACGAACTGCTTCACCGACTCGCGGACGTTCCCGCCGGCGAAGTGTGGGTGCACTGTGCATCCGGTTACCGATCCTCGATTGCCGCCTCCGTACTCGACCGCGCGGACCGCACCGTCGTGCTTGTCGACGACGA
>NZ_LVCV01000115.1 GCF_001647195.1 Rhodococcus sp. EPR-157 | reverse complement strand
GGTGGTCGCGGCAAGTATTCGCTGCGCCTGCGGGCCGTACACCCGATCCGTGCTGCCCGCGACGACGGTTCCCACGGTATTCGGGAATCGTATGCGCCCGAGTACATCGATGGGATTCGTCGCGGAAAACGCAGCGGGGTCGCCGCCGAAGAACTGATCCACCGTCTGTTGGCGCGTACCCACTGTCGGTTCGTCCCGTCCGGAAATGTCGAGGAACGTCGGAACACGGTCGGGGCGTTGACCGCGAGTTGCAGTGCGCACGTTCCTCCGGCCGACCTGCCGCCTACGGCCCAGCGGCGGGGGGTCGGGGTCGACCTGCAACGTGGAGCGGATCCAGGTGGGTACATCGACCGACAGGTAGGTGAACGCGTTGCCGGCCACCGAATCCACGCAGATCGTCTGAGCGAGCTGGCTGCCGAGCGGGTCGGCCACCACGACGATCGTAGCGAGACCCGGCGTGCGCGCTGGCATAGGAGTCGAGCACGGCGTCCAACCAGCCGCCGTCAAACCAGTCTCGGGGTGTCCCCGGTTGCCCGGGGACCAGAACCAACACCGGAAGCTGCGCGCGCGAAACACTCAGATACGCCGGCGGTAGGTAGATCCACGCCTCCCGCGCCGCGAAGCCCGACACCAACCCCGGAATGGTCACGGTCGAGACGATTCCCGTGCTCGGCATAGTCTGTGGCGGCAACCAGCTCTGGCTCAACGGCAGTGCCGGTTGCGCGACGGTCAGTGCCGAAGTGGGCCCTGATACTTGGGAGAAGTCGACTTGTGACGCCAGCTTCAGCCCCAGTGCACTCCTCAAGGTGGGGTATGCCCCGAAATGTTGGTTGACCTGCGCAGCGCCGCTGATCGCCACGCAGGCAACCGCGACCATCGACAACGCCTTCACGCGCGCACGAGCCGGACGTAGGACCGCCATCGCCAATGCCGCCGCACCGAGCCCGGTCCACAGCACCGCGACGCGACGCAGGAAGGGGATCAGGGAACGCCGCCAGAGCACGTTGACCGAAACCATCGAAACCGCTGTAGCTCCCGCCCCGATGAGCAACGCCGCCGGCCGGGTGGGCGGTAGCCGAGGTCGATGCCGTGTTGCTCGCAACCGCGCCGTAGCGCTTCACTTTTGAACTCGGAGGCGTTGTCGACGTACAAGCGGTGCGGCTTTCCGGCCATCGGCCACCGCACATCCGCGCCGAGGCCCAGAGCGTCGATCCATACGCTTTTGTCCGAGCACACCCGACCCAGACACAACCCGACCGACACTGCGGACGGCGGATCGAGTGTGACGACGAATCCTGGCACGCAGCGGCTGAAGACATCGATGGCAATCCTGAGATAAGGACGTCCGATCGGCACGGTCGTATTCGTCGACGATCATCAGATCGACCACGGTGTGATCGATCTGGACTTGCTGGAGAACGGCCGTCACCGGCGGCGGGACATTGCCAGCGGATTGCCGCGATCGGGCGGCGTCCGGTCCGTCACGTGAGCGTGTGACGCGGCCCGGGTGCATCGCTGTGATCCGAGCATCGACTGTGTTGCGGGCTGGGATCGGGAGTCCAGCGCGGTGACAGGCAGCGCGATACGACGATGCAGTGCAGCGACACTGAGTTTCTGGCGAGCCAGAATTACTCACGGTCGATGTGCTCGGCGATCACTTCTTCCACCTCGGCCGGCACGCGGGAGCTCCCGCGTCCGCCTGCAGGAGCGGAGATCAACAGATCGGTGACCGACCCTCCCTCATTCCGGAGCCTGGACAACAGCACGTACACCCGCCGGGGCGAGACCCCCAACTGTTGTGCTGCATCCTCGACCACTGCGGTACCCATCGAGGATCGATTCATCAACTCGCTGAGCACTGCGAACCGTGACCGTGCCTGCTCCCACTGCTCGGCCGACGCGGTCAGGACACCAGCCTCGACGTCGAACTTGTCCGCATCCCATCGCAGCCTCCGAACACCCAACCTGGGTGACCGATTGTGCAGTCCACTTCTGCGCTCATCTCGGGCAGCTTCGGTTTCTTCCGAGCGCCGGATGGCAGGATCTCGCGGTCGGCTATCCGATGGCGATGGTCCTCGCGCTCATCGGTTTCATGATGATCGCTTCCCGCACCGGATAGCAGAGGGCGAGTACGGCGGGCGAGCGAACGTGACCTTCAGTGCCGCAGTTCGTCTCATCCCACTGCGCAGGATGCCAACGTCATGGCCCCCAGCAGGGCCAGTACTGGTAACGCGGGCAGGGCAACGGCGGTGCACGCGGCGAACGCCCGCGCCCACCGGAAGGGCGCATGCGGGATCACTTGGTCCACGGCGAGACGATCGAGCCGCACAGCGGTGGTGTCCGAGACCATCCCGAGTGCGGGCAGAGGAACAGGGTGCGGGTGCAGCGAAGTCAGGGCGCGCCGCACAGGGTCTCGTCCGTGTGAGCGTGCCGCACGAGCGTCCGCGTCGAGTTCGACGAGAGCTCGTACGAGTGAAGGCGATTCCCGCATGATCGGCAGCCACGGAAACGCATAGGCCACCGACTCGGCAATGCCTACGAGCAGATGATGCCGGCCATCGATGTGCGCATGTTCGTGTGCGAGGACCGCCGCGACCTCCGCAGGCTCCAACTGTGTACGGAGCCCTTCACTGGCCACGACCATCGCCGGTCGTCCCGCGACGCTGTACGCGAGCGGACTATCCAATGGGAGCCATAGTGTCGACGCTGGCCGGGTCGAACCGGAAAATGCGTCGCCTCCGCCGATGATGCGCAGCAGATCGATGTGCCGCTCGTACAATTGTCGACGCTCACGCACTGTGCGCGTCAGGTGGATGATCCAGCGGATTGCGCCGCAGCCCAGCACCGCAATCCCGACAATCCCGACAATTGCTTCGATACGGGCGGGCATGTCGCCGTGAATGGCGAGCCAGCATTGGTGCGCGATGTCGACCAGGGTCGTCACGCCCCCGTGACTGGGGATCGCACTGAGCACAACCGGTACCGCGATGCTGACCAAGGTGCCCGCAACGAGAGCGGACCACGTGAGGAGGGTGACGTGCGCATCGATGCCTCTCGCGATCATCGACCTCACCAGCAATGGCGCGGCAGCCGCGACCACCAGCCCGCCGAGGGCCCACAGCAGAACGGCAGTCACCTCTTACGCTCTTTCAGACCGCGAGTGAGCACCTTCGATTCGTCATCGGAGGCGCCGCGGGCGAAGTGCAGCAGCACGCTCGTGGGGTCGCCGGTCGATTCGAGAAGTATCCGCAAGGCGTCGGAGGCAGCTTCTTCTCGGCTTTGGGTGGCCTCGTACCAATATGCCCGTCCGTTGCGTTGTCGGTGTACCCAGCCTTTACGGTGCAAATTGTCGAGCACCGTCTGGATCGTGGTGTATGCCGGTTCCCGACCGTCCTCGAGATGGTCGATGACATCGCGAACCCGGACTGCGGCGCTGGTATTCCACACTACGTCCATCACCAGAGCTTCGAGCTCTCCTAAACCCTGCATGTGTGCCCTCCTAGACGCGTGTTCACTCTATCCGTCGAACGAGCCAGCTGCGCGATCCTTCGGTAGCGAGCACCTGGTCCGAGACCGTGCATGCCTCGAATGAGAATGCGGCCGTGGGCTCACGCCAGGTAGGAGACCGACGTCATCATTCCCGCTTCCCCGTGATAGAGGTTGTGGCAGTGCAGAAGCCACTGGCCGGGATTGTCGGTGTCGAAGTCGACTTCGACAGTTTGGTTCGGCAAGACCAGCGATGTGTCCTTCCGTGGACCCGATCCGGCGCCATTGACAACCTCGAAGGTGTGCCCGTGCAGATGCATGGGATGAAACATCATGGTGGCATTGACGAAACGAAGTCGTACTCTTTCGCCTTCGCGAACGTCGAGGGGAGTGTGCTGCTCGTACGTCTCACCGTTGAGCGTCCAGGTGTACCCGCTCATCTCCATCCCGAGAGCGATGTCGTACGTGCGATCCGGCTCACGTGCGGGCAGGCGGACCGTATCGAGCGACATCAGTTGATCAGCCATCACCGGGGCTGCAGAGAGTTCGGCAGGCCGGATTGACGATTGCGGCGCGGCGCCTGTCCCGGTACGCAACACAGCAAACCCGCTCCCGTCCTTACCTTCCGCGGCGGCGACAATCGGAAACGCCCCGTCCTGCAAGGTGATGATTGCGTCGTAACGCTCTCCCATCCCGATCAACAAGCATTGTGCCTGTTCGGGCTGAACAGGAAATCCGTCGCTGTGAGTAACAGTGAGGGGATGCCCCCCCACTGCGAAACGGAAGGCCGTGTCGGCAGCTGCGTTGATGATGCGCAGGCGCAGTCGCTGGCCTGGCCGTCCGCCGAGCACGATGGGGTCGGCCCCAATCTTGCCGTTGATCAGGTAATACGGATAGCTCACGTCGCCGGTGTCGTCGCCCAATGGCGCCTGGGCGGTGGGCGCGCTCATCGACATGCCACCCATCGACATACCCTCGCTGCGTAGTCGTTCGAGTTCTTGATCGGGGTCGCCGGCTATTCCGTCGAGCCAGTCGTCGAGGACTAGGACGGCTTCGAGGTCGTAGTCCGAGCCGTCGGCGGGGTCCTCGACGATCAACGGTGCATACAGTCCTCGGTCAAGTTGGGTACCGACGTGAGGGTGAAAGAAGTACGTGCCCGCGTCGGGCACGGTGAAGTCGTAACCAAACGAGTCACCGGAAGCCACAGCCGGCTGAGTCAGGCCCGGTACTCCGTCCATGTCATTGCGCAAGGCAATTCCGTGCCAATGGATCGTCGTCTCCTGCGCCAGACGATTGTCGAGCTGTGCGCGCAATACATCACCTCGGCTCAGGCGAATCTCGGCACCGGGGAGCCTGTCGCCGAAGGTCCACGTCTGTACCTGCACTCCGCCGAGGTCGATCGTGCTGGACTGAGCGCTCAAGGAGATATCGACTTGTCTGCCGGCGGCCGAGCGGCGCGCATCCTCGGCCTTTCCAACCACATCGGAGTCCGGCCCGACGACTGTCGCTGCGGACAAGCCATTGCCGCATGCCGCCAACACGACGGCGCTCGTTCCGCCCGCGCTCAGCGCGAGAAAGCTGCGGCGCGTGAGCGAGGACGCACCTGTCCGCTGCCCGGTCATACACATCTCCCAATTCTGTAGAAGTCCGTCCGCCGGTGGGCGTTCGATCCTCACCGCGTTGCTGCCGCTGTTGCTGTTGCTGTTGCGATATCAGCGCCTAAGCGCTGTCACCGCGTCCCGTACCTGACTTGGGTTGTAGAACACCGGAGTCGAGGTGATGCGCTCGATCGTCCCATCGCTCTGGACCAAAAAACTCAAGGGCAGGACAGGGGGCGCGGTAAGTATTTGCAACGCCGCGTCAGCCTGGTCGAACGAGGGATAGTGCGCCCCCAGCTCGGTGAGCAGGCTCAATGCCGCGTCAGCATTGTCTTGCACGTTGAGACCGACGACGCGAACGGCATCCGGTTCCGCGGCGTACTGGGCCAGAACCGGAATCTCTTGTCTACACGGACCGCACCACGACGCCCAGACATTGAGCAATGTGGGTTGCCCGGCCAGGGAGGCCCCCAGATCGGATATGTCCGAAGTTCCCAGGCATCTCGCGGACGTACCAACGAGCTCGCCAGTTGCGGGGGGCGGAATCGGTGAGGTCGGGCACGGATCGAGGGCAGCACGGGTAGCGAGCATCGCCGACGGGAGATCCTCGTCCTCGACGTGAGGTGTCGATCCTGCTGGTCCCACCGACTGGGATGAGGGATCTTGAGGCCACAATGCCAGCGCTCCAACGACTGTCACGATGACGATGATCGCCAGTAGGAACCAGCGCGTCGCCACCCGCTGCACCCTGCACCTCCGTCTCGTTCGTGCCGAAGCAGTCCGTATGTCGTCATACTACACAATCTACTATCGTCGATAGTAGCAACGTGGATTATGCAGGCCGTCAACGCTTTCGCGGGCCCCTTCGCCCCTCGAACCTTTCAGTGCTTCGCGCATAGCTTTCCTGCCGATCGCCGAATTCGACCGTTGCCGTCGAGGCGCACAATGAGGCCGTCCAGCGGGCGTCGAGTCCTTTTGGCGCAGCGAATATTACGTGCTTCGGCTCCGGCTCCC
>NZ_LVCV01000114.1 GCF_001647195.1 Rhodococcus sp. EPR-157 | reverse complement strand
ATACGAGATGTGCCCGCAGCCTGCCAGCGGCGCAGCAGTCCTTCAGCGCAACCGCCCACCGTGCACCCCGGACCGCCGGCGCACCATCGGGACGCGGCTGCAGGGCGCAGACGTCGCACGCAAGCTCGATGTGGGTGATTTCTTCGGTTCGGTCGAGACTCATCGCTCGGCCCTCCTTCTTGGTCGGGTGGACTGACGGTCAGCTCGCGAGGGCGTCGTGATCACTGCGTCCGTCCTGACGGTCCATGTCGTGGTGCTCTGACCCGTGCTGGTCGTCGGTGGACTTCTCACCCGCCTGCAGACGGGGTTCCTCGTCGCCGCCGGCATCTGCCGATGCTGCCTGCTCAGCGGGCACAGCGGTCCTCTTGATGGCGGGCTTCGATGCAGCCTTGAGTGAGGGGCGAACATAGCCACCGTTCTTCAGCTGTCCGGTGGTGAATCCCGCCGCCTTCGCGGCGTCGTATGCGTCGACAACTGCCGATGTGGATTCGGTGTGTTCGTCCTGCGCCTTGGCCAGGGCCTCGGCCTTCTCGCGGTTGCTTTCGACTGCGTTGACGAGGTTGCGCATCGCAGCGAACTGCGGTCCGAGAATCTCGCGAGTGGTGGCGTCGGCCTGATCGGCGATCTTGGGCATAATGTCCTTCTTTCATGTTGTGCCGGAATAGCTTTCATTCATCAGGGAGCGGTCGTTGGTGGTACGGGACTATCAGTTCGGTGTGTCTGCCGAGCCCAACCCCGCGTCCTCGCTGAGCCCGCAGACTTGTGCCGCTGCGATGGCGTCACCGCGTGTGATCGGCAGGTCGTAGGCTTGCGCAACGCGGAGGTATTTCGCCGCGAACGTGCAGGCGAAGTTCTGGCTGGGCGGGAGCCATTGGGCGAGGCCACGGTTCGCTCTGTCCCCCACCGCACGGGCGTCAGCGACGATCAGGTTGCGTTGGACGTCGTTCACGAAGCAGCTCTGTTGTTCGGGTGCCCATGTCGACGCACCCAGTACCCAGGCGGTGTTCAACGGATGAATGTGATCGACCGATACAGAACGATTCCCCGACGCAGAGTCGTACTCGACCGTCAATCCGGTGTATGGGTCATGCAAACTACCCTGCGCCACAATGTAATCAGCTGATCCTGGCCTGAACGTGACGTCCTCTAACGCTGCTGCCAACGCGGTGGTCTTGACGTCGCATCCTCGTTCACTCGTCGCTGGCCGACCGGTGCCTTGCCAGTGCGCCTGATCGGGCCATTCCTCCATCGATGTTGGGTCGGCGACGATTGGCACGGTGTCGAGAAGATTCGCCACGGTGATGACGTCGCGAAAGACCTGCGGTGCAGGCGGTGGATCGTTGCGCGCCTCGGGTCGCTCATCGTTGATCGTCACGAGCGCAACTGCCGCATCGACGACGACCGACGTAAGGCCGATCGTCCACGCGGTCTGCTGTGTCTTGGGCACTGTGTCCATCACCTCTTCGAGAATCTTCTGTCGAGTGGCGGGGTTGTTGGGTTCTGAGTGCTGTGACTTCAGGACACAGCGAGGGCGAGTACGGAGCCGAGTGCGAGGAAGGGGCCCAGCGCAATATGTGACTGCGCGGGCTCGGATCGAATCATCCGGATCATTCGTGCGAGGACCACCCCGACGAAGGCCGCGAGGATTGCGAACACCAGCGCTGCGGGCAGTGTGATCCAACCCGCGTAGCCGAGGACCATACCGAGCGAAACCACCAGTCGTGCGTCGCCCAGTCCGATTCCACCGCGGAGCAGGACCGCTAGGACGAAAAAGGTTGCTCCCGCTGCAGCGCCTGCAGCGAGCGCACGGACGGTTACTTCACCGGTGTCGTCGACGACACCGGTGACGATGGTCGTCGCTGCGGTCCCCCCCGCGGCGAGGTACGCCAACGTAGTGGGTATCCGCTGCACACGTATGTCGATCCACACAATCCAGGGTGCGAGTACAGCAAGGAACAACCAGGCGGCCGTCGCCGAACTTCCGCCTACGAACATCGTCGTGGCAATTCCGCCCCACACGGCTCCTGTGATGATGCTGGGAAGGCGCGATGTCAGCGAGGCCTCGTTCATGGAGATGGCCGCTCGCGCACACACTGCAACGACCGTCGGCCGCAGTGCAGACGCCAAGCCTGCTCCTAGAACTGCAATCAGCGCGATCGGGAGAAGGCGAACAGCATGAGATACCCATGAGCCGGTCTCGAAGATTTGCAGCAGCCGTGAGTAACCGGACCAGACACCGACCGCGGCCAATCCTGCCGCCAGAATTCTGAGGTAGTCGTTACGCGACATTGGACTCTCGCTCATTCTGCGAACGCGCATCGAGCGCGGACATGCGAAGACGATAGCGATCGACCTTCCGTGTCGCCGAGCCGGGTTCGATCCCGAGCACGTCGCCGAGGCGCTCGCCGGACCAGCGGCGTTGGACTGCGATTCCGACGATTACTTCCTGTTCGGCCAATGTCAGCGAAGGCTTCCTGTCTCCGCACAGCCTGCGGTAGACCGCGGCGTCGTCGACACCGAGGATGCCCCGAGGGGAGTGTGGACGGGCTCGGGGGTTATCGATTTCGTCGTCGTCCCATGCGAGCGGAGTCGCCCAACCTTGCTCACGAGCTGCGTCACGTCCTTGCTCGTCCGGACCGGGAATCATCGAAAGATGTTCGTAGACATCATTGATCACATGCCAGACCGCGGTCGGCACGAGCTGATCCGATGGCAACGTCGACAGCTTCTGCACCGTCAACCCGGTGAAGTCGGCCAGTGCGTGCACGGAGTAGCCCATCGCAACGAGTGCACGTATGCGTCGCTGGGGACCGACGCCAAGTGTCATCACTCGTCCATGAGACGGGTGGAACGTCACCGCAAGTATCGCCTTTGCGATCCCGTAGGTCGTTTCGGTGCGTTTGAAGCTCGACAGCGACGCAAGGTCGGCGCTACCTAGATTGGTGAGCTCAAGAATCATGTCGTCCGGCATGCCTCCGACCCGCAAGGCGAGGAGGTGTCTGCGAGCTGGTCCGGACGACACCGATGCGGTACTCCCGCGGCGAGATGTTCTGTTGGATCTCGCCGCGGGAGCGGAGCGGCGCTGTGCAAGCACGCTGCCGCTGCCGTCGCTCGGTGCGTCTCGGGAACCACCCTCCGACGCAGTCGAGCAACTCCATGAACCGGCATTCCGGCCACCTTCGATTGTATTGCCATCGGCCACTGCAGCACGCAGTGCGGGTAGAAGATTGTTTGGCGTACGCGAAGCCACGTCTACATAAGTCATGGTGCATCTCTTTTCAGTTGATGCGGTTGGTCAGACCGCACATCAGATGAGGGCGAGACTACCTCGACGTGCGTCAGCGCGTCCAGACCATTGGGTCGTTTTTCTTCGGTGACGAGATCTCCCTTGTCATACAGCCCACCCGCCGCGACACCGGTGTAGCTATCTGCGACTGCTCTTTTCCTGCAGGAGACGAAGGCTGCAAGCGGGCAGATCTGGCATGAGTCGAGCAGCTCTGCTGCAGCAGCGAAGGCTGATCGGCGGCGGTCGCGGCGAGGAACTCGGGACTGCAGCGTTTCCGAGATCGCAGCTTCTCGCTTGGCCCAGCTGTTGTCGCGGACGCACTGACCGATCGGCATCGTCAACGACTCTCGGCTCGCGATCGCCCGGAGCGCCGCCCGGCGGCTGCTCGTTGCTGTCGTTCTCATCCCCGGTCACCTTTCTGTGGTCGAACCTGCCGTGCCGAATGGGCGGCCTTGCCTGCGCTGACGCTGATTGCAACTACTGCGATGACGATCGCGATCGCGATGATCACCCTGCGGCCGTCGAGACCGGCGCCCTGCGCTGCCGGTATCCGCACGATCGGTGAGGCGTCGGCTGCGATCAAGATCGAGTGGCCGACCAGCCAGGTGATGGCCTTCGACCACCACAGGCCTGCCGATCCCAGAGCCACCGTGATTGCAATCGGGACTATCCAGAACAGCGCCATCTGGTCACTGTCGGACAGTGCGCCGCCTCTGTTGCTGTGTTCTGACATGTGGTTGCTCCTCTTCCTGCTGGACCGCGTCGGTAGAGATTCAGATCGCGACATCGGTTGGGCGGCGTACTTGGACGGTTGTGTCGATCGGCAGATCGAGAACTCCCTCGGCGTCGTTGTCACCGCGCCACGTCAGGCCGACCAGATCGTCACCGGAGTCGTCGCCGTAGATGTCGGGGTCGGTGTCCAGTACTGCCCAGTCGCCGGTGTCCTCGTCGAGAAGAACCAGGTCGCCGGCCACGAGGTCTGCCGGGGCTGCATCTTCTGGTTCGCCGTAGCCTTCCCAATCGTCGACTTCGACGTCGGGAACCACCTGCAGGTGGGATCGGTCGATATGCGATGCAGGTTCGCCGGCGGGGTCTTTGCTCATCGAAGGTGCGGCCTGGTCGGGCTGAGGGATCAGCGGGGTGTCCAGGTTGAGCATCGCCATCGGCGACGACGCACGTCGTGCGGTTGCACTGTCCGCACGGCTCTTCCGTTTGGCCACCGGGTCGAGGTTCGGATGGTCCGCCGCTCGGGCCCACGGAGCGCCGGCGACGTGATGGAATCGAACTTCTTCTTCACCGTCGTCGGTGCCGCCCGGGTCGGGGTCGAGGATGACCAGACGCTCGTGACTGACGTCCCGTGGCCGCAGGCGTTCGAGCACCGCTGCGGCTTCGGTTCCAGGCGCGGTCTTGCGAGGGTCAGGGGTGAAGTACGTCTGGATCTCGACAGCTTGGTTGTGGTCGTTGACGCTCGTCGCGCGCCCACGGCACCCACGGGGAATCGCCACGCCGGTTGTGGCGGATTCCCACATCATCAGCGCGCCTTGAGGGCTCAATCGGCCCATCGACACGCGCTGTCGGAAGTTGTCTCGCATGTCTCCGCCGAAGTACTCGGCGTCCGGACGTTGCGTTCCCAGCACCATGTGGCACTTTGCAGTTCGACCCTTACGTCCGATCGATGCCACCTCTTGGAGCGTGCGCGGCTTGGTGGGATCTCCTTTGCCTTTGATCCCTGCGTACCAATTGAGCAGGTTGCCGCGGAAGTCCGCGTACTCGTCGATGAACAGAACGACCGGCTCGAAATCGCTCTCGGTGGCCTGCCCGTTCACAATCAGTGAGTAGCGGGTTTCCATGAGCTTCCAGAATCGGTGGATCACCGCGACTTGGTGCTCCATATGACTGGCAACGATCTGGACGTTGGGCCAGTCTTGGAAGCCGAGGAACTCGACGCCTTTTCCGTCGACGACCCATACCGGCCAGCCGTGCGCAGTGAGTTGGGTGAGCACCGTGTGGGCGGTGACTGTCTTTCCCGTTCCGGATGCGCCGACCAACATAAAGTGTGGATCAATTGCCGGCCGCCACACCATGGGGTTTCGGTCCTCGTCTTCGCCGTAGGAGATCTCGACGGAGTCGTAGTCGGTGTGGGCGAGGTCCTCGACAGCGTAGTGCTTCGTATCCGTGAGTCCAGCAGGGTTGTACAGCTTTTTCGGGAAGCTCGGTCGGACCTCGAAACGCACCCAGTCCGTTTCGAGATTCCAGCGTGCGCGCCACCGTCCGGGCAGGTTGACGCTCACCACGCGCTCCATGCGGGCCCGGTAACCCTCGGGGGCGAGTTTGTGCCCAACTTCGTGGATGGCCTCGATTGCTTGCAAATCTCCGGTCTCAGTGTCCGTCTCGACTTCGGTGATGGTTCCGGTCGGACCCAGGAGCGCGAGGATCGTGCGCTTGGCTTTCACGAGTTCGGGTGCCTCGTGTGTTTCGGTGCTGAGCCGAGTGTCCGGAACGAGAACGAGCCGGAGTTTGCGTGCGTTGTGTTTCTGGATTCGGTACCGGCCCCAGCTCTGCTGGGACAGAAGTTCGACGACCCGCGGGAGCCATTGATCATCGAGAAGCAAGGCGGCCGACTGGTATCGAACGGTGATCCGACCCGGTCTGCCGGGCCACTGGCCGCTCCAGCGGGCAGCAGAGAGGACATCGCGTGTCGGCGCTGTGCCGGTGAGTCTGCAGAGCTGTTCGATGGCTCGGTCGGTCTCTTCGGCGCGGATCGTGGTCCTGTAGCCGTTGTAGCCGATGCTCGCTGCCGCGACGACGCCGGCGGCTGTTCCGCTCAGTGCAATCGCGGTGTCGAGCCCTATCATCGGCCCCAAGACCGCGGACACCATGCCGCCGGTTCCGCAGAGGACGCTGTTGCGGATCCACGGGATGCGGCGGGGAGCCAGCGACGGGGCATCGCGCAATGAGCGGTATCCGTCAAGGGGAGCTTGGGTTGGTGTCGTGCTCATCGGGCGGCCTGGGTGATCGTGATCAGAACTCCCTCGCCGACGATGCCGGGTCGCATCGTTGCTGTCAGCGATGCTGCTCGGCGGCCGACTTCATTGTGGAGATGGATCGGGTAGTAGCCGAGGGTGAATGCGGTTGCGATGTTGGGCCGGAAGACGACGGAGCGAGCAGCTGCGTCGACGAGTCTTGCCAGTCGTAGTTCCTCGGAGTCGACGCGCAGATGTGGCGAGGTCCAGTCCACGACGAGGGCCCACACGTCCTCGGTGGTGGCGACCGTGACTGTGAGATCGATGGGTTCGTCGAGTCGGAAGCTCTCGAAGCGAGTGAAGTTCGGCAGACTTCCCGGGTTGGTCGGAATTTGTCAAGGCGGGTGAGTCCAGTGGGTGTTAGGCCGCTACCGAATGTTGCTTCTGGTCGGTGTCGGCTGGTTCGGCGGGTTTGTTG
>NZ_LVCV01000113.1 GCF_001647195.1 Rhodococcus sp. EPR-157 | reverse complement strand
TGATGGTCATGATGTGTGTCGATCCGTATCTCGCCCTGCATCAGGCCGGGTTGCTATGAACCAGTGGACTCACCTCACCCTGACACGCAGGGCATCGACAGTGGGCTCGACCCAGTATCCCTGATCTCCGGCGCTGGCAGCGTCGTGGACGGGAACATAGACTTCTACACGCTCCCCGTGGAGGGGTACGAGACGGTGGACGGGCAGGACGTCAACATCGTCGACGTCGACCGGCTCCGCACCGACACCGCAGTCATCCTCGACCCGCCGGCGGACCCGATGCAGCCCAACGAGACTCAAAGCGCCGAGGCCGACCCGGCTCCTCGCTCCGATGGGGACTCGGCGCCGGCCGGCATCTACGTCGACGGCGGGGTTCCCTGCGTCGCCTAGTTTTCGTGTACGGCGGACATCAGTGCGAGGTGTTGATCAGTACATCCATCAGCTCGGCTTCGACGGCAGCGAACTCCGGTGTCGTGACGATCAGAGGATCACGTGGCCGCGGTAGCGGAACCACAACTTGGCGTCGAACGCGTGCAGGTTTGTCCGACAACACGATCACTCGATCGGACAGGTACACGGCCTCACGGATATCGTGGGTGATCATGAGTGCCGTCCACCCGTACTCGAGCCACATGTCCTGAAGCCAGCGCTGCATGCTGGTGCGCGTCAAAGAATCGAGTGCACCGAAGGGTTCGTCGAGAAGCAGTAGGTCGTGGCCTTGCACGACGGTGCGGAGCATTGCCGCGCGCTGGCGCATGCCGCCGGACATCTCCGACGGCCGTGCCTTCTCGTACCCGTCCAGCCCGAAGGTAGGAAACAGTGCGAGCGCCATTTCCCTGGCCTTCTTCTTCGGTACGCCCCGAACTTCCAGACCCAGAGTCGTGTTGTCCAGCACCGTTCGCCACGGAAACAGCAGGTCCTTCTGTGGCATGTACGCGCTCTCCGGTGCATCGACGACGCCCGAGTCCGGGGTGTCCAGGCCGGCGAGCATGTTGAAGATCGTGCTCTTACCCGACCCGCTCGGTCCGATCACCGACACGAATTCGCCGGCTTCGACATCGAAGTTCACGCCGGCGAGTACGTCGCGCCCGCCGAAGGACTTGGTGAGATCCGATACGTGCACTCGGCTCATCGCGGTCGTTCTTCCGGAGTTCGAGTTTCCAGAGCCCACGGTGCGACCATGCGCTCGACGGCGTAGGTCAGCAGAAACAACGTCACGCTGATCACCGCGGTCACGAGCACCGCGGCCAGCACGAGATCGGTTCGAAACGAGTTCTTCTGCTGGCTCATGTAGATGCCGAGTCCGGCACTTGCGCCTGCGTATTCGGCAAATATCGCGCCGACGACCGCGTAGGTGACCCCGATGCGGAGCGAAGTGAAGAACCGCGGCATTGCCGATGGCAGTCGGACATAGCGAAATTGCTGCCAGCGGCTTGCTCCCATGCTCGCCAACAGGGAACGGGCATCGCGATCGGCTGCGGCGAATCCTTCGATGAGCCCGATGGCCATCGGAAAGAACGTCGCCAGCGCGATCACGAGAATCTTTGGCAGTAGTCCGAAACCGAACCAGATGATCAGCAGCGGAGCAATAGCGATGATCGGCAGCGTCTGCGACACCACGAACAGAGGAACTACCGCCCGTCGCAGCCACGGAGAGAAGTCGACTGCGACGGCGAGAATCCACGCCACGAGCAATGACACTGCGAATCCGACGATCGTCACCTGCACCGTTGCTGCGGCGTTCTCGGCAATGGCCTCTCGATGCGCCCAACCCTGACTGACGATGCGCGACGGCGACGGCAGTACTTGTGGCCTGATGCCGCTGACCGTGACGTAGACCTGCCATGCAACGACGAGTACGAGAACAATCGTCGCGGACGGCAAGGCGAATCGGATGGCGGCACCGAGACGACGGTCGGCCTGGCCGGCCGGTTCGGCCACGCCGACCGCCGTGCTACTGACCGCTGAGGTACTCATCGGTGAAGTAGGTGGACCAATCGGGCTCGGTGTCGAGCGCATTTCCACCTTCGTCGACGAGAACACCGTTCTCGTACAGGAATTTCGAATATTCGGTCCACTTGTCGAGATTCTGACCGCCGACGGTGCCCGCTGCGTCCTTCATGTACTTCTCGGCCAGCATCTGCTGGCTCTCGAACACCAAGGACTCGTCGGTGAACGTGCCGGGGTTGGCATCGATGAGGTCCTGAGCGGCGCGCTCCGGTTCGTCGGCGGCGAACTGGTATCCGCGCTGCAACGCCTGGACGAACTTCTTTCCCTCCTCAGGGTTGTCGGCAAGCCAGTTCTCGTTCCCGCTGATCGTGATTGCGTACGCGTCGGGGAAGCCGTAGTCCGTGCTCTCGAAGTACTTCATCGGCGTCCCGCTGTGTTCGGCTTCGAGGCCTTCCCATGCGAGGTACGACACGGTGAAGTCTGCAGTGCCCGAGTACACGGCCTCGTAGGCAGAGGTGCCGAGCACCACGGTCTCGTATTCGCCGGTGCCACCGTCGTTCTGGATGATCTGCCGTAGGCCGGCTTGTTCACCGGTATCGCCGAACCCGGCGTACACCTTGCCGTCCAGTGCCTTCGGGCTGGGAATGTCGTCGCGGTCGGCGCGTACGCCGATCGCGGTTGCCCAGTGTTGCAGCGGCGCGAGCACCGAGATGATCTGCGCACCTGCGGCTTTCGCGAAGGTCGTAGAGCTTTGAGTGCTGATGCCGAACTCGGCATTGCCCGAATCCACGAGTGTGTCCGGTGAGGTGTTGTTGTAGGGAAGCACCTCGACGTCGAGTCCGGCGTCGGCGAAGAAGCCCTCTTGGAGAGCCACATACAGTCCGGTGTGATTGGTGTTCGGCGTCCAGTCCAGGGCGAACCGGATGGTGTCCGAATCGTTCGTCTGTGCACAGGATGACAGAGCGACGATCGACACCGCTGCGACGGACAAAGCGAATAGTCTTCTCACAGCGACACCGGCCACGGCGTCGGATGCAATGCGGTGTCCCAGAACATCAGCTCGTATCGAGTGGCAGAGACGAAGGACCGGATCATCGACTCGCGCTCGGCCTCGGTCGCGAGCGCCGCTGCCTCGTCGACGAGTCTGCGCGCGCGGTCGACGACAGTGCGGAACTCTTCGGAGTCATAGGTCGAAACCCAACGCGCATAGGGATGTTCGGGGTCCGCCAGCAGTACTTCCCTGGCGGCGCCTGACAGTCGGACGGCCACGTCGGCGTAGATCCAGAAACACGGCAGAACTGCCGCTGCCGCAACCGCGTACGGCTCCGTCGCTGCCGTGGCAATCAGGTACGAGACGTATCCCAAGCATGCCGAGGAGTGTTCGGCGGGTGAGCCATGGCTGGGCAGTACTTCGCTCGACAGTAGCGAGTGGTGCAGTGTCGCTTCCTCGACGGCGCCGGCCGCCGAGGTGGCCCAGAACGCCGCGGTTGTCGCATCGGGCGCTTTCGAGGCGAGGATCGACAGTGCCTTGGCGTATCCGGCCAGGTAGAGCTCGTCCTGCTCGATATAGGTACGGAACGCGTCGAGCGGCAAGGAGCCGTCGCCGAGCAACCGCAGAAATTTCAAGTCGTCGATTGCGGCGCGCAAATCGGCCGCTGCTTCCCACAATCGATCCGTATGGCGGACAGAGTCCACCGAGTGCATAGGCGTAGTCATCGCCTCGACATCCCTTCGTCAGCATTACCTGCATCAGGTTCGACGGGTGTGATCTCAGCATCCGCATGTGCGGACGCACCCCGTGTCAGAACATCGCCGACCATACATCATCGCGCCTGGAGGCCCGTGCGTGAGCACAGATGGCCGGAGGCAATCGCCCGAGCGAGGGGTCGAGAACGACGTGAGCTACTTCAGCTCGAACGCCGAGTCCGACACGGTGAATCCGTGACCTACCTGGTCCGAGCAGCTGACGCCGGTCTTTTCCTCGACCCGGCACATCACCCCGTTCGAGCTGCCCGAGCCCGGAATCGACAGCGTCTCGCCGTACGGCAGTGCGCGTGCCGTGCCGTCGAACCTGTGGAAGCGGGGATCGCCCGAGCTGAGAAATCGGGCAGGTGACCCGGCGGTCAGCTCGATGGTGTTCGGAGCGACCCGCGAATCAGGAGCGCTGCTGCCCTCGACGCGGGGAGCGGTCGACGGAAATTCTCCGTGGCAGCCGGCAATCGATGTGTCGGTGACGAACACCGCACACTCGAATTTTCCACTGGGAGAGGTGAAGTAGTAGAAACCGTCGCTGCCTTCGAATCGCGAGGGTTCGGCGGTGGGCGGAGCGGTGGTGGTGGTACGGGAAGGTTGCGACGAACTACTGCTCGGTGTCCCTGTCGTGCTCGGTGTCGGGCTGGTAGTGCGGACAACAGACGGTGGATCGGTGTCGACGGTCGCGAGTGGCGCGGTTGCAGTGCCGTCGACGGCGGAGCTGCAGCCGGCGAGAAGTACCGCGCAGAAAGCACACGCTGAGCCACCGTATGCCCGCAGTCGGTTCATCCTGCCAGCATAAACAACGAGGTCGCTCATCCGGAGTTGGTACGTTGGCGTTCGTCGAGCAATCAAGGAGGTGCCATGAGTGACGCGACATGCCGAGTGCACACGCCCTACGGGGAGGTGGTCGGCTATCTGGACGGCACCGTGTACGCCTGGAAGGGCATCCCGTACGCGGCGGCACCCGACGCCGACCATCGATTCCGATCTCCGCGCCCGGTCGAGCCGTGGTCGGAGCCGTTGGATTGCCGCAAGTTCAGCGCGGTCGCTCCGCAAGGACTCGACAATCCTGTCCCGATGGACCCCGACATTCCGATGTCGGAGGACTGCCTGTCGGTGAACGTGTGGGCGCCCGAGCCCGACGGAACTCCGCGGCCGGTCATGGTCTGGATCCACGGCGGCGCGTACTCGCTCGGGTCTGCAGCGCAGAGCGTCTACGACGGGCGCAACCTCGCCGAAGTCGGCGATCTGGTCGTCGTGACCGTCAACTATCGAATCGGGGCCTTCGGCTTTCTCGATCTGTCGTCGTTCTCGACGGACGACACCGTCTTCGAGTCGAATCTCGGTCTTCGCGACATGATCGCCGCGCTGGAATGGGTCCAGCGGTGTGTCGAGTCGTTCGGCGGTGACTCCTCCAACGTGACGGTGTTCGGCGAATCCTCCGGCGGTGCGTCGGTGACGACGCTGATGACGTCGCCGAAAGCCGAGGGACTCTTCCACCGCGCCATCGTGCAGAGCGCCCCGGCGACATCGGTGTACGGGCCCGAACGTGCAGCGCAGGTGGCGTCGCGATTTCTGGAACTGCTCGACATCACGCCGGACCGAGTGCACGAACTCGAGTCCATCGACTTCATGCGTGTCGTCGAGGCCGGTGACACGCTGTGCTACGAAGTTCCGACGAAGGTGCCGGGAACGTTGGGCATCGCCCCCGTCGTCGATGGCGACATAGTTCCGCGTTACCCGGTTGCAGCGTTCCAGAAGGGCTTTGCGCACCGCATCCCGATGATCATCGGAACCAACCACGACGAGGCGTCGATATTTCGCCTGATGAAGTCGCCGCTGATGCCCGTAACCTCGGACACCGTCTCCGAAATGTTCAGGGCGATCGCGAACGACCACGCGGAACTGCCGGCTTTCCGTGTCGCCGAAATCATGTCTGCCTATCCGGATCGGTCCAAAACCGCTGGTGCACTGGCCATGTCACGGGACGCCGGTTTCAAGATGCCGAGCCTGTGGATCGCCGACGCACACAGCAGACACTCGCAGGTCTGGATGTATCGGTTCGATCATGCGACACCCATGCTGAAGGCGGCTCGGATCGGAGCCGGCCACGCAACCGAATTGCCGTACGTCTTCGGCAATTTCGGTACCCTGAACCGGGATCCTACGTTCTGGCTCGGTGGCCGCAAGGCGGCGATGGCAGTCTCGGCCAGGGTGATGAAACGGTGGGTAGCGTTCGCCCGTCACGGTGTTCCCGCAACTCTCGACGGCGGCAAGCACTGGCCTCTGTACGTCGAACCGAGGCGTGCGACGTTGGTGATCGACGGCCAGGATACCGTCGTCGACGATCCGGACGGTGAAATGCGGGCCGCGTGGGGAGACCGGGTGCTCGGCTTCAGCTGACGGCAGGGTTCGACTGCAAGGGTTGAAGCCGGACGGTTCCGGCTACCTTTCTACTGTGCTGTTCACTCGAATCATCGATACCTCGGTTGCCGTGAGCGCCACGCGGTCCCGAAAGGCCAAGATCGATGCACTGCAGACGTTGCTCGCGGAACTCGACACCACGGACATCGACACCGTCGTGTCGTGGTTGTCGGGGGAGTTGCCGCAGGGGCGCATCGGTGTCGGGTGGCGGACCCTCGCCGATATCGACGTTGCGCCTGCCGCTGTCGGCACGCTGACGATCGCCGAGGTGGACGGTGCGATCTCCGCTGTCGCTACGACCTCCGGATCCGGATCGGCTGCGCGGCGGCGTGAACTGCTCGTCGAGCTGCTTGCGGCAGCGACGGCGGACGAGCGCCGCTTCCTCGTCCGGTTGCTGACCGGTGAGCTTCGGCAGGGAGCGCTGGAGGGAATCATGACCGACGCCATCGCCAAGGCCGCCGGTCTCGAGCTCGCGCCGGTACGACGAGCGTTCATGTTGTCCGGAACGCTGTCGGCGACGGCGACCGCGGCGCTGACCGGGGGAGCAGAGGCGCTGTCGCAGTTCGGTCTCGAGGTCGGCCGACCGGTCCGACCGATGCTGGCGTCTCCGGCGGAGACGCTGGAGGCCGCGTGGACCGAACTGGATGGGGACGTCAGCGTCGAGTACAAGCTCGATGGTGCCCGAATTCAGGTTCATCGGAGTGGCGAAGACGTGCACGTCTACACCCGCACCCTGCGTGAGATCACCGATGGCGTGCCCGAGCTGGTGGAGTTGATCCGCGGGCTGCCGTGCACGTCCGTCGTGCTCGACGGTGAGACCCTCGCGCTGACCGACAGTGGACGACCGAGACCCTTCCAGGAAACGATGAGTCGGTTCGGGGCCCAGAGCACCCACCAACTGCTGCTGAGCCCCTACTTCTTCGACTGCATCCACCTCGACGGCGTCGACCTGTTGGACGAACCGCTTCATACGCGTCTCGACGCGCTCGAACGCGTTGCGCCCGGTCATCGCATTCCTGCCCTCCTCCGTCCCGACGCAGCAGCCGCGGCCGCACATTTCGACGATGCCCTCGGTGCCGGACACGAGGGCGTGATGATCAAGTCGTTGTCGTCGAGCTACGCGGCGGGCCGTCGGGGACGCACCTGGCAGAAGGTCAAACCCGAACACACCCTCGATCTCGTCGTCCTGGCAGCGGAATGGGGCTACGGCAGGCGCACCGGTTGGCTGTCGAATCTCCATCTCGGTGCTCGCGATCCGGACGGCGGAGCGCCGATCATGGTCGGCAAGACCTTCAAGGGTCTGACCGATGCCCTGCTGCAGTGGCAGACCGATGAGTTCCCGCAGCACGAGCGTTCACGCGACGAACACACCGTGTATCTGAATCCGGATCTGGTCGTCGAGATCGAACTCGACGGCGCTCAGGTCAGCAGTCGATATCCAGGTGGTGTAGCGCTGAGATTCGCACGCGTACTGCGATATCGGCCCGACAAGACCGCCGCCGAAGCGGACACGATCGACGCGGTCAGGTCGCTGCTGCTCCCCTCGACCTGAGTCGTTACTCGGTCGAAACTTCGCTACGTCATGTTGTAACACGATTGACCGCACGCTCACCCCGTGCATCACTTATGTTGAGGAGGCAAGCGACGCGAGGGACGGAGTGACACAGCATGTCAACAGTTCGAGCGGCCCTGGTCCAGACAAACTGGACCGGTGACAAAGAGACCATGATCAAGGCGCACGAGGACTATGCCCGAAGTGCAGCCGAGCAGGGCGCGAAGGTCGTCTGCTTCCAGGAACTGTTCTACGGTCCGTACTTCTGTCAATTGCAGGACTCCAAGTTCTACGAGTACGCCGAGTCGGTGCCCGGTCCGACCGTCGATCGTTTCGCAGCCTTGGCCAAAGAACTCGGCATCGTCATGATTCTGCCGGTGTACGAGCAGGAACAGCCGGGCGTTCTGTACAACACCGCGGCCGTCGTCGACGCCGACGGCACCTTCCTGGGTAAGTACCGCAAGCACCACATTCCGCACGTGAACGGCTTCTGGGAGAAGTTCTACTTCCGTCCGGGCAATCTGGGCTGGCCGGTGTTCGATACCGCGGTCGGCCGAATCGGGGTCTACATCTGCTACGACCGTCACTTCCCCGAGGGTTGGCGCGCCCTCGGTCTGGCGGGAGCCGAAATAGTCTTCAACCCCTCGGCAACCTCACGGGGCTTGTCCAATTATCTGTGGAAGCTCGAGCAGCCCGCCTCTGCGGTGGCCAACGAGTATTACATCGGCGCGATCAACCGCGTCGGGATCGAGGCCGACTACGGCGACGACGACTTCTACGGCACCAGCTACTTCGTCGATCCCGAGGGGAAGTTCGTCGGCGACGTAGCCTCCGACACCGAACCAGAGGTGATCGTCCGCGACCTCGATATGGATCTGATCAAGGTCGTTCGCGATCGTTGGGCGTTCTACCGCGACCGCAGACCGGACGCCTACGCGCCTCTGGTGAAGCCCTGATGATGCGGCGGGAGTCCTGACATGGGTACCACTTTCGTTCACGGCGGCACCGTCGTATCACCCACGGGCGCACAACTACTCGACGTTCTGATCGACGGCGACACCATCGTCGCCGTGCTGCAACCGGGATCGACCGCTCTGGCCGCAGACCTGACTCATTCAGCGGACACGGTGATCGACGCGACCGGAAAGTACGTTCTCCCGGGTGGCGTAGACGGCCACACGCACATGGAGATGCCGTTCGGTGGCACATTCGCATCCGATACGTTCGAAACCGGAACGCGAGCGGCGGCGTGGGGCGGGACCACCACCATCGTCGACTTCGCCATTCAGACTCCGGGGCAACGAGTTCAGGACACCCTGGCCCAGTGGCACGAGAAGGCTGCGGGGCAGTGCGCCATCGACTACGGGTTCCACCAGATCATCGGTGAGGTCGACAGTGACTCGCTCAAAGCGATGAGTGAGTTGGTCTCCGAAGGCGTGACCAGCTTCAAGTTGTTCATGGCGTATCCGGGGGTGTTCTACTCCGACGACGGAAAGATACTGCGCGCCATGCAGACTGCGGCGGAGACCGGCGCGCTGCTGATGATGCACGCCGAGAACGGCATCGCCATCGACGTCCTCGTCGCCCAATCGGTAGCAAGGGGGGACACCGCGCCGTACTACCACGGCACCTCGCGTCCCTGGCAGCTCGAAGAAGAAGCCACTCACCGGGCGATCATGCTTGCGAATGTCACCGGAGCGCCACTCTACGTCGTGCACGTCTCTGCGAAACAGGCCCTCGAACAGATCGCGCACGCACGAGGCAACGGGCAGAACGTCTTTGCCGAAACGTGCCCTCAGTACCTGTACCTCTCGCTCGAAGAGCAGCTCGGGGCACCGGGATTCGAGGGAGCCAAATGGGTCTGCTCGACGCCACTTCGGTCACGGGCCGAAGGTCATCAGGACGAACTCTGGCGTTATCTTCGCACCGGCGACGTCGCCACCGTCAGCACCGACCACTGCCCGTTCTGCATGAAGGACCAGAAGGAAATGGGCATCGGTGATTTCTCGAAGATCCCCAACGGAATCGGATCCGTCGAACACCGCATGGATCTCATGTTCCAAGGCGTCAAGACGGGCAAGATCACGCTCGAGAAGTGGGTCGAGGTGTGCTGCACGACGCCTGCGCGCATGTTCGGGATGTACCCGAAGAAGGGCATCGTCTCTCCCGGCGCCGACGGCGACCTCGTGATCTACGACCCGAACGGGCACACCAGCATCGGACTCGGAAAGGCGCACCACATGAACATGGACTACTCCGCCTACGAGGGGTTCGAGATCGACGGACACGTCGACACAGTCATCTCACGGGGGCGCGTGATCGTCGACGACGGTGCGTACGTCGGGGCTGCAGGCCACGGCCGATTCGTCAAACGCTCCCTGTCACAGAATCTCGTGTGACACATGGATATCGGAGTCGTGCTGCAATGCAACCCGCCCGCATCGCGCGTCGTCGATCTTGCGAGACGAGCCGAAACGCACGGATTCTCGCACGTATGGACCTTCGACTCGCACCTCCTGTGGGAGGAACCGTACGTCATCTACAGTCTCATCCTCGCCGAGACCAGACGCGTGACGGTCGGCCCGATGGTGACCAATCCGTCCACCCGGGACTGGACGGTGACGGCGTCGGTATTCGCAACTCTGAACGAGATGTTCGGCAACCGCACTATCTGTGGGATCGGCCGAGGGGATTCGGCAGTTCGCACCCTCGGCGGCAAACCGGCATCGCTCGCCACCTTGCGAGAGTCCATTCACGTCATCCGTGAACTTGCCAACGGTCGGTCGGCGACACTAGGCGACACGACAGTCCAGTTTCCGTGGGCCGGCGCGTCGACACTCGAGATCTGGGTTGCCGCATACGGACCGAAAGCTCTCGATCTCACCGGTGAGGTCGCCGACGGATACATTCTGCAGCTCGCCGACCCGGACATCGCGTCGTGGACGATCGGTCGAGTTCGCGCAGCCGCGGAAGCCGTCGGGCGGGATCCGTCGTCGATCAAGTTCTGCGTTGCAGCGCCCGCCTACGTCACCGACGGCAGCGCGGCGGCCTTGGCGCACGCGCGCGATCAGTGTCGCTGGTTCGGTGGGATGGTCGGCAACCACGTCGCCGACCTCGTTGCTCGATACGGTCACCACAGTGGTGGCATCCCCTCGGCGCTGACGGACTACATCGATGCCCGCAGCGGATACGACTACAACGAACATGGCAAGTCCGGCAATTCGCACGCCGAGTTCGTGCCCGACGAGGTGATCGATCGATTCTGCCTGCTCGGCAGCCCGGCTGAACACCTGTCGAAACTGAAGGACTTGGAGAAGCTCGGAGTCGACCAGTTCGCGGTCTACCTCCAGCACGATGCCAAATCGTCGACGCTCGAATCCTATGGTGAGCACATAATTCCGTTCGTCGGCGAACAGGTGACGGCGACCTCGTGACCGGGATCGACGTTGCGGCGGTAGTGATTCCGCCGCGGAGTCGTGCGCGGGGTCTCCGGAGGCCGACGATGGCCGTCGCCGCGATCGTGTTGATCCTGCTGGTCTGGGAGCTCGTCAAGGTCACCGTCCCGACGAAAGGCGTGTCGGTCGGCAGCGTCCGAATCCTGCCCCGCACCGACGACGGGGCTCTGCCGCACGTCTGGGCGGTGGCGGGTGTCTTGACCGATCCCGAGGTGAACGTCGCGGGTGCTCGTTCGGTGGGTGCGGCGATCCTGACGAGCGGAGCGTTCACGTTCGGGTTGGCGGTTACCGGATTCGTCCTGGGCACCGCAGTCGGACTGGTACTCGCCGTCGTGATGCAGAGGTTCGTCTGGGCCGAGCGCGCCTTTCTGCCCTACATCATCGTCTCTCAGACGGTTCCACTGATCGCGTTGGCACCGTTGGTGGCAGGATGGGGCGGCAAGATCGCGGTCGCCGGATACGCGTGGCAACCGTGGATGAGCATCACCGTCATCGCGTCGTATCTCGC
This sequence comes from Rhodococcus sp. EPR-157, assembly GCF_001647195.1. Classification (GTDB taxonomy): domain Bacteria; phylum Actinomycetota; class Actinomycetes; order Mycobacteriales; family Mycobacteriaceae; genus Rhodococcoides. The sequence goes on along the minus strand of NZ_LVCV01000113.1, from coordinate 5,118 downwards.
CTTCTTCCCGGTGGCGGTGGGTATGCTGCGGGGGCTCCGTTCGCCGACTCCGGCCGCACTCGAACTGATGCAAAGTTATGGAGCTGGGTGGTGGTCGACCCTGACGAGGGTTGGATTTCCCGCGTCGATTCCGCACCTGATACCAGCGCTGCGCCTTGCGGCCGCAGCATCGGTGATCGGCGCCGTCGTCGCCGAAATCTCCACGGGGACAACCGGCGGCATCGGACGTCAGATCATGGTCTTCTCACAACAGGCTACCGGTGACTCGTCGCGGTTGTATGCGGCAGTTCTAGGTGCGGCGATACTCGGAATGATCGTGACCGGACTGGTCGGGTTGCTCGAATACTCGTTGGGCCGGTACGCGGGCCGCTATCCCCGAGCGCGGGGCGACTAGCGATGGTAGTGGATGCAGTCGTCGTGAACGACGTGGGCAAGGTGTTCGATTCAGCGGGCGTGACTGCTCTGCACGGCATCGACCTGACGGTGTCCGCGGGAGAATTCGTCTCTCTCATCGGGCCGTCGGGATGCGGCAAATCGACGCTGTTGCGCATCGTCGCCGATCTCGAACAACCGTCGTCGGGAAGCGTGTCGGTGTTCGGCAAGACGCCCAGGCAGGCTCGGCTCGACCAGGACTACGGAATCGCGTTTCAGCAAGCGGGCCTGCTGGATTGGCGGACTGTTCGAGCCAACGTCGAATTGCCGTTGGAGCTGCACAAGGTGCCGAAGTCAGGGCGGAGGCGACGGTCGGACGAGTTGTTGGGTTTGGTCGGTCTGACCGAGTTCGCCGACCGATTTCCCACCGAACTGTCGGGTGGAATGCAGCAGCGCGTCGCGATTGCTCGATCGCTCGCGCGGACTCCGCAGTTGCTGCTGATGGACGAGCCGTTCGGCGCGCTCGACGAGATGACGCGCGAGCGAATGCAGGACGACCTGCTGCGTATTGCCGAGGAAACCTCTGCTGCAGTCGTTTTCGTGACCCACTCGATTTCCGAAGCCGTCTACCTGTCGGATCGGGTCGTGGTGATGTCTGCGCGGCCCGGGCGAATCCTGGGTGTACTCGCGATGGACAAGACCTCGACATCCGTGGGAGATCCGCGAGAAAGCCAGTCGTTCTACGCATCGGTCACCTCGGTGCGCGAAGTGCTGCACAGCAGGTCGACGACATGAGGGTATGGCTACCGCCTGTTGTGTTCGGCGTGCTGATGGTGGTGGTGTGGCAACTTGTCACCGATGTCGGCGGGTTGCCGTCGTTTCTTCTACCGTCGCCGTCCGCCATTGCCGAACAGTTTCACGCCAATCTGGGCAATATCGCGGCGGCATCGATCGCGACCGGCAAGAACGCCCTGATCGGGCTGATCGTGGGATCGATACTCGGGCTGGTGTCGGCGGCTGTTGCCGTGCGGCTACGGGTGGTCGACGAATTGTTGTCGCCGATCGCGGCTGCTGCAGCCGCTATTCCCATCGTCGCCCTCGCGCCGGTCTTCAACTCGATGTTCTCGGCAACCACCGACTTCCCTCGACGACTCGTGGTGACGATCGTCGTGTTCTTTCCGGTTTTCGTCAGTGCTGCCAAGGGGTTACGTCAAGTGGCTCCCGTCCACCTGGACTTCATGCGCTCGTGTGCGGCGTCGAACTGGGAGATCACGCGGCACGTACGGTTCCCGATGGCATTGCCGCTCGTGTTCACCGGGTTGCGAGTGGCGGCTCCCAATGCTGTCATTGCTGCCATCATCACCGAGTACTTCGGCGGACTCCAGAACGGACTGGGGTCGCGGATCACGTCGGCGGCGTCGAATACCGCGTATCCCAGAGCCTGGGCATACGTGGTGGGCGCGATCGTCGTCGGTTTGTTGTTCTTCCTTCTCGTATTGCTACTCGAACGACTCGTTGCCCGGCGACCTGCACGTGCAGTGCGGGCGGACTACAGGAGAACCCCGTGATCGCATCTATTGGTCGACGTACCCGAACAGTCGCTGCGGCAGTCATGGCGGTGGCGTTGCTGGCGACAGCGTGTAGCACAACCACCGACACTTCGACCGACGCCGAGGGAAATGCCACGGTCAAGCTGCAATTGCAGTGGTTCAAGCAGGGCCAGTTCGCCGGCTACCTAGCGGCGCTCGATCAGGGTTTCTACGCAGACCAGGGTCTGAACGTCGAAATCCTCGACGGCGGAACCGATATCGTCCCGCAGACCGTGCTCGCGCAAGGGCAGGCCGACTATGCGATTGCATGGGTTCCGAAAGCACTGGCGTCGAGGGAAGCGGGCGCCGGCATCACCGACGTCGCGCAGATATTCCAGCGATCTGGGACGTTGCAGGCGTCGTTCGCCACAGAGAACATCACCGGCGCTGCCGAGTTGCGCGGCAAGACCGTCGGGAACTGGGGTTACGGCAACGAGTTCGAACTGTTCGCGGGGATGACCGAGGCCGGTCTGAATCCGTCGAGCGATGTGACGTTGGTGCAGCAGCAGTTCGACATGAACGGTTTGCTCTCCGGTGACATCGCGGCCGCACAGGCAATGTCGTACAACGAGTACGCGCAGCTGCTGGAAACGGTGAATCCTGCTACGGGACAGCTCTACACGGCCGCAGACTTCACCACGATCGACTGGAACAACGAAGGCGTCGCCATGTTGCAGGATGCAATCTGGGCGAACACCGAGAAGTTGTCCGACGACGCGTATCGGGAGCAGACGGTCAAGTTCATCGCCGCCTCGCTGCAGGGATGGGCGTTCTGCCGGGACAACGTCGAGAAGTGCCGAGACATCACCGTCGCAGCCGGGTCGACGCTCGGCGCGAGCCACCAACTGTGGCAGGTCAACGAGGTCAACAAGCTGATCTGGCCGTCCCCTGCCGGAATCGGAATCATCGACGAGGCGTCGTGGAACCGAACCGTCGAGATCGCCAAGTCGACGAAGAACGCCGAGGGGTCGACCGTGCTCACGGCGGATCCAGATGCCGAGGCCTACAGCAACGAGTACGTGTCGGAAGCTCTCGATCTGTTGAAGGCGGACGGCGTGGACGTGACCGGGGAGTCGTACGCTCCCATACAGGTGACGTTGGAGGAAGGCGGAAAGTAGATGGATCACGTTTTCTATTCCTGGGCGGCGCAGGCCGAGCTGAACCCGGTCACGATCGACGGTGCATCTGGATCGTGGTTCTGGGACGACAAAGGCAACAGGTATCTCGACTTCTCCTCCCAACTCGTCAATGTCAATCTGGGACATCAACATCCGGATCTGGTAGCGGCGATCGTCGAGCAGGCACAGATCCTGACGACCATCTCGCCGACGGTTGCCAACGCGAAACGCAGTGAGCTCGCAGCTCTCGTCGCCGAGCGGGCACCGGGAGATCTGAACCGCGTGTTCTTCACGACCGGTGGTGCAGAAGCGGTCGAGCATGCGGTTCGTTTGGCTCGCCAGCACACCGGTCGAACCAAGATGCTCGCCGCCTATCGCTCGTACCACGGTGGAACCGGGGTGGCGATCGGACTGACCGGTGAACCACGCCGGTGGGGCACCGAACCGACCAACGTCGACGTCGTCCGGTTCTTCGGGCCATACCCGTACCGGTCGCCGTGGGGGACGACGACGCCCGAGGACGAGACGGCGGCTGCGCTCGCGCATCTACAGCAGGTCATCGAGTTGGAAGGTGCGCAGAACATCGCGGGCCTGATCCTCGAATCCGTGGTCGGCACCAACGGGGTTCTCGTTCCTCCGCCCGGTTACCTCGCAGGTGTGCGCGAGCTGTGTGACCGATATGGGATCGTGTACATCGCAGACGAGGTCATGGTCGGATTCGGCCGTGTCGGCGAGTGGTTCGCATGCCAGGCGTGGGACGTCGCCCCGGATCTGATCACCTTCGCCAAAGGCATCAACTCGGGGTACGTACCGCTCGGAGGTGTCGTCATCTCCGAGCGAATCGCCTCGAAGTTCGACCACAAGCCGTATCCGGGCGGGCTGACGTATTCGGGGCATCCGCTGGCCTGCGCGGTCGGGGTGGCGTCGATCGAGGTATTCGAGCGTGACGGGATACTCCCGCACGTTCGATCGGTGGGGGAGGACGTGCTCGGCGGCGGCCTGGCCAAGCTCGCCGAGTCGCACCGCAGCGTCGGCGAAGTCAGGGGTAAGGGTTTCTTCTGGGCCATCGAGCTGGTGAAGGATCAGCAGTCGAGGGAGCCGCTCGTACCGTTCGCGGCGTCGGGCGCGGATGCCGCGCCGATGGCAGAGGTGACGGCCGCGGCCAAGTCGCGAGGTCTGTGGCCGTTCATGGCGGGCAACAGAATCCAGGTGGCTCCGCCGCCCACTACCACCGAGGACGAGATCAGGCAGGGTCTGGAAATCCTCGACGAGGTTCTGGCGGTCGCGGACGAGTGCGCTGCGCGCTAGTGGCGCGAATAAGTGCACGTGAACATACTTAACCGCGCCACTGGGGGCGGAGCCCCCAGTGGCGCTGGGCGCTACAGAACTGCACCTGGATTGAGGATGCCGTCGGGGTCGAGCGCGGTCTTGATGCGCTGCGTCAGCTTCATCACGTCCTCACCCACCTGATCCGGTAACCACGCCTTCTTCAATCGCCCGACGCCGTGTTCCCCGGTGATGGTGCCACCCAGCGAAATCGCCAGGTCCATGATCGCGCCGAAGGCGATATTGGCTCGTCTTTCCATGTCCGCGTCGGCAGGGTCGAAGACGATCAGGGGATGGGTGTTGCCGTCACCTGCGTGTGCAATCACCGCGACGAGGACCTCGTACTTTTCCGAGATTCGCTCGATTCCCTCGACCAGATCCGGTAGCGCAGGTAGGGGAACCCCCACGTCCTCGAGCAGAAGGCTTCCCAACCGCTCTACCGCGGGGATCGCGAATCGCCGAGCCGCAGCGAAGGCCTCGCCTTCATCAGGATCGTCGGTTGTGAACACGTCCGACGCGCCGGCATCGGTACACGCTGCCGCCATGATCTCGATCTCGCGTCGACGATCCACTCCGGCCGAGTCCGATCGCGCGATGAGCATCGCAGCCGCGTCGCGGTCCAAGCCCATCTTCATCGCATCTTCGACGGCACCGATCGACGCACGGTCCATGAACTCGAGCATCGACGGTCGAAGGTTGCGGGTGATGGCCAG
>NZ_LVCV01000112.1 GCF_001647195.1 Rhodococcus sp. EPR-157 | reverse complement strand
CGGTGATGATGCCGAGCGTTCCTTCGCTGCCGACGAACAATTTGGTCAACGACAGTCCCGCAACATCTTTCAGTCGTGGGCCGCCTAGCCTGACAGCAGTTCCGTCGGCGAGAACCACTTCGAGGCCGAGCACGTAATCGGTTGTCACGCCGTACTTCACGCAACACAGTCCGCCGGCGTTGGTGGCTGCGTTTCCGCCGATCGAACACATCTCGAAGGACGACGGATCCGGCGGGTACCACAGGCCGTGCTCGGCGGCGGCCTTCTTCACCTCGACGTTGAGCAATCCTGGCTGGGCGACGGCGATACGGGTGACCGGATCGACGGCGATCTCGCGCATCAGCTCGGTGCTCAACACGATTCCGCCGTCGACAGCTGTTGCGCCACCGGACAATCCGGATCCAGCGCCGCGTGGTACCACCGAAACGTGATGCTTCGTGGCCCATCGCATCACGGCTTGCACATCGGCTGTACAGGTGGCGCGGACGACCGCCAACGGTGTACCCGCATTGGGATCTTTCGCCCAGTCCCGCCGATACCCCTCGGTGACGTCGGGGTCGGTGAGGATCGCGCCGGCCGGTAGGGCCCGTTCCAATTCGGTCAGGTCGGTCATCGGGTGCTCTCCATCTCGATCAGCAGTGCTCTGCGACCAAGCCTATTGAACCGAGCGGTGATCCGAACCGTTATTGGTTGCGCTGCAACGTCAGTTCAGCGAGTCGGGTTGCTGCCTCGCAGGGGTCGACGGTTCCGCCGCGATACTGAACCCACCACGTGACGGTGCCCGAGTATGTCGCGGTGATACCGCACGAGCCCGAATCACCGGGCCTCCGGGAGAGGAATGCACTCGTTCCGGACACAGTGACCGGCTCGACCGCGTAGTCGAGTTCTTCGGCCAGGCTGCGTTCGCGACCGAGGGAGTTGTTCTCGTACCAGGCGAATGTGACGTCGATGATGCCCGAGGGGCTGCTACCGGTCCACATGCACACTGCGCCGAAGAAGTACTGGTCGACGACGTCGGCCTGGACGGTCTCGGCGATCTTGTCGTCGGGTACCGCGACGCACTCCTGCAGCAATTTGTCGAACTCGGTGTTGCTGTCGCCCGCGCCCTGGGCGACCGGGGTTCCGTCGACGGTGGTGCTGCAGCCGGCGAGCAGCGTCAGGGCTGCGGCGCCGGTTGCGACGAGCCGGGTGGTTCGGGTCATGACCATCACCTACTTCGCGTTCTCGACGGTCGCACGCACCAGGTCCTCGACGACCGCGCAGCTGTCTCGCGGCGGCACCGCGAAGACGTAGTTCAGGGACCAGTGCAGGAATCCATCGCCGGACTCGATTCCTGCCTCGCAGGAGGAATCGCTACCTTTGGCCGTGAACCCCGGATGCCCGTCGACGTCGATGATTCCGATTTCGCGCCCCATCTGACCTGCGACGGTGCGTTCCCGATCGATCGGGCTCCCGCGGTACCACGTGAACATGGCGTAGGCCCCGGTGTCGAGTGCATCCCATCGGCATCGAACGGCATTCTTCGACGACGAGGTGATGCCGCGGACGGCGGTGATCGATGCGACCTGTTCGTCCGTCATCGAGCCACATTCGCCGACGAACAGCTCCTCGGTGTTCGGGCTGCTGGAGGGGGACTCGGTGTCCGTCGAACTCGTCGCGTCCGAGCCGAAGCTCGAACACCCCGTGACAGTGGAACACCCCAACGCGACGGCCGACACGACTGCTGCACCGACGATGGTTCCCCGCTTCCACACGATGATGGAGCCTACCGAGTACGGCGTCGAAGGGTATTCGCAACACGCACGGATCAAGTCACAACAGTCACACCAGTAACTCTGTTACCTGATCGATGCGGCGACGCAACGGAATGTTGTAGCTCGGAGGTCTAGCGTCCAGGCCAACGGTCGGCACGGTTTCACCGTTCCTACCGGCGACAAGGAGGCTCGAAGATGATGGATCCGCACCGGAAATCGTGGAACTACGTCGCTGCGATGTTCTCGTACGAATTTCAAGACGGTGGAGTCGAGTACGACACCATCGAATCCATTCACCGCGGGGACGTCGGGGAATGGGTGACGGCACTGGCTCAGTCGGGTCTTTTCGAGACGGCAACCGTCCACGAGGCGGAAGAGACCTGGAAACAGCAGCCACGGTTGCTACTGGACTTGCTTCTGCTCGATGCCGACGAGGTGACACGTAGGCGGTGCATCATGGCGTGGTCCTCGCTCGATCGTCTCGCACCGATTGCGCAGTTCGGCTAGATCCGTCCGCGCCGGTCTCCGTCGACGACGTAGGCCTGGTCGTCGGTGAGGGTCAGATGTTCGACCCCGTCGCGACGGTATCGCTCCACCATGGCTTCGCCGACGTCGTTCTCGTCGAGAATCGATCGAAAGTGCGGCACGAACGAGACGTCGATCAGGCCGAGCCCCGTCCAGAGGGGCGACCCACCGGTGGTCGGCGTTACTTCTGCAGGATCGTCGGCGGCTTCGATACCGCGGAGCGACGCCGATGCCACACAGGCGCCCGCGCTGTAGCCGGCGAAAACGAGAGAGCCATCTCGAACCCGGGATGCGAGTGCCTCGTCGGCACCGCTCTGGTGAAGGCGGGACCTCAGTACGAAGGTATTTCCTCCCCGCAGCCACACGGTCTCGACAGAATCGAGCTCGGCTTCCAGCTCGTCCTTTCGGCCCGCGAAGTCGCGAAGATCGAGTTCCATCGGGTCGTACCCGAGTTCACGCAGTCCGCGTAGCTCGCTCGTCACCGCCGAGAGTCGAGCCGCGTCGGGCCAACTGTCGGCCGCATTGGCGATGACGGCAACGCGCCCGGGACCCGACGTGAGGGAGATGAACTCGTCGACGTGTGCGCCGAATCGATACGACGCGAGGAACAGCTTCACCCGACCTCTTCCGCGGCCAAGCGTTCCAGGCCTTCCCTGATCGCGGCGGCGGTGTGCTCGGGCTCCCGAAGGCGGCGGGTCAGGAAGCCTCCGGCGAACCGCAGCTTGTCTCCCGTCCATCGCGGCACGATGTGAAGGTGAGTATGAAAGACGGTCTGGAATGCGGCCTTGCCGTCGTTGACGACCAGGTTCGCGCCGTCCGAACGTAGGTCCGATCGCCGAATCGCTCGCGAGATGCGCTGCCCCGCTGCGAACACCGCGCTGCCGAGCGCCGGCTCCATGGAGTCGAGATCGGTGGAGTGCTGCTTCGGGATCACCAGGACGTGTCCGCGAGCAATGGGGCGGATATCGAGGAAAGCAACCACATCCTCGGTGTCGAGGACCGTTGTCGACGGGGCTTCGCCCGCAACGATGGCGCAGAAGACACAGTTGTTCACGCCGACCACTGTAAGCGGGCGACTCGGAGTTGCCGACCTATGATGTCCGTCACATGATTCGTCACTACTGCACGTCGTGAATGTTCGGATTCGATTCAGAGTCGAACCGGGTGTGTCATGGGTTACCTTCCGTCTGCTTACTCTGGCTATCATCAGTCACCTTGTGCCTTGACGCATGGATTCGCCTGTTCGCCGCACGGTTACCCCCGTTCGCCGATCCGTAGGCACCATTCAACTCACGGAAGTCGGAGATTTGGAAACATCGCAGAGCACCGAGAGCGGGACGAACAGCGGGGTGGCGACGACGGTCGGCGTCGTGCGTGAGTCCGGGGAGGGCGAGCGCCGCGTTGCGTTGGTTCCCAAAGTCGTCGCGTCGCTGACAGGTAAGGGCGTACGCGTTCTCGTCGAATCGGGGGCTGGCCTGTCCGCCCTCATTCCGGACGAGCTGTACGTCGAAGCGGGCGCCGAGATCGAAGATCCGTGGTCTGCCGATGTGGTGGTCAAGGTCGCCCCACCGACCGATGCGGAGATCGCGAAGCTCTCGAAGGGTTCGACGCTGATCGGATTCCTCGCGCCTCGCAACGCCGACAACAAGATCGACGCGTTGGCAGCAGCGGGCGTGCAGGCATTCGCGGTCGAGGCCATCCCGCGTATCTCGCGCGCTCAGGTGATGGATGCGTTGTCTTCGCAGGCCAACGTCGCCGGCTACAAGTCGGTGATTCTCGCGGCGTCGGAGTCGACGCGCTTCTTCCCGATGCTCACCACCGCTGCCGGTACCGTCAAGCCCGCGACAGTTCTAGTCCTCGGTGTCGGTGTTGCAGGACTTCAGGCGCTCGCGACGGCGAAGCGGCTCGGTGGACGTCCGACCGGGTACGACGTGCGCCCCGAGGTGGCCGATCAGGTGCGGTCGGTCGGTGCGCAGTGGCTCGATCTCGGCATCGATGCTGCCGGTGAAGGCGGCTACGCGCGTGAATTGACCGAAGAGGAGCGCGCTCAGCAGCAGCAGGCCCTCGAAGAGGCCATCAAGAGTTTCGACGTCGTCATCACCACCGCGCTGGTGCCGGGCCGTCCGGCACCTCGCCTGGTCACCGCAGCCGCCGTCGAGGGCATGAAGCCCGGCAGCGTCGTGGTCGACCTGGCCGGTGAGACCGGCGGCAACTGCGAACTGACGGAACCGGGGCAGACCGTCGTCAAGCACGACGTCACCATTTGCTCCCCACTGAATCTGCCGGCGACGATGCCCGAACACGCCAGCGAGTTGTACTCGAAGAACGTGTCCGCACTACTCGAGCTGATGCTCGACGAGACCGGACTCCTGGCGCCCGACTTCTCGGACGAGGTGCTCGCGCAGTCCTGTGTCACCCGCAGTGTCGTCTCAACTGAAGGGTCTGACGCCTGATGTATACCGCTCTTCTCGCGAACATCGCGATTCTCGTGCTGGCCGGTTTCGTCGGCTTCGCCGTCATCTCCAAAGTCCCCAACACACTGCACACGCCGTTGATGTCGGGCACGAACGCCATTCACGGCATCGTTGTTCTCGGTGCGCTGATCGTCCTCGGGCGACTTCCCGAGGACGCGTCGTGGGGCGTGCGGATCATCGCGTTCGTCGCACTGATCTTCGGCACGCTCAACGTCGTCGGCGGCTTCCTGGTCACCGACCGCATGCTCGGAATGTTCAAGTCCAAGCCAGTGCCTGCGAAAGCAGAGAAGGGTGCTGACTCCTGATGAACAATCTCGTCAACATTCTCTACATCGTCGCGTTCGGCATGTTCATCTACGGTTTGATGGGCCTGACCGGACCGAAGACCGCCGTTCGCGGCAACTGGATCGCTGCGATCGGTATGGGTATCGCTGTCGTCGCGACCCTGATCGAAGTGCGCGACGCCGCCACGATCAACTGGATCCTCATCGCTGCAGGCTTGGCGATCGGCGTGTTGCTCGGTGTTCCGCCGGCCAAGCGCACCAAGATGACGGCAATGCCGCAGCTGGTAGCACTGTTCAACGGCGTCGGCGGCGGCACTGTCGCCCTCATCGCGTGGGCCGAGTTCATCGAAACCGACGGATTCTCCGCGTTCCAGCACGGTGAGGAGCCGACGGTGCACATCGTCGTCGGATCGCTGTTCGCTGCGGTGATCGGTTCGGTGTCGTTCTGGGGTTCGCTGGTGGCGTTCCTGAAACTGCAGGAACTGCTGAACAAGAACGTGGAGAAGGCGTTCGTCAAGAACGCACGCATCTTCCAGCTGACCAACATCGTGTTGCTCGTCTTCGCTGTCGCGGTGTCGATCTTCATCGGCATCAAGTCCACTCCGGGCGAGGGCACGTCGATGTGGTTGATCGTTCTTGTGCTCGTCGCCGCAGGTCTGATGGGTCTGTTCGTCGTCTTCCCGATCGGCGGCGCCGACATGCCCGTCGTGATCTCGCTGCTCAACGCACTGACCGGTCTGTCCGCGGCAGCAGCAGGTCTGGCGCTGAACAACACTGCGATGATCGTTGCCGGCATGATCGTCGGCGCATCCGGGTCGATCCTGACCAACTTGATGGCGACTGCCATGAACCGGTCCATTCCGGCAATCGTGTTCGGTTCGTTCGGCGGCGGTTCCGACGCTGGTGTGGCCGCGGATGCATCCGGCGGCACTGTCAAGGCGACTTCGGCCGCCGATGCCGCGATCCAGATGGCGTACGCATCGCAGGTCATCGTCGTCCCCGGTTACGGTCTCGCAGTCGCGCAGGCGCAGCACGCCGTCAAGGACATGGCGACGATCCTCGAGAGCAAGGGCGTCGAGGTCAAGTACGCGATCCACCCCGTTGCCGGCCGTATGCCCGGGCACATGAACGTGCTGCTGGCCGAAGCCGACGTCGAATACGACGCGATGAAGGAAATGGACGACATCAACGGCGAGTTCTCACGCACCGATGTCACCATCGTCATCGGCGCCAACGACGTCACCAACCCGGCGGCACGCAACGACCCGTCCAGTCCGATTCACGGAATGCCGATCCTCAACGTCGACGAGTCACGCTCTGTGATCGTGCTGAAGCGGTCGATGAGTTCCGGTTACGCGGGCATCGACAATCCGCTGTTCACCGCGGACCGCACGTCGATGCTGTTCGGCGATGCGAAGAAGTCGGTCAACTCGGTTATCGAGGAGCTCAAAGCTCTGTAGGTGCCACTCCCTGACCCCCGGTGACTGCACTCGCCGGGGGTCAGCGCATCCGCTCCCGGAATGCGAGGGCGGCCGTGTCCAGAGGGTTCTGGGCCTCGCGTGCGGCGGCGATCGGGGAGTACAGCATCACGGCCGACGATCCCGCCCACCAGCCGACGACGATCAGCAGAGTCGTCACGACGCCGACGATGCTGGCCGCGCCACCGACGACAGCGGCGCTCGAAACGGTGATCGCTGCGACAGCCCCCAGCCCCCACACCATCGGCAGGAACCGCGGCGCAGCGACAAGCGTGGCCGCGCAGATCAGCGATATGCAGGCGCACACGTACCCGTTCGGGAGAGCGGATGCAGGCACCCAACCGTCCGCCCAGTTCCGGACAGCTGCCGTGGTGAGTGACGCGCCGACGACCAGTGAGATGACAGCGCCGATTCCGTACGGAAGTCTGCGGATCAACGCCAAGACAGTCAGCGCAGCAACGGCAACCAGGACCGGGGTCAGCCCGAACATCTGCAGAAGGGCGTCGGCCGGGCCCGTCAGGCTCGGCACCATCACGCGCGAGTGTGGGTAGGTGGCGCCGAGGATCGGCAGGACCGACAGCACGACGATCGACGCCAGGATGGACGCAGCGACCACGCACAGCCGCAGGAGCGTTCCGCGCCCGCGGGCCACCGCGCTCTGCTCGTCCTCGATTCCCTCCAGCTCGACCAGTTCCATGCTGTCGGTGTCCATGCTCATCCCCGAGCAACCCCCTGTTGTTCTTATCCGCGTACCTGTCGCCTACGAGGATGCAACATGACTCTGAGCGTGCGATGTGAAGGAGCCGTCAACCTGCTTCGCGGGTTCCCGCGTCGCGAGGTCGCACGATGCCTGCTGCCGCAGCGGCGACGAAAGTCAGCACGAGAGGCACGACCATCGCGGTCGTCAGTGAGACGAAGTGCGAGGACCAACCGATGACAGCGGGACCGGCGAGTAGTCCCACGTAGCCCATCCCGACCACCCTGGACATGTTGGTGGCTGCGGCGCCCGACCCGAGGTTGCCCGCGCTGGAGAAGATCTGTGGGACGCTACCGGACAGGCCGAGTCCGAAGGCTGCCCAGCCGGCCAACGTCAGCGGTAGCGATTCGGACACGAACACGAGCAACATGCCGACTGCAGCGATCACGTTTCCGTAACGCACCACCGCGACAGGGCCGAACCGTCCACTGACACGGTCCGCGCAGAACCGGCCGACGGTCATCATGGCGGCGAAGAATCCGAACGCCAGTGCGGCGGTGCCGTCGGAGGTCCCCAGGTGTTCCTTCACCTGGAGAGTGCTCCAGTCGTTCGCCACTCCTTCGGAGAGAAGTAGGGCGAATGCCAGTGCGCCCAGCGCGAGAACTCGGGCCGAGAATCGGCCGTGGCCGACCTCGGACATGGCCTGTGGCGCGTCGATCGAGGTCGAGACGTCGAGGAGATACGGGCGGCAGAGGGCTATGGTGGCCAACCCGAGGAGGGTGGCACCTCCCATCGACACGACGATGGGGATGTCGGCGGCCAATGTCGCGGCACCGACGAGGGAGCCGATGACACCGCCCACGGAAAACAAGGCATGGAATGCCGACATGATCGGCCGTGTGTACAGCCGCTCCACGTCGACGGCTTGTGAGTTCATCGAGACGTCGAGGGAGCCGTTGAACATGCCGAACACGAACAGCGACAGTCCGAGGGTGACCACGTGGGTCGACAACGCCGGCCCGAGCAGCGCCACCGCCAGAAGCGATCCGGAAATGGTAACGAGTCGATCACTTCCGTACCGGTCCGACAGTGGTCCCGACGCCTGCATGCCGACGATTGCGCCGGCAGCGAGCACGAGTAGAAGCGAACCGAGAGTCGCATGCGAGATGTCGGTGCGGCGTTCGACGGACGGGATGTGAACCACCCACATCGCGAACAGGAAGCCATTGACTCCGAAAACTGTGAACACGGCGGCTCTGGCCCGACGGACGGATGTCGATAGGTGCGCTGACTTCTGGACCACGTCCGGCAACGCTACCTGCCCCTTCGCGGGCATCGTGGTATCGACGGTGATGGGTCGGCGGCGCGCAACATATTCGAATCCGAAGGGTCACGGGATGGTTTCAATTGATGTGACGCTTATCACATCATTCGGTTTGGTCTGGCGGCCCTCGCTGAAGTGGGCGTAGTTTCAACGAACCGGGCAAGAGCGCAAATTCGTTACAACGAATTTTGTAACGATATGAACACGGTGCCGTGGACGTCCAACTTCACCAGCCGAAGGGCACCGCAGCGAAGCCGATCGAAGGAGAAATCATGACACTCGCAGATACCCGTCCCGAAGTCACGACGCCTGCATCGAGCAACTCCGCTGATCTTTCTACCAGCCAGCTCGAGATGATGCGTGCTTTCTTCTGCTACGAGTTCGAGGTGGAGCTGCTCGACCGCGAGTCTGTGCCTGCCGTCACCCCCGAGGCAGTCGAAGAGTGGATCGAAGCCCTCGAACACAGCGGGCTCTTCGTCGCTGCCGAACTGCAGACGATGGCCCGAGCATGGCGCGCCGAGCCGGAAGCTCTCGTCGCCCTCCTGATCGGCGACGTCGACGAGGTCGCCGCCAAGCGCGAGGTCGTCGAGTTCGAGGTTCTGGGCGCAGCAGTCAAGGCGTCGTACCTCCGCGCAAGCTGACCTACCTTTCTTCCGCAGGACGCCCTTGGCCTCCTACGTACGCGAGCCGAGAACGGCGCCGCAGGCCCTTGCCTGCGGCGCCGTTCTGCTGTCCACGCCGAGTGCTGTCCGTGCCGTGCCGAGTTCGCACGGTCGGTGATGCGACCATGCAAGAGTGGCACAGGGTCTTTCAGACGCCCTCGCAATCGACGAAAGGACATCGATGACGACCGACGTGGACTTCTCCGCAATCTCCGAGTGGATCGGAGGGCTTGGAATCGGCGCTGTGTCACCATTGACGTTCGAGCGGGTGGGCAACGGACAATCGAATCTCACCTATGCCGTGAGCGATGCCGGCGGAAGCCGGTGGGTACTGCGTCGGCCGCCGCTAGGTCACCTCCTCGCATCGGCTCACGACGTGGTTCGCGAGTACCGGATCCTGACTGCGCTGCAGAACACCGGAGTGCCGGTTCCGAAGATGATCGCGCTCGCCGAGGATGCCGCCGTGTCGGATGTTCCGCTGGTACTGATGAGCTACGTCGACGGTGTCGTCCTCGATTCGGTAACCAAGGCGAACTCCATCGGGGAGGGCGTGCGAGCCTCGGTGGGACGCAGCATGACGAGCGCGCTCGCCGACATCCATCGCGTCGACCTCGAGAGCACGGAGCTGGACAACCTGGCGAGTCACAAGCCCTATGCCGAACGCCAACTGAAGAGGTGGACGACTCAATGGGCGAACTCGAAGTCCCGAGACGTTCCCGCGATCGATTCACTTGCCGAACGCTTGGCCGGCAATATCCCTGATCAGCGCGAGCTCACACTCGTGCACGGCGATTTTCATCTCAACAACGTGATCACCTCACCCTCCGACGGGTCGATCGTTGCCGTCGTCGACTGGGAACTCTGCACGCTGGGTGACCCACTGGCGGATATCGGTGGTCTGCTCGCTTACTGGCCGGAGGCGACTGATGCGGTGGCGGGCCCGTTCATGGCGTCCACCCTGCCCGGGTTCCCGTCTCGCGCCGAACTGACCGCCGACTACGCGGCCAAGACTGGACGCGACGTGTCCGCGGTCGGATTCTGGCAGGCGCTGGCACTGTGGAAGCTGTCGATCATCGCCGAGGGCGTGATGCGCCGGGCCGAGGCGGACTCGCGCAATCGCGCCGGCGCGGGGAGTCCCACGACATCGTTGATCGACGACATCGTGTCGCGAGCTCTCGGTGTCGCCGACGACATCGGAATCTAACTCGGGATGACGAGAGTCCGCGCTGCAGATTCGATTTCCGTGGGGATTGCCACCGGCTTGCGGGTCTCGGCGTCGACGTAGACATGGACGAAACGACCGGTGGCCGCTAGCTCGAGCTGGTCGTCGGGCGCTTCGCGAAACAATGCGAGCGCATAGACGATGCTGCGGGTGCCCAGCTTCTCGACCGACAGGCCCACCTGAAGTGCGTCGGGAAACGACAGCTCGCGGTGGTAGCGGCACGAGGTCTCGGCGACGACGCCGATCGCCGGCAAATTTCTGATGTCGACACCGGTGGTCTGCATCAGCCAACCGTTCACCGCGGTGTCGAAGTACGAGTAGTACGTGACGTTGTTGACGTGACCGTAGTGATCGTTGTCGTCCCACCGCGTTCCCAACGGCCACAGAGCTGGGTAGTCGGCAGCGAACGCGCGATCGGAGGAGGCTGTCATGGCCGCCTACTCTATCGGTCTGGCGGCGAGAACCCAGCGGAGGACGAGTCCGACGACCAACGCCCAGAACGCGGATCCGATGCCGAAGATACCGATGCCCGACGCCGCGATCAGGAAGGTCGAGATGGCGGCCTCGCGTCCTGTTTCGTCCCTCAGTGCGCCCGCGAGCGACGCGCCGAGAGTCCCGAGAAGCGCGAGTCCGGCGACGGTTTCGACCACACCTGCGGGGGCCACTGCAACGAGCGTCGCCACCGCGGCCGAACACAGCGCGAGCAGCAGGTAGAACCATCCGGCGCTCGATGCCGCGATCCATCGTCGCCGTGGATCCGGATGCGCAGTGGGGGCGGCTGCGAGTGCAGCGCTGATCGCAGCGAGGTTGATGGTGTGCCCACCGAGCGGCGCTCCGATGACCGTTCCGATTCCGGTGACACTCATCGCCGGCCGCCACGGCACGTCGTAGCCGAAGGACTTCATCACGGCCATCCCCGGGATGTTCTGCGACGCCATGGTGACGATGTACAGCGGCAGCGCTATGCCGATGATGGCTTGCCACGTCCAGTGCGGAACCGTGAAGTCCACGCGCGGTATCAGTTCCGACGCGTTCGGCACACGATCTCCGGCGACGACGTCGATCCCGATGACGATCGTGGCCGCACCGAACGCCGCCGGTACTGCCCAGCGTTTCGAGTAGCGTTGCAGTACAAGCCAGACGAGCACGACCGGCGCGATGACGGCGGGCGACGCCGCGAATGCCGTCACGGGCTTCAAGCACAGCGGCAGCAGAACACCCGCAAGCATCGCCTGCGCGAGCGACGTCGGAATCGATGTGATCAGGGCCCCCAGTCGCGGCCACATGCCTGTTGCCACCACCAGCAAGCCGACGACGACGAAGGCGCCGACTGCCGCAGGCCAACCCCCGACGACTGCTCCGGTTCCCGCGAGCAGCGCGGCTCCCGGAGTCGACCATGCGAGGGTGATCGGCTGTCGATACCGGCGTGCGAGATACAGCATTCCGAGTGCCTGGGTCACACAGACCGCCAGCAGACCCGACGCGGCCTCGGCGGGCGACGCGCCCACTGCCCGAAGTCCGGTGAGTACGACTGCGAACGAGCTGGTGAATCCGACCAGCGCGGCAACGATGCCGGCGCTGATGGGCTGTAGCGGGTTCGCAGTCGCGTCGGGCGCTGGCTCGGTCGACTTTGGCACAGCTGACCATGATGCCCTGTCGCCCTGATGCCTGCTTACCGACCACGGCGTTCTGCCCGCTCCGATAGTGTCGACGAGTGGAATTGTTCGTGGGAATCGATATGGGCACCGGCAGCAGTAAGGGCGTCCTCGTCACCGTCGACGGCGAGATTCTCGCATCGGAGCAACGGGCGCACGTGATGTCGCTCCCGCACCCGGGGTGGGCGGAGGTCGACGCGGAAGCGGTCTGGTGGGCGGATGTCTGTGCGATTGCGTCGGCGCTGGTCGCTCGCGTCCCCGCTGGTTCGTCGATCGAAGGCGTCTGTATCAGCGGCGTCGGCCCGTGCCTGGTCCTCACCGATTCCGAGCTCCGACCGGTCCGCCCGGCCATTCTGTACGGCATCGATTCGCGCGCCACGAGCGAAATTGTCGAGATGACCGAACTTTTCGGCGCAGCCGAGATTCTCTCCCGGTGTGGAAAGTCGTTGTCCAGTCAGGCAGTCGGACCCAAGATCGAGTGGGTACGAAAGAACGAACCCGAGGCGTTCGCTCGCGCCACGCGTTGGTACGGCTCCAACTCGTACATCGTCGCCAAACTCACCGGTGAGTACGTGCAGGACCATCACACGGCAAGCCAATGCGATCCGCTCTACTCTGTTCGCGAATTCGGTTGGAACACCGAATGGGTCGACCGCGTCCTCGGCGGACTCGAGTTGCCGAGACTCGCGTGGCCGAGTGAAGTCGTCGGGCGAGTCGATGCGCGCGGGGCCGAAGCGACGGGAATCCCGGTGGGGACACCGGTCGTTGCCGGCACTGTCGATGCGTACGCCGAGGCCTTCAGTGTCGGTGTTCGGCATCCGGGTGATCTCATGCTGATGTACGGATCGACGATGTTCCTCGTTCAGGTGCTGGCCGACTATCACACCAATCCTGCGTTGTGGACAACCACAGGAGTGCAGTCGGGTACCTACGCGCTCGCAGCGGGAACATCGACTGCGGGTTCGCTGACCACGTGGCTTCAAACGCTCACCGGCGGTGCGCCGTTCGATGTGTTGATGCGTGAGGCGTCCGCTGTTCCGGCCGGTGCCGAAGGGTTGCTGGTACTGCCGTATCTGGCAGGCGAGCGAACCCCGGTCTTCGACGCCGACGCTCGAGGTGTGATGGCTGGGCTGACTCTTCGCCATGGGAGGGGGCATATCTTCCGAGCCGCGTACGAGGGAATCTCGTTCGGGATCAGGCAGATTCTGGAGATGTTCGACGATGCGGCTACCCCGGTGTCGCGGGCAGTGGCTGTCGGTGGTGGATTGCGCAGTCCGGTGTGGGCGCAGGCGCTGAGCGACATCACCGGTCAGACTCAGCTGGTCACCGAGCAGACTATCGGTGCCAGCTACGGCGACGGTCTGCTGGCGGCCATCGGTGTCGGTGCAGTGCCGCCTGAAACAGACTGGGCCACAGTGGCATCCGAGGTGCCGCCGAATCCTGCGCACAAGGCGCTGTACGACGATCTCTACGGCAACTGGCTACAGCTGTACCCGGCCACGCGAGACATCGTGCATGCCGGTGCTCAGCTGACCAAGTAGCCCCCGTCGACCGGGAGATCGACGCCGTTGATCATCGCCGATGCATCCGATGCCAGCCAGAGGGCAGTGTTGGATACTTCCGACGGCACGGCGAAGCGGCCTGCCGGAATTCGGCCGAGCATCGGCGCGGACTTGACCGGATCGCCCCACACCTTCTGGCCCATGTCGGTGAGAACCACTGTGGGGCAGATGGAATTGGCACGCACTCCGCGTCCGCCGAGTTCGAGCGCGAGGACCTTGGTTGCCATGACGATGCCCGCTTTCGACGTGCAGTACGCGTAGTGCTCCGGCAACGGCCGTAGGGCAGCAGCCGAGGCGATGGTGACGATGGAGCCGCCACCGGACTCCGCCATGGCCCGGCCGACGCGTGCGGCCAGAAGTGCGGGGGCACGAAGGTTCACCTGCAGCACTTCGTCGAAGTGTGCGGTGTCGAGCGCATCGACGGTTTCCGGATAGGAGATTCCAGCGTTGTTGACGAGGACGTCGATCCCGTCGTACACGCGCATCGCTTCGTCGGCGAGCGCGGTGGGCCCGTCGGCGCTCGACAAGTCTGCGACGAGGATCTCCGTTTCGGCGTCCACTGAGTCGGCCAGAGAGTCGAGAGTTCGGCGATCACGGCCCGACAGTAGAAGGCGAGCTCCGGCCGCGGCGAACGTGCGCGCGATGTCGGCACCGATTCCCCGGCTGGCACCGGTGATCAGCACCCGTTTGCCATCCAGACGAAGCGCCGTCGGGGACTGTGTCATGAATCGTCCTTTCCGTCCTCGGTTGTGATCTGCGCGAGGATTTCCTGAGCTGTCGTCGGGTCGGTGACAAGCCGGTTGAAGAAGTGCGCACGGGCGCCGGTGATGATCGGCGCGACCTTGTCGAGGCCGACCGCCACTGCGATTCCTACCGGAATCTTCGGTAGCGCAGCCAGTTCGACGGCGATGAGTCGATCCGATCCCGGGAACGCGATCGAGTTGCCGTCGCGGTCGTAGAAGCGTGAGCGCACGTCGCCTACCGAATCGCGCAGGGACGCTGAGCCGGTCGGTACGAATCGAGGGATGTCGGAACGAAGTAGGGGAGGAGCGCCGACGCCCATCAGGATGCACTTGGCCTGCGGCCACAGCTCGAGCACTCGCTGTATCGCGGGGTCGGAGTGGATGATCGCATGCAGGTCCGCTCCGGGGAGGGCGGGTGCGAACAGGTAGTTGGCACGCCCGCCGAGCTTGTTGGAGATGAGCCTGGTGATCTCGTTGGTCTGGTACCACTCCTCGGGCTGATCGTTGCCACCCACGGTAGGGGCGACGAGTACTCCGGGAATTCGGTCGAGGTCGAACTGTGCGACCTCGTAGACGGTCCGCCCCGAAGACACCAGCAGGATGTCCCCGGGCATCAACCCGACCTCGCCCAGCGCCTTGGAGACGGCGGGCGCGAGGTAGCGACCCATGATGTCGACGGTCGGTTTGGACGGTGTAGAGGGAGGCAGCGGGGCGGACAGGTAGACGTGGTCGAGTCCGAGTGCGGTGGCGAGGCCGTCGGCCAGATCGTCCTGGGAATAGGTGCTCGGTGGAATGACTTCGATACGGACGATGCCCTGGCGTCGGGCCTCGGACAGCAGCCTGCTCACCGTTGCCCTGCTGGTGCCGAGTTTGGCAGCCACCTCGGCCTGGGTCGCTTCCTCGTCGTAGTACAACTTGGCGGCCGTGTACAGCAGCGTGGGCGCGAAGTGGCTGCCGTCGGCCGACGGTCCGGACGGGGTTTGTTCGCTCGCGGAGCCGTTGGTCGCCATGGTCGTCAGTATCCCATTGAACATATGTGCACGGAGTTTGATTGGCTGAACATTCGTTCTGGACATATGTATACGCTTTCGATACTGTGAGCGCCAACACATCACAACACGGCAATGTCTCACTTCACCCGCGCTGTCCGCGCGGATCGAAACTGCTGCACAAGGAGTCACACGATGTCGGAAACGACAATTCCGGAGAAGATGGCCGCAGTCGTCTGTCATGGACCCGAGGACTACCGGCTCGAAGAAGTCCCCGTTCCGGTGCCGGGGCCGGGTGAGGCGCTCGTGCGCGTCGAGGCCGTCGGGATCTGCGCGAGCGACCTCAAGTGCTACCACGGTGCCGCCAAATTCTGGGGCGACGAGAACCGTCCAGCCTGGGCAGAGACCGACGTCATTCCCGGCCACGAGTTCGTCGGCGAAATCGTCGTCATCGACGACGAGGCATCCGCCCGATGGAATGTGGGCGTAGGCGACCGGGTGGTGTCCGAGCAGATCGTGCCGTGTTGGAAGTGCCGATTCTGCCTTCGTGGCCAGTACCACATGTGCGCTCCACATGACCTGTACGGATTCAAGCGCCGCACACCCGGGGCAATGGCAAGCTACATGGTGTACCCGGCAGAAGCATTGGTGCACAAAGTATCCAAGGACATTCCACCTGCCCATGCAGCGTTCGCCGAGCCGCTCTCGTGCTCGCTGCACGCCGTCGAGCGTGCGGGCATCACGTTCGACGACGTCGTTGTGGTCGCAGGCTGCGGCCCCATCGGACTCGGCATGATCGCCGGGGCACGAGCGAAGAACCCGGCGCACGTCATCGCGCTCGACATGCAGCCCGATAAGCTCGCGCTGGCCAAGGAATGCGGAGCCGATATCGTCATCGACATCCGCAACGAGGATGCCGAGAAGATCGTCAAGGATCTGACCGACGGCTACGGCGCCGACGTCTACCTCGAGGGAACCGGCCATCCGACCGCAGTTCCGCAGGGCCTCAACCTACTTCGCAAGCTCGGCACCTACGTCGAATACGGCGTCTTCGGTAGCGACGTCACCGTCGACTGGTCGATCATCTCCGACGACAAGGAACTCGATGTGCTCGGCGCGCACCTCGGCCCGTACTGCTGGCCGGCCGCCATCCGCATGATCGAGTCCGGCGTGCTGCCGATGGACAAGATCTGCAGCCATCAACTTCCGCTGGCCGACTTCCAGAAGGGACTCGATCTCGTCGGCACAGGCACCGAGTCCGTGAAAGTTTCGCTCATTCCGTCCTGATTCGCTCCTGCTCGACTCCCCTTGGAGACACATCACATGAGTTATCGTCAATTCTCGCGGCGGGACATGCTCCGCGCGATGGGTCTGGCAGGTGTCGCTGCGGCGTCGGTGCCGATCCTGTCCTCGTGCGGTGTCGGCGGCGCAGTGAACGCCGTCAACGGCGCGGGTGAGGTCACCGGGCCGTTCGATTGGAAGGCGGCGCAGGGAACGACGCTGAACATCCTGCAGACTCCGCATCCGTACCAGCAGTCCTTCCAGCCGCTGCTGGCCGAATTCGAACAGCTCACCGGCATCACCGTCAACGCTGACCTGGTACCCGAGGCCGACTACTTCACCAAGCTGAACACCGAACTTGCCGGGGGCACGGGCAAACACGATGTGTTCATGCTCGGTGCGTACTTCATCTGGCAGTACGGGCCGCCCGGATGGCTGGAAGACCTGGGACCGTGGCTGAAGAACAGCTCGGCCACCAGCGACGAGTACGACTTCGAGGACATCTACGAAGGTCTCCGAACGTCCACGAGTTGGGACTTCGAGCAGGGCTCACCGCTGGGAACCGGCGGTCAGTGGGCACTCCCATGGGGATTCGAGAACAACGTCGTCGCCTACAACAAGGCGTACTTCGACAGCAACGGCATCACATTGCCGGATACGTTCGACAACTTCATCCAGCTGGCCATCGACCTGACCGATCGCTCGCAGAACCGATACGGCATCGCCACCCGCGGATCGAAGTCATGGGCAACCATCCATCCCGGCTTCATGACGCAGTACACCCGTGAAGGCGCGCAGGACTACGTCTTCGAGAACGGTGAGCTGCAGGCGCGGATGAACTCCGCAAAA
>NZ_LVCV01000111.1 GCF_001647195.1 Rhodococcus sp. EPR-157 | reverse complement strand
TCTCGGTGACGGAACCGCCATGATGGTCTTCGACGCGGACAGCGCGACGTACCCCAAGAACAAGCCGGGGGCGTCGGCTCAGGCCGGCAACATCGGTTGGTACCCGGGACCTGCGGGACCCGACGGAAGCTATGCCACCAACCTGTGGACGTGGTCGCTGGCAATGAACTCGATGTCGAAGAACAAGCACGCAGCCTGGCTGTTCATGCAGTGGGCAACCGGCAAGGAGGCGATGTCGAAGGCCGTGCAGGGCGGCATCTACGCCGATCCGGTTCGGAAGTCGGTGTTCGACGGCGTGTTCAAGGATCAAGTCGCCGATCAGGCGGGCTACCTCGAGACCTTCGAAACCGTCATCGATCAGTCCAAGATTCAGTTCACTCCGCAGAAGAAGTTCTTCGACACCACGCAGAACTGGGCGTCGGCGCTGCAGGACATCTACGGCGGAGACGACGCGCAGTCGCGTCTCGACGGACTGGCCAAAACCAACACCTCGAAGGTGAACCTGTGAGCACATCCGAGAAAGAGGTAGGTCATGGCCACTCAGACTGAAGGAAGGCGCACGACGGACGCACCTGCTCCGAAGGCCTCCGGCAAGCCGGAAGTGCCGCGCTGGCGTCGTAGGCTGCGTCCGTACCTGCTGTCGGTTCCCGCTGTCCTGATCGTCATCGGCATTCTGTATCCGTTCTTCGTCGGCGCCTGGTATTCGTTCCTCAATTACGCTGCCGTGAACCCGAATCCGGTGTTCGTGGGGTTCGCGAACTACGTGAGTGTGCTCGGCGACGCGCAATTCTGGTCCAGTGTGCGGGTGACCGGGACGTTCGCCGTCGTTGCGACGCTCGTCGAGACGGTCATCGGTGTCATCATCGCGTTGCTGCTGAACCGATCGTCGATCGTCGGCCGCATCTTCGAGAAGGTCCTGATTCTGCCGCTGATGATCGCACCGGTGATCGCGGCGGTCGTCTGGAAGCTGATGTTCAATCCGCAGTTCGGTGTGCTGAACCATGTTCTGGGGCTGGGTAATACCTTCGACTGGTTGAGCAGTCAGAACGCGCTGTTCTCGGTCATTCTCGTCGACCTGTGGATCTTCACCCCCTTCGTGGCCATCCTCGTCCTCGCCGGTATCAGATCGCTTCCGAAGGAACCTTTCGAGGCCTCCGAGGTCGATGGGGCAAGCTGGTTCTACATGTTCCGCAGGCTCATGCTTCCGATGCTGTGGCCGTACATCCTCGTCGCGGTGATCTTCCGATTCATGGACAACCTCAAGTTCTTCGATGTGCCATGGGTTCTCACCGCAGGTGGACCCGGTGTGGCGACGCGGTCGTTGCAGATCGGCGCATTCGAGGACTCGATCATCAACCTCGACTACTCCCGCGGCAGCACCTACATGTTCCTGCTGTGGATCCTCGTGTTCATCACTGCACGCTTCCTCGTGAGCGTGCTCGGCAAAGCACAGCGGCGTGCCGCTGGAGCGGAGAACTGACATGGCCAAGGAATTGCTTCCCGGACAGCGAAGGTTCACGCCGGCGTCGATCGCAGCAGACGTCGTGCTGCTGGTGTGGTTCGTGTTCTCGCTGTTTCCGATCGTGTGGATGGTGCTCCTCGCACTCAAGACCGACGCCGAACAGACGAGTACCTACTTCTCGTTCTCCCCGACATTCGAGAACTTCGGTACGGTGCTCAGTCAGCGCGGAACCGATCTCACCAGCGTAGACTTCACATCGTCGCTGCTCACCAGCTTGATCAACTGCGGTGGCGCCGTGATCGTTTCGCTCGTCATCGGAATCCCCGCGGCCTACGCCGCCGGACGGTGGCAGTACCGAGGCAGCAACGATCTGATGTTCCAGATGCTCTCGTTCCGTTTCGCGCCCGAGCTGATGGTCATCGTCCCTCTGTTCGTCATCTACAACCAGATCGGGCTCTTCGACACCAAGGTCGGCATGATCTGGGTCCTGCAACTGGTGACGATGCCGCTCGTGGTGTGGATCCTGCGGTCCTACTTCCAAGATCTTCCCGAGGATCTGGAACAAGCCGCACTTCTCGACGGCTACACCCGCACCCGCGCCTTCGTCATGGTGGCGTTGCCGCTCGTGCGCCCGGGCATCGCCGCAGCGGCTCTGCTCGCGTTCATCTTCGCGTGGAACAACTACGTCTTCCCGTTGATCCTGTCGGACAGCAACGCGAGCACCGTCACCGTCGCGATCACCAAGTACCTCGGCGGCGGCGGACAGGCCTACTACAACCTCACTGCGGCGGCGGCCGTCATCGCAGCACTCCCACCGCTGATCCTCGCGCTGACCATTCAGCGCTACCTGGTTCGCGGTCTCTCGTTCGGGGCGGTGAAATCCTGATGGCGCAGTTGGCAGTCAAGGGACTCAGCAAGAAGTACGGCAAGAAGGTCGGCATCGACGGAATCGACCTCGACATCGCGGACGGCGAATTCTTCGTCATCCTCGGGCCGTCCGGTGCGGGCAAGACCACAACTCTCAAATCCATTGCAGGACTCGTCGATGTCGACGACGGTGCCGTGCACATCGGCGGCGAGGACATGACCGCGGTCGAGCCGTACCACCGCAACGTCGCCATGGCGTTCGAAAGCTACGCACTGTACCCGCAGAAGACCGTCTCGCAGAACCTCGCGTCGCCGCTGAAGTCCGGGCGCACGGGCAAGTACAGCGAGGCAGAGCAGACCGAGCGGATCAAGTCGGTGACGACGACGCTCGGCATCGACCATCTGCTCGCGCGCTTTCCGAGGGAGCTCTCCAACGGTCAGCGGCAGCGCGTCGCTCTCGGTCGAGTGCTGGTTCGGCCGGCGGATGTCTACCTACTCGACGAGCCGCTCTCGCATCTCGACGCGAAACTGCGCGCCGCGATGCGCGTCGAGCTACGGCAGCTCGGCGAGATGTCCAAGACGACGACGGTCTACGTCACCCACGACTACCAGGAAGCACTCGCTCTCGGGGACCGCATCGCGATTCTCCGCGAGGGTCGCGTCGTGCAGGTGGACACCCCCGAGAACATCTGGCGGACACCGGCGGACACCTTCGTGGCCAAAGCGCTCGGACAACCCGAGATCAACCTCTACGACGCGATCGTCGACGACGGAGCCCTTCGAGTGCTGGGCAGCTCGCTCGAGATCCAGGTGCCGCGCGCACTCGATCTGGGCGCAGGAGATCCTGCGCGGATCGGTATCCGTCCGTGTGACGTCGACGTTCTCGCCGACGCATCGAACGACCCGGGAAAGGTGAATCTCCACGGCACCGTCGTACTCGCCGAAAGGTTGGGACGTGACGTCGAGGTGTCCGTCGATCTCGGCGGAACAACCCTCATTGCATTGTCCAAGGGCGGACGGCATGTGACCGAAGGGGCGAAGGTCACCGTATCGGTCGACGCCGCCGACATCCACATCTTCGCGGGCGCCGACGGAGGGTCCGACACCGAGAGTCGCCGACTCGGCGCCGCAGATCAGAAGGAGCAGTAGATGACTGCGACACAGACCGCGAGCCGCACCACCGTCGCACAGAGCTTGACGCTCGACAATCTGGTCAAGACCTACTCCTCCCGGGGACGAGAGGAGTTCAAGGCGGTCAAGGGGATCGATCTGTCCATCGAGCCCGGCGAACTCGTCGCGCTGCTGGGTCCGTCGGGCTGCGGCAAGACGACGACGCTGCGAATGATCGCTGGGTTGGAGACTGTCACGAGTGGGCAGATTCGGATCGGCGATCGCACGATCACGGATCTACCGCCAGGCAAGCGTGAGGTCGGCGTCGGATTCGAGAGCTACGCGCTCTACCCACCGCTGTCGATCCGCGAGAACTTGGCGTACGGACTCAAAGCGCGCAAGGTGAAGGACGCAGGCGCGCTGGTGGATTCGATCGCTCAGCGACTCGAGATGCAGGATCTGATGGATCTGCGTCCGGCCGGACTGTCGAGCGGACAGAAGCAGCGTGTCGCATTGGCGCGAGCACTCGTCCGCAACCCTCCGGTTCTCC
>NZ_LVCV01000110.1 GCF_001647195.1 Rhodococcus sp. EPR-157 | reverse complement strand
CACGACGATCGTCGTCACCCACGACCAGGTGGAGGCGCTGAGCCTCGCCGACCGCCTCGCCGTGATGGACGGCGGCGTCATCCAGCAGTTCGGGACACCCGACGAGGTCTTCGACGACCCCGCCAACCTGTTCGTCGCCGGCTTCGTCGGCGAACCACAGATCAACGTGCTCGACGGTGTTCTGCGCCGGGACGGCGACACAACGGTCGTCGAGATCGGCGGTGGGACACTGAAGGTCGACGTCCTCGACGTCACCGACGGAACCGAGGTCAAGATCGGCATCAGACCGCAGGACGCGTCGATCGTCCCCGGTGCCGCCGCTCCCGGGCAGATCTCGGCGTCGGTGGAGTACTTCGAACATCTGATGGAGTTCGGGCAGGCCAAGATTTCCGTTGCCGGTGGCGGGTCACTGCTCATCCAGACTCCCGCACGCGATCACTACCGCCCCCATGACCGCTGCGCGCTCACCGCTCCGGCGAGCAGGATCTACCTGTTCGATCGTGAGTCCGGCCTTCGCCTTCGATAGAGGATCTGCCATGACTCGATTGTTCAACGATCCAGCGACCTTCACCGAGGACATGCTGGAGGGATTTCTCGACGCCAACTCGCGCTACGTCGTCGGGGTACCCGGCGGGGTCGTGCGCGCGGCGTCGACTCCCGAGGGGAAGGCCACCGTCGTCGTCGGCGGCGGCTCCGGCCACTACCCGGCCTTCTGCGGTGTCGTCGGACGAGGTTTCGCCGACGGCGCGGTCGTCGGCAACATTTTCACCTCGCCCTCGGCCGACGATGCAGCGTCGGTGGCACGTGCCGTCGACAACGGTGGCGGGGTGTTGTTGACGACCGGCAACTACGCCGGCGACGTCATGAATTTCGGCCTCGCAGTACAGAAGCTTCGATCCGAGGGGATCGACGCAAGATATCTCGCCGTCACCGACGACATCGCCAGCGCGCCGCTCGATCAGATCGAGAAGCGACGAGGCATCGCAGGCGACTTCACCGTGTTCAGGTGCGCATCTGCGGCTGCCGACTTCGGTTACCCGATGGACGATGTCGAACGCGTTGGAATTGCCGCGAACGATGCCACCCGGACCCTCGGCGTCGCCTTCGACGGGTGCACCATGCCCGGTGCAGGCGATCCGCTGTTCTCGGTCGACAAAGGCACCATGGGACTTGGCCTCGGCATCCACGGCGAGCCGGGTGTGTCCTCGCACGAGATGCCCACTGCCGCTGAACTTGCCGATCTCCTTGTCGACGGAGTGCTGGTAGAGAAGCCGGCCGGCAGCAGCGACCGGATCGCTGTCATCCTCAACGGACTCGGCCGTACCAAGTACGAGGAGCTGTTCGTCGTATGGCAGACGGTGGCGCGGCGCCTGCGTGAGGCCGGCTACACCGTCGTCGATCCGGAGGTCGGGGAGCTCGTGACGAGCCTCGACATGGCCGGATGCTCGTTGACGATCATGTGGCTCGACGACGAACTGGAAAGGTTCTGGACCGCACCGGCCGATACTCCGGCCTATCGAAAAGGTGTCGTGGCTGCTGACGCAGGCGAGCGTAGGTCGGCTTCCACCGCGGCCGCTGCCGGAGCGGACACGCTGCCGGAGTCCGACGAGCTTTCCCGCGAGTGCGCTCGCTTCGTCCTGAAGTCGTTGGATGCCCTGGCAGAACGAATGGTCTCGGCGGAAGACGAACTCGGCCGCATCGACGCGGTTGCGGGCGACGGCGATCACGGACGCGGAATGGTCAAGGGAACTGCAGCTGCTCGGCTCGCGGCACTTGATGCGGCCGATCGGCAGGGAGGCACCGGGTCGGTGTTGGCTGCGGCGGGCTCGGCATGGGCTGCCAAGGCGGGTGGAACATCGGGCGTGCTGTGGGGTGCTGCCCTGACCGCGATCGGAAACAGGCTCGGTAACAACGGAACCCCCGGAAACATCGATGTGGCGGAGGCTCTGCGTGCCGGATACTCCGCGCTCACTTCACTCGGGGGTGCCTCGCTCGGAGACAAGACGATGCTCGACGCCCTCGATCCGTTCGTCGGCGCCGTCGAGACATCGGTGGCGTCCGGAAAAGACTGGCGATCGGCCTGGTCCGATGCCGTGGCAGTCGCGCAGAAAGCCGCGGTCGACACTGCGGACCTGCGGCCCAAGGTGGGTCGCGCTCGACCGCTCGCCGAGCGCAGTGTCGGTACCCCCGATGCAGGCGCGGTGTCGATGGCCATGAGCGTCGCTACCGTCGCCGAACTCTTCACGAACCAAGGAATCGCGTCATGAGCAAACTCCGTATCGTCGTCGGTTGCGACGACGCAGGTCTGCAGTACAAGCAGGCGCTGCTGGCCGACCTCGAGAAGGACGATCGGGTGGAATCGGTCGCCGATGTCGGCGTCGGCGACGACGAGCACACCGCCTACCCGCACGTTGCGGTGACCGCGGCACGCATGATCGCCGACGGCACCGCCGACCGGGCGCTCCTGGTTTGCGGTACCGGGCTCGGAGTTGCCATCAGCGCCAACAAGGTTCCGGGCATCCGCGCCGTCACCGCGCACGACAGCTTCTCCGTCGAACGCGCAGTTCTCAGCAACGACGCGCAGGTGTTGTGCATGGGACAGCGAGTCATCGGTATCGAGCTCGCGCGCAGGTTGGCCAAGGAGTGGCTCGGGTACACCTTCGACCCGGAGTCGGCGTCGGCAGCGAAAGTGGCGGCAATCGGTGAGTACGAAACCGGGGTGCTCGCCACTGCCGAGGATGTGGCCAAGGCGGTGTGCGACTGACTTCTCCTTGGTTCTGAGCGATACTGCTCGCGGGAGGTTTCATGACACACCGTTCACGTGTACGAATCTGCGCCGCCGCGTTGCTCACCGCGCTGGCGGGCGCAGTCTCGGTGGCACCGCCTGCGCACGCCGACGTCGTCGAGCACGTCAATCTTGGTGACAGCTTCAGCGCAGGTAGTGGCGTACTTCCGCTGGTGAGCGGCGCCCCGCTCGCATGCTTGCGTAGCGAGAGAAACTTCGCACGGGTCGTCGCGGAACAGCAGGGCTACGAGTTGGTCGACGTCAGCTGCGGCGGGGCGTCGACCGAGGACTTCCGCTCCCGACAGCACCCGGACACGCCGCCACAGCTCGATGCGCTGTCACCGTCGACCGATCTGGTCACGATGATGATCGGCGGCAACGACGGCGGCGTGTTCGCGGGGGCGATCAGTGCGTGCGTTCGGGCGGCGATCGGCACGCCGGGAACCTACAGCCCATGCGCGGACACGGCCGGTAGTTCGTTCGTGGACACGATCGAACACCAGACGTACCCCGCACTCGTCCAAGCGTTGTCGGACGTGCGCGACCGTGCCCCGAATGCGCACATTGTGATCGTCGGCTACCCGCTGCTGCTCCCGGCGCAGGGTACGTGCGCACCGAACATGCCGGTGGCAGAAGGCGACGTGCCGTACCTCCGCACCCTGCAGGCCACGCTGAACACGGCGGTGTCGAGGGCGGCCTCGGAGACCGGTGCCACCTTCGTCGACATGTCGGTCGCATCCGAGGGACACGACGGGTGTCAGCCGTCGGGGACCAGATGGATCGAACCGTTGGTGTTCTCGGAGCAGTTCGTACCCGTGCATCCGAATGCGCTCGGTGAGGCGGCGATCGCGGCCGAGGTGACAAGCGTGCTCACACCGAGCTGATTCGCTCAGCGTCGCGAGAACTCCGACGCACGTCGGATCTGCTCGTCGGTCGGCCGCACTCCGGTGTAGAGGACGAATTGCTCGGCGGCCTGCAGCGCGATGACCTCGGCACCTGTCACGACGGGTTTTCCTGCGGCACGGGCTCGTACGATCAACGGTGTCTCCGACGGCATGGCCACCACGTCGAACACTGCATGTGCCGACTCGATCTGGGCGTCGGTGAACGGCGAGGGATCGGCGTCCGGGCCACCTGCCATGCCCACCGGGGTGACGTTGACCAGAAGTTCGGCCGCTACCGCTTCGGTCGAGTGCTCGTACCCGTATGCGCTCGCGAGCGCGGGACCGGTCTGCGGATTGCGGGCGACGACGGTTCCGCGCGTGAAGCCCGAATCTCTCAGTGCCGCAACGACGGCCTTCGCCATTCCGCCGCTTCCGGTCACTGCGACGGACCAGTCGGACGAGAATCCGGAGGACTGCAGTAGATTCGCGACAGCCTGATAGTCGGTGTTGTAGGCATGCAGGACGCCGTTCTCGTTGACGATGGTGTTGACCGATTCGATCGCGCTGGCCGAATCGTGCATCACGTCCACTGCGGCGATGACATCTTCCTTGAACGGCATCGACACCGCGCACCCTCTGATGCCGAGGGCTCGTACGCCTGCGATGGCGGCGGGGA
Organism: Rhodococcus sp. EPR-157; assembly: GCF_001647195.1. GTDB lineage: Bacteria > Actinomycetota > Actinomycetes > Mycobacteriales > Mycobacteriaceae > Rhodococcoides. The sequence goes on along the minus strand of NZ_LVCV01000110.1, from coordinate 33,988 downwards.
GATCGGTCGTCGTGAATGCCTTGTAGACGAAGTTGATGTCGAGTTCGTCGTACAGGTAGTTGTGGAAGCGGGTTCCGATGTTGCTCGGCCGCCCGGAGAGCGACATGCAGAGCTGAGTTTCACGGTTCAGGAAGCTGCGCGACATTGTCTGCACATTACGCTCAGCAACTGTGCGCGACCGATGCGAGAGCGCGATGGTCGTCCTGCGTTATCGGAAGCTCGTACTGCGCTGCGACCGACAAATATTTACCGGCGTAGAAGCAGTGGTAAGCGCCGTTCGGGGGCAACCACTGCGACGGTGTGCTGTCGCTCTTCGACTGGTTGTCGGTGCCGTTGACCGCCAACAGATTGAAGTCGATGTCGTTGGCGAACCGCACCCGCTTGTCCGGGGGCCAGCCGTTGGCACCCATGTCCCACGCCGCGGACAGCGGGTAGACGTGGTCGATCTGAATCTCTCCGGCATCAGCCTTGGTGAAGCCGAGTTGCGCGCCGGAGTAGGGATCGGCCAGCGTGCCCTCGAGAACCACGCAGTTGTGGGTGCCATCGCGGAAGACCACGTTGGTCATGCTCCGGGCCAGGACGTTGTCGCGGGTGCCGCACCCGTCGTGGCCGCCTGGTCCGTCGTAGTCGTCGGTCCAGGCGGGGCCGAAGACGCAGCCCTCGCCGCTCTTGCAGCCGCGCTCGTAGCCGACTACATCCCCTCTGGCTGCGACGATCTGAACCCGGGCGAGCAGCTCCTCGATCTGGATGCGCGTAGGACTCCCCGGTGCGGGCGGGGGTGGTGAGAAGCCAGGGAGGCCGCCGATGTTGCACGAGCCGAACGCTGCCATCACCATGGCGGCAACCGCCATCAACAGCGCTATCCGCAGCTTTTTCACACACGCCCAATCGTTGTCACCGGTATTTGTGTACCGAGTGTGCCGTATTGCACCGACACGATCAGCCGACCTCGATGACGACCTTCCCCTGTACGTGTCCGGTCTCGACGAGAGCGAGTGCGTCGCAGGCTCGCTCCAGTGGAAACGTGTGGCCGATGTGCGGATCGAGGACACCGCTGGCCACCAGTTCGGCCAAGCGCGTGAACGCGTCGGACGATCGGTTGCGCTCCACACCCGATCCGCCGAGCGAGGCAGCAAGCACCGGGTCGGCGACGCTGATGATCCGCGTTCCTGCTCGCACCAGGGGAGCGACGGAGCGCAGCGTCGCACCTCCGACGAGGTCGAGTACACCGTTCGGTCCGGTCGAGATTCGCTCGGCGTATTCGTCACCGGACTCCACGAATTCTGCACCCAGGCTCGTCACCCACTCACGCTTGCCTGCGCTGGCTACTCCGATGGTGTCGATACCGTCGGCACGCGCCAACTGAAGTGCTGCCGAGCCGACTCCGCCACCTGCGCCGAGGACCAACAGGGTGTCTTCCTTGCGCAGCGCGAGCTGATCCAGGGCGTCGTAGGCGGTGCCTGCCGCTACCGGCAACGTCGCGGCAGCTGCGAACGTCACGTTCGCGGGCTTGTGCGCAGTGGCCGAGGCATTGAGCACTGTGTACTGCGCGTACGCCCCGTGCCCGGCGGCAGTCGCGCCGAAAACGTGGTCGCCCACCGAGAAGCCGTCGGCGTGCGTACCTACTTGCACGACGGTCCCCGACACTTCGCGTCCGAGAACTGCGGGCAGAACCGTCTGCACGGTGTCCTTGCGGTTGCCCGCGCGTACCTTCCAGTCGGCCGGGTTCACCCCGGCCGCGTGCACCGCAACCAGCAGTTGTCCCTGTCCTGGATCGGCGATGGGCATGTCGAGGAAGTACTCCGTCTCCGGGCCACCGTATTCGCTGAATCCGTAAGCGATCATCCGTCCACTGTGCCAAACGTTCACCGACAAACGGGCGTAGAGCAACAGTTGCGCGGTTTTCACGCGGGATCCCGCGCGCAGCGAGCGCAACTGTTGCACCACGCCCACCCGAGAAGTCGGGGTGCTGATTGGATAGGTGGATGCTGCACGGTCTCTGGTCTCCCGGCGCCGGGTTGATGCTGTGGGACGACGAGACCACCGGCAGCGAACCGGACCTGCCCGCCGCTCACGCGCACGCCCTGAGCAGGACGTTTCGGCATCGCGTGCGAGTGGCGTTCCCGCCCGTCGACGGCGGTGAACCGCAACTGGCACAGGTCCCCGCCATCGCGCTGGCACCTGTGGACGCAGTCGACTTGTTGCTCCGGACGCCGGAATCGCATGCGCTGATCTCCGGAGACCTGAGATATCTGGCACATGTGGCACGCGGAATCGAACGGTGGGTGCGCGCCGGCCGGGTCGTGCCGGCGTTGGAATTGATGGATGGTCAGTGGTGGCCGCGGTGGCGACTCGTCGGCGGTGAACGCCAGCGCGCGTGGCTCAGTGAGCTCGCCGTTGCGATGCCCCCGGTGCAGCGAGCCCAGGAGCGGCCCAAGAAGATCCTCGACGACATCACCCGCGAACTCACCGATCCGATCGTGAGATCGATTCTGGGAAGACCTGATTCGGAGCACCCTCTGCTCTCGGCTCTCGTACGCGACGACCCGTACTCCGATGGAACTCAGCAGATCTCGGCGTTGCTGGACAAGTGGCGCGGCAGTCTCACCGTCGACGAACCGTCGTTGGTGTTGCGGTTGCTCGAACCTGACGACGACAGCGAGGGCGACAGCGAGGGCGACGACAGCGAGGACGAGGCGTTCTGGACGCTGCAGGTGTGTCTTCGTGCGGACGGCGAGGCCCCGGTCCCGGTTCCGATGAGTCGCAAGGTCGATGCCACGCTGCTCTCGACTGCGGTGCGGAAGCTCGGTGAGGCGGTCGCCGCATATCCGCGGCTGCGTGATCTGCCTTCCGAGGAGGGCACACTCGATCTTCTGCTACCCACGTCGGTCGTCATCGACCTCGTCGAACATGGCGCAACCGCGCTGCAGGCCACCGGCACGACGGTGCTGTTGCCGAGAGCGTGGACCAGGTTGGATCCGTCGATGCGCTTGCGCGTCGAATCGCCCGCGGTCACCAAAGCCGCCGCCGATCGCGCGGTGGGGATGGACGAACTGGTGTCCTACGATTGGCAGCTTCAGCTCGGCGACATGGTGCTTTCCGAGGCGGAGATGAACCGCCTCGCCGTCTCCAAGGGTGACCTCGTGCGGCTGCGCGGACAATGGGTGTTGGCCGACGGCGGTCAACTGGCCCGCGCCGCGAAGTACGTCGCGCAGCATCACGGCGACGGCACCCCGCTGAGCAAGTTGATGCGAGAGATGACGCTGGCGGATCCGCCGCCGGCGCCGGTCGAGGATATTCGCGCTACCGGTTGGGCAGCGACCCTGCTCGAACCCGGCGCGAGTCCCGAACCCATCCCGATGCCCGAGGGAGTGAACGCGACGCTGCGGCCGTACCAGCAGCGAGGGCTGGACTGGCTGGCGTTCATGAGCCGGCTCGGGCTCGGCGCAGTACTCGCCGACGACATGGGGCTCGGCAAGACACTGCAGGTCCTCACTCTTCTCGCACACGAGCGCAGTGCGACGCCGACGCTGTTGGTGGCGCCGATGTCGGTTGTCGGCAACTGGAAGCGCGAAGCGGAGAAGTTCACCCCCGGCTTGCGCGTCATGGTCCATCACGGTCCCGCGCGGCTCGAGGGCGAGGAGCTCGACAAGGCGATCGCCGAGCACGACCTCATCGTGACGACCTACGCACTGATGGCCAAGGACCGCGCCCAGCTGTCCCAGCAGACGTGGCGACGCGTCGTCCTCGACGAGGCTCAGCACATCAAGAATTCGGGCACCGTGCAGGCGAAGGCGGCTCTGGCGATTCCGGCGGAGCACAAGCTCGCGCTGACCGGAACGCCCGTCGAGAATCGACTCGACGAGTTGCGGTCCATTCTCGACTTCGCGAACCCCGGGATGCTCGGCAGACCGTCCGATTTCCGCAAGAGGTTTTCGGTGCCGATCGAACGCGAGAAGGACGAGGGCGCGGTGACCCGATTGCGGGCGATCACCTCGCCGTTCATCCTGCGCCGGGTCAAGACCGATCCGACGGTCATCTCGGATCTGCCGGACAAGAACGAGATGACTGTGCGCTCCAACCTGACTGCCGAGCAAGCCGGTCTGTACAAGGCGGTCGTCGACGAGATGATGGCGCAGATCGCCGACGCGAAGGGAATGAAGCGCAAGGGTGCGGTGCTGTCCGCGCTGACCCGTCTCAAGCAGGTATGCAATCACCCCGCGCATTTCCTGTCCGACGGCTCGCCCGTGCTCAAGCGCGGCCAGCACCGCTCCGGCAAGATCGGGCTCGTCGAGGACATGCTCGACGCCATCCTGGGCGACAACGAAAAGGCGTTGCTGTTCACGCAGTTCAGGGAGTTCGGCGAGATCGTCGCACCGTACTTCGCCGAGAGGTTCGGCACCGAGGTTCCGTTCCTGCACGGCGGTGTGACCAAGACCAAGCGCGATGCGATGGTGGAGTCGTTCCAGAGTGAGGACGGACCTCCCATCATGATGCTCTCGCTCAAGGCGGGCGGCACCGGACTGAACTTGACTGCGGCGAATCACGTTGTGCACTTGGATCGATGGTGGAATCCGGCCGTGGAGAATCAGGCGACCGACCGGGCCTTCCGTATCGGACAACGCAAGAACGTCGAGGTCCGCAAACTCTTGTGCGTCGGAACCGTCGAGGAGCGGATCGATTCGATGCTCGAATCGAAGAAGGACCTCGCCGACCTCGCTGTCGGCACCGGCGAGAACTGGGTCACGGAGATGGATACCGCAGAGCTCCGGGAACTGTTCCGGCTCAGCGAGGACGCGGTGGGCGAGTGATGGCCGACTTCAGTCAGTACGGCAAGCGTCGAAAAGCAAAGGGCGGCATCGAGTCGCAGAACAAGCGCGGCGCTTTCGGACAAACATGGTGGGGCAGGCACTTCGTGACGGCGATGGAGGATCTGGCGGATCCGGGACGGATCGCTCGGGGCCGAACCTATGCGCGTCAGGGGCAGGTGCTCAATCTCGGTGTCGAACGCGGACAGATCTACGGTGAAGTCCAGGGCAGCCAGCTCGAGCCGTTCTCGGCTTCGGTCATGGTCGACCCGCTGACCGACGGGCAGATCGCTGCGCTCGTCGAGCGGGTGAGGTCGAATCCGGGCATGCTGGCCGAACTTGCGTCGAACGCGATTCCGCAGGCGCTGGCGTCAGTGCTGCTGCCGCACGACAAAGGTCAACTCGATTTCGATTGCAGCTGTCCGGACGACGGGTGGCCGTGCAAGCACTCGGCAGCGCTGATGTACATCGCAGCCGAACATATCGACGCCTCCGCGGCGACCATCTTGACGCTCCGCGGGGTCGACCTCGATCAGCTGATCGAAGGGGTCGGCGACGACGATGTCGAGATGGATCCGAGCGACTGGTTCTCGGACAAGGCGTCGTTTCCCGGGTTGCCGAAGGTGAGCGTCAGTGCAGTCATGGACGACTTGGATCCGCTGATTCTGCGCAGGGTCTTTCGAGCCGACGGCTCCGATGAGGCCGAGGTCAGTCGGGCTGTGGCCGATCTACGCTCGTTCTACGAACGCATGTGAGGCGGCTCCGCCGCCACTGGCGCGGTTAAGTGCATCTGGGTGCACTCTTTCGTGCCACTGGGTAGACATACATGGAAGTCCGACTATAGGATGGGCACACTTCACCTCCTCGTATGTGTTAGGACGGATTTCATGGCTCGCGAACTCACTCACTTCATCGGCGGCAAGCACGTAGCAGGAGAGTCGGGCAACTTCGGCGACGTCTTCGACCCCAACACCGGTGAGGTCCAGGCGCTGGTGCCGTTGGCCAGCGATGCCGAGGTCGAAGCCGCCATCGCCGACGCCGCGCAGGCGCAGGTCGAGTGGGCGAGCTGGAACCCGCAGCGCCGAGCACGCGTGCTGATGAAGTTCCTGCAGCTGATCAATCGCGACATGGACGAAATGGCCAGACTGCTCTCCAGCGAGCACGGCAAGACCATCGCCGATGCCAAGGGCGACATTCAGCGCGGCCTCGAGGTCGTCGAGTTCGCCGTCGGTATCCCGCACCTGCTCAAGGGTGAATACACCGAGGGTGCAGGCGGCGGTATCGACGTCTACTCCATGCGTCAGCCGCTCGGCGTTGTTGCCGGCATCACCCCGTTCAACTTCCCGGCGATGATTCCGCTGTGGAAGGCGGGCCCGGCGATCGCCTGCGGCAACGCATTCATCCTCAAGCCGTCCGAGCGTGACCCGTCCGTACCGCTCAAGCTGGCCGAACTCTTCCTCGAAGCTGGTCTTCCGCCCGGCGTCTTCAACGTCGTCAACGGTGGCAAGAATGCCGTCGACGTGCTGCTCAACGACGATCGCGTCAAGGCTATCGGCTTCGTCGGATCCACCCCGATCGCGCAGTACATCTACGAAGAGGCCGCCAAGAACGGCAAGCGCGCGCAGTGCTTCGGCGGCGCCAAGAACCACGCGCTCGTCATGCCGGACGCCGATCTGGACCAGGTCGCCGACGCCCTCCTCGGTGCCGCGTACGGCTCGGCCGGAGAGCGCTGCATGGCCATCTCCGTCGCCGTGCCTGTCGGTGAAGAGACCGCGGATGCTCTTGTCGCCAAGCTGAAAGAACGTGTCGCGACGCTGAAGATCGGCCGCTCCGACGACGAGAACGCCGACTTCGGCCCGCTCGTCGGAAGCGACGCCCTCGAGCGCGTCAACGACTACACGCAGATCGGTATCGACGAGGGCGCCGAACTCGTCGTCGACGGCCGCGACTTCCGACTCGAAGGCCACGAGAACGGATTCTTCGCCGGTGCAACGCTGTTCGACAAGGTCACCACGGACATGCGCATCTACAAGGAAGAGATCTTCGGACCCGTCCTGATCGTCGTCCGCGCCAAGGACTACGAAGATGCCCTCCGCCTCCCCAGCGAGCACGAATACGGCAACGGCGTCTCCATCTTCACCGGCGACGGTGACACCGCCCGCGACTTCTGCTCCCGCGTCCAGGTCGGCATGGTCGGCGTCAACGTCCCCATTCCCGTGCCGATCGCATACCACACGTTCGGCGGTTGGAAGCGCTCCGGATTCGGCGATCTCAACCAGCACGGGCCCGATTCGGTGCGCTTCTACACCAAGACCAAGACGGTCACGCAGCGCTGGCCGTCGGGCAAGAAAGAGGCAACCGCCAATCACTTCGTCATTCCAAACATGGACTGACGCATGTTCACCTTGACCGAGGACGAGCGTGCGATCAACGAGACGGCACGAGATTTCGCCGACGAGTTCCTCGCCCCCAATGCCGTCGAGTGGGATCAGAACAAACACTTCCCGGTGGACGTGCTGCGCAAGGCTGCGGGACTGGGCATGGGCGGCATCTACATCGGCGAGGACGTCGGCGGATCCGGCTTGACCAGGCTGGATTCGGTCCGAATCTTCGAGCAACTTGCGACGGGCGATCCATCCATCGCGGCGTACATCTCGATCCACAACATGGTGACGTGGATGATCGACACCTACGGAAACGACGAGCAGCGCCGCACCTGGGTGCCGGGCCTGTGCTCGATGGACCAGTTGGGCAGCTACTGCCTCACCGAGCCAGGAGCGGGTTCCGACGCAGCGGCTCTGAGCACCAAGGCTGTTCGCGACGGTGACGACTACATCCTCAACGGAGTCAAGCAATTCATCTCGGGAGCAGGAACATCCGACGTCTACGTCGTGATGGTGCGCACCGGGGATGCCGGGTCGAAGGGCATTTCCGCGATCATCGTCCCGAAGGATTCACCGGGTCTTTCGTTCGGTGCGAACGAGAAGAAGATGGGGTGGAACGCCCAGCCGACGAGGCAGGTCGTCTTCGAAGACGTCCGGGTGCCGGCGGTCAACCTTCTCGGCAGCGAAGGTGACGGCTTCCGCATTGCGATGAACGGCTTGAACGGCGGGCGGCTCAACATCGCCGCGTGTTCGATCGGCGGTGCACAGTCCGCCCTCGACAAGGCGATCGCGTATCTGTTGGAACGTAAGGCGTTCGGCGCACGGTTGCTCGACGCCCAGGCACTGCAGTTCCGCTTGGCCGATATGAAGACCGAACTCGAGGCTGCGCGGACGATGCTGTGGAGGGCTGCGGACGCCTTGCAGGAGAACGCACCCGACAAGGTCGAACTCTGCGCGATGGCAAAGAGATTCGCCACCGACACCGGTTTCCAGGTTGCCAACGACGCATTACAGTTACTCGGTGGTTACGGGTATCTTGCGGAGTACGGCGTCGAGAAGATCGTTCGCGATCTTCGCGTACACCAGATCCTCGAGGGAACCAACGAGATCATGCGAGTCGTGGTGGCTCGCTCGATAGTGGGAGCAGCATGACAGAGCCCGAAGTCTTGTTCGACGTCCGTGGCGGTGTCGGTCGGATCACGCTGAACCGGCCGAAAGCCATCAATGCGCTCAACCACGCGATGGTGCAGCAGATCGCCCCGCAGCTCGACGCGTGGGCAGTCGACGACGACATCGATCTGGTTCTGCTCGTCGGTGCCGGCGAGCGCGGACTCTGCGCGGGCGGCGACATCGTCTCGATCTATCACGACGCCAAAGAAGGTGGCTCGAGCACGAAAGACTTCTGGCGCGAGGAGTACATCCTCAACGCCGCGATCGCGCGATTCTCCAAGCCGTATGTCGCCATCATGGACGGTGTGGTCATGGGCGGCGGCGTCGGGTTGTCGGCGCATGGAAACACTCGCATCGTCACCGAGCGTTCGAAGATCGCGATGCCCGAGGTCGGGATCGGTTTCATCCCGGACGTCGGTGGCACGTACCTGTTGTCGCGTTCCCCGGGCGAACTGGGCACGCACCTCGGTTTGACGACGGCTCGGATGGACGCGGGGGACGCTATCGCTGCCGGCTTCGCCGATCACTACATGCCGTCGGGCAATCTCGAAAAGTTCTGCCAGGCACTGGAGACAGGCCTGCTCTCGGACGCGCTCGCCGAGTTCACCGAGGAAGCACCGGAGTCGACGCTCGAAGCCGCGCGAAGTTGGATCGACCTGTTCTACAGTGCCGACACGGTCGAGGAAATCGTCGACGGTCTACGAGGCAGTGGAATCGAAGCCGCGGAGAAGGCTGCGAACGACATCGAGTCGAAGTCGCCGGTGTCGTTGAAGGTGACGCTGAAGTCGCTTCGGCGTGCCGCTGCCGCGTCGTCGTTGGAGCAGGTGCTGGACGAGGAGTACCGAGTCTCGCTCGCAAGTCTCGACTCTCATGACCTGGTCGAAGGGATTCGCGCGCAGGTCGTGGAGAAGGACAGAAACCCGAAGTGGTCACCGGCAACGCTGGCGGACGTCACCGCGGCCGACGTCGATCGGTACTTCGAGTCAGTGGGCACCGCAGAACTTGGGCTGGGAGTGGAGCCTGCGGAACGACCGTCGAGCGAACTGGGAGCAAACGTATGAGTGAGAAGACGATTGGGTTCATCGGCCTCGGGCACATGGGCGGCCCGATGGCAGCCAATCTGGTCAAAGCCGGATACACGGTGCAGGGGTTCGATCTCGTTCCCGCAGCGCTGAGCCAGGCGAAGTCCGACGGCGTCACCGTCGTAGAGTCGGCTGTCGCCGCTGTCGAGGACGCCGACATCGTCGTCACGATGCTGCCGAACGGGCGTCTCGTGCTCGATCTGTACAAGGATCTGCTCCCGGCAGCTGCGCCTGGGACGTTGTTCGTCGATTCGTCGACCATCGACGTCGCCGACGCCCATGCCGCCCACAAGCTGGTGAACGAAGCCGGTCACCGCAGTCTCGACGCGCCCGTGTCCGGCGGAGTCGGGGGAGCGGCAGCCGGAACGCTGACGTTCATGGTCGGTGGCTCGGCGGAGGACTTCGATTCTGCTGCTGCAATTCTCGACGTGATGGGACGCAAGGTCGTGCACTGCGGCTCGGCCGGCAACGGCCAAGCTGCCAAGATCTGCAACAACATGATCCTCGGGGTATCCATGATCGCGATCAGCGAGGCGTTCGTTCTCGGCGAGAAGCTCGGGCTCAGCAATCAAGCGCTGTTCGACGTGGCATCGACTGCGTCGGGTCAGTGCTGGGCACTCACGACGAATTGCCCGGTGCCGGGTCCCGTTCCGACTTCTCCCGCGAACAACGACTACAAGCCGGGATTCGCGGCCGCTTTGATGGACAAGGATCTCGGTCTTGCGGCGAACGCTTTGCGCGACAACGGCGTCGAAGGTGTACTCGGGCTTCAGGCCGCGGAGATATACGCACGATTCAAGGAGACGTCCGGCGGCGGCACCGATGTCGACTTCTCCGGCATCATCAACGACATCCGCGAGCGCTCGACAGGGGCAGCCGAATGAGTGAGTACAACACGATCCTGCTCGAGCGCCGCGGGCGCGTAGGCATCATCACCTTGAATCGCCCGAAAGCGCTGAACGCGTTGAACTCCGAGTTGATGCGTGAGGTCGTCGCAGTAGTCGAGGACCTCGACCGCGACGAGGGAATCGGTGCAATTCTGATCACCGGATCCGAGAAGGCTTTCGCCGCCGGAGCGGACATCAAGGAGATGCAGCCGAAGTCCTACATGGATGTGTATCTCGACGATTTCTTCACTGCGTGGGATCGACTCAGCGCGGCGAGGACTCCCATCGTCGCAGCCGTGGCCGGGTACGCCCTCGGAGGTGGCTGTGAGCTGGCCATGCTGTGCGATGTGTTGATCGCCGCCGACAATGCCGTGTTCGGGCAGCCTGAGATCAAGCTCGGCGTCATTCCCGGGATCGGTGGCTCGCAACGACTCACGCGCGCTGTCGGCAAAGCGAAGGCCATGGAGATGTGCCTGACCGGCCGGAACATGAAGGTCGAGGAAGCCGAACGCGCTGGCCTGGTGTCGCGAATCGTCCCCGCAGCAGACCTGCTGGACGACGCCATTGCGACTGCGACGACCATTGCCGAGATGTCGTTGCCGATTGCGATGATGGCCAAGGACGCCGTCAATCGTTCTTTCGAATCCTCTCTGGCCGAGGGAGTTCGGTTCGAGCGGCGCTTGTTCCACTCGACGTTCGCGACGGAGGACCAGAAAGAGGGAATGGCTGCCTTCGTCGAGAAGCGGCAGGCGAAGTTCGTCAATCGGTAAGGCAGTCAGCCCTGCTGATCGACCGACAGCAGGGCTGCACCCCTGGCGGACACCAACTCCGGGTGTCCTGGTACGTGGGTCTTCACCCCGAGTTGCCGTTCGAATGCCTCCCCGATCGACGTCACGTTCGCGCCGCCGCCCAGTAGGACGATCGACGCAGGTTTGGTGCCGGAGAGTTCGATGGTCTGCTCGACGACCATGGTGGCGTATCGAACCGGGCCCGCGATGATTTCCTCGAAGTCCCTGCGGGTGAACACATGATGCCCTGTGCCGTCTGAACCGTGCGCGTTGACGACGCCTCCGTCGCTGACCTGCTCCTTGATGGAGCGAGATGCCTCGACGTCCGTCCGGACACCGTTCGCGGCCAGATGCCTGCGTACGAGATGGTCGAGATCGTCGCCGCAGAATGTCGATGTCCGACGCGACGCGACGGTTGCTCCCGCAGCCAGGTCCAGTACGGACACCGTCATTCCCGTGCTGCCGAGGTCGCACAGGACCGTCGCGCCGTGGGTGGGAACGGTACCGGTGAATCGAAGGTAGCGAAGCTGCGCAGCGGTCTCGTGTACGAGCCAGGACGGTCGGGGGTCGCGACGTTCGCTCAACGCGTCGGCGTCTTCGTTGACTCGATAGGCAATCGCCGAGTACGCCACGGGTAGAGCCAGTTTGGATGCGGTGGCGTGCAGCGCCGACACGCCGGCGGCGATGGTGGACACGAGCGATTGTCCGCGCTGTCGTCGCACCGTTCGTGACGCGACGGGCGCGCGATGCGGACTGTCCAGGTAAGTCAGAATTGCGCGTGCACCGTGTGCACCTGCGCCGACACCCACTACCAACACGTTCTCTCCAACCTGAGCGCGGCCCCCGCCACGTTCTCGTGATATTCCATCACGGATCGTTCACGGGGCGTCACTCACCAGGTCGGTGTCGTCCCACCATCCTCGAAATCACCGGCGGAACGCCTCAGTTCGGCAAGGATTCGTACGAGTGCTGTCAGGCGCTCTTTGGACAGACCTGGTTTGCCGAACACCTGGTCGTTGAGCTTCTCGGTGGCGTCCACCGCCAGCGCCCGGCCGGAATCGGTGATCTCTACCAGGGTGGTTCGGCGATCGCTCGGATGTGGAGTGCGTCGGACGTAGCCCGCAGCCTCGAGTCGGTCGACGGCATTGGTGACGCTGGTGGGATGGACTTGAAGACGGGCGCTCGCCTTTGCCATCGGGATGGCGCCGTTCTTCGTGAAGGTCAGCAACGTCAGAAGCTCGTAGCGCGAGAACGTGAGCCCCGTCGGCTTGAGAACCTCCTCGACCCGGGCAAGCATGATCTGTTGCGCGCGCATCAGCGAAGTGACAGCGGCCATTCCGTCGGCTACGTCGCCCCACCCATGCTTGGTCCACTGGCGGTGGGCCTCTGCAATGGGATCGAGCGGTAGCGGCGACGATGCAGACATGGTCACCATCATTCCACGGTTTCGTCTCAGGAAAGGCGGACCGCGAGTGGGACTCGGCCAGTGACAGCGGATCGTGCTCGCGAAATTTGTTCTCGCGACTGGGCAGTACGCGCCGCGTCGGCATCGGCGACGAGCAATGCCTGGTCCAACAGGGACAGTTGTGTCAGTACCGTTTCGACAGTCTCAGTGGAGACTGCTGCACGACCGACACGGTCGGCGAGGCGAATTCCGGCGTGGACGACCATGGGGCTCGATGTTCCGTAGATCCGCACGGCATCGAGTGCGTGGTCGATCAACGATGCCATCGACACCCTTCGCAGGATGAGCCGAACCGCACCCGTTCCGTCGCACCGGGCGTTGCACGGCTTCGGTCGTTGCACCACCGCGACGAGTCCGACCGACAGGTCGTCGATGGCGTTTCGTGCAGTGTAAGGATCGTTGACCCCGGTCGAAAGTGCCCGCACGGCCATTTCGGTCATCTGCTCGACAGCGAATGCGACGTCGTGGCGTGGAGTGCGGCTTGTGCCGATCCGGTGTGCTTCGCGGACCCGGCCGGTGGTCCCGTCCTCGAGTTCGGCCGCGCGATTCGTCAGAATATCGGCAAGCACCTCACCTTCGACGACGTGATCACCGGGAACTCGATGTAGTTCGATTATCGTGTCGGTGTCGCAGCCGACTTCGAGGACGGCTGTTTCGTCGATATCGATGATGACGCCGGACTCCTGGGCGAGGATCGTGGTGTGAACCGGGGGCCTGGAGATGGTGTCCGAGGTTGCCGCATCCGAGGGCTGTTCGCGTGGATAGAGGGCATCGACCGACGCGGACAGTTCGTCTCGCACGCGCGCCGACAGGGTGGCGACCTGGATCGACTGTGCGATGTGATGGATGAAGTAGACCAGAACACCCACGTCGACGATGGCCAGTCCCACGGCGACGTTGACGGCGATGTCGGGCACGAAGACCGAGCCGTCGGTCTCGATGGATCTGATGGACCGCAGAACCATCAGCGAGTACAAGAACGTGGCGCCGAAGATTCCGAGCACCACCTGATTCCCGCGGTCGGCCATGAAGTTGCGGACCAGACGCGGACCGTACGACGAACTCGTGGTCGCGAGCACGGAGATCGTGATCGAGAACGACGTCGCGGCGACGCCCAGCATCGAGCCGCCGATCGCGCCGAGGATGTCCCTGCTGCCGCTCGCTCCGACTTGGTAAAGCAATGACCCGGATACGTCCACGCTGGTGCCGACCAGATGACGATCGAGCGAGACCAGGGCCTGGGCGAGCACGAGCGCGCCGATACCGAGGAGGGCGGGAACGAACCAGAACGATTCCCTCAGTGACGCCATGTATGCCTTCATGGTCGCCAGTGTTCCCGCAGCTACGCATTCGCAATCTGATCGATTGGTCCAGACTCCGGCACGCGCTTGGAGGGGGAGGAATCACGCTGCTTCGACCCGCAGGCCCACCTGCACAGCGCTAACCCAACGCCCGTCGCCGGGCACCCGAGAACCGGTGGATCCACGTGTCACCGACGAGTCTGAAGCCCTCCCATCGTTTCCCACCCAACGCTTGCCGGTACCGAGTCGCCGCCGACACCATCCATGCCATCGCCTTGGTATCGGTGGGCAAATCTGCTTCGGCGAGGATTGCGTTGTCTGCGTCGCGCAGTTGGTATGTGGCCATACACCGATGCTCGACGCCTCAGCTGTGGGTCGGCCGTGGCGGCGGCTGCAGAACTGCTGTGAATGTCGGAGCAGTGGCGTACTTTTCAGGGGTCCCCGAAACCGCACGTAGGAGATGACAATGCCTGCCAAGGACTATGTGGTCGATACTCCATGCTGGATCGATCTGACGAGTTCCGATCCCAGCCGCGTTATCCCGTTCTACGAGAGTCTGTTCGGTTGGCGGGCCGACGTCAGCGATGATCCCGCGTACGGCGGATACACCACGTTCGTCAGAGACGGTGTCAGTATTGCCGGTCTCGGCGGTCAGATGCCCGGGACATCTATTGCAGACGTATGGAACACCTACATCGCCTCCGCGGACGTCGACGCCACCGTCGTGAAGGTCGAATCGGCGGGCGGGACGGTTCTGTCTCCTGCGATGACGATCGGAGACCAGGGAAAGATGTCGCTCGTCGCTGATCCCGGGGGTGCCGTCGCCGGCATCTGGGAGGCAGGTCGGCATCGAGGCTACGGCTTGTGGGGCGAGCACGGCACTCCGGTCTGGCACGAGCAGTTGACCCATGATTACACAGCAGTTCTCCCGTTCTACGAGTCCGTGTTCGGCTGGACCTATGGCGTGCTCGGCGACACGGACGAGTTCAGGTATGCCCAGGCAATCGCAGGCGGGGACATGGTCGCCGGGATCATGGACGCCCACGCGTTTCTGCCGGAATCGACGCCGTCGCACTGGCGTGTCTACTTCGGTGTCGATGACACCGATGCGGCGATGGCAAGCGTTCTCGAGCTCGGCGGGACGGTCGTCGACGATCCCGAGGACTCACCGTTCGGGCGGATTGCGGGAGTTGCCGACCCGCTCGGTGCGCGATTTCAGATTGCCTCGGTCGGTCAGTCGACGTAGAGGCGCCTGCCGGAGCAGGTCATGGACACCCCGGTCACGCGCTGCAGAGCGAGCATCGCTCCCCACGGCCCGATCACCCACACCGGCCAGGGATAGAGGAAATTGCCGGTCGCGATCGATGTAATGGCCCAGATGGACAGGCACAGGACGCCGACGGCTGCCCACGTCAGCAATTCGCGCGCCATCGGCAGCTGTTTCGACGTCGGCTTTTCGGCGGCGGCACGAGGGCCGGCGGCGGGGAGGTCGCAAAAGATCGACTCGAGGTCGGCCAGGGTGACCGCGGCATAGATCTGCCGAGCCCGTGCGTCGAAATCGTCGAGGGCAAGTCGTCCCGACGCGACATGACCGGTCAGCCGGTCGACGGCGCTTTCTCGTTGAGCGTCGGACAACCTGGTGCTCGGGGCGGCGCCGCCGGACATGGGTTGGTAGGTCATGGTGCACTCCGCTTCGGCCTCACCGGACGTTCCACTGTGGACTGTCGAATCCCAGCATCAACCTCCCACTGTGGAATGTCAAGGTGTGTCAAGATGGGTCGTGACCGATGATCGATCCTTGAATGCCACGGCCGGTTCACTCCTGGGGTTCCTCCATCGCGGCCCCATGACCGGGTGGGACCTGCATGCCACGGCGCAGGCGTGCATCGGCGGATTCTGGACCGTGACCCGCAGTCAGGTCTACCGGGAATTGTCCGCGTTGACGACGCGCGGATTGGTCGAAGAAGGGCATGTGGGCGCGCGAGCGCAGAAGCCGTTCACCATCACCGACTCCGGCAGGGCCGCGTTCGCACAGTGGATCGATCGCGAGCCCGGTGACGCGACAATCCGACACCCACTGCTCCTCACCACGGCGTTCGGGGCGCACCTGGAGCCAGGACGGCTCGCCGCGATACTCGTGGACCACCGACGTCGCCATGCCGAAACGCTGGCCGGGTATCGAGCGCAACGAGACGCCTCCGACGGCGCGAGCGTATTCGATCTGGCCACACTGGATTTCGGCATCAGGTACGAGGAAGCGACTCTCGAGTGGTTCGATGCCCTACCTGAACAACTTCACGCCAACAGCTGAGGCGCCCTCGCGACGGTGACAGCCCAGTCTGCGCCGTCGTGCCACGGCCGCAGGTCCCACGTGGCGAAGCGGTGCTCGACGCCGAGTCCGACTGCAGCGAGATCGTCATCGAACCGATGCACTGTGTAGTCCCTGTCGGTCGCGAATCCTGCGACGAACAGTCCGCCGGGCCGAAGGTGCGCGACGATTCGCGTGAGTGCAGAGCGTTCGGTCCCCGGTTCCATGAACACCATCACGTTGCCCGCTGCAACGATCGCGTCGAACGACGTCCCGAGATCGAACTCGGTCAGATCCGCTCGATGGACGCTGATGCTCGTGTGCTGCCGAGCCGCCTCGACGAAGACCGGATCGAGGTCCACTGCGGTCACCTGATGACCGCGTCGGGCGAGCTCGGCGCCGAGTCGTGCTGTGCCGCAACCTGCATCGAGCACTGCGCTACCCGGAGTCAACAGCGCATCGACCATTCGAGCTTCGCCGTGCAGGTCGACGCCGCGGGACTCCAGTCGCGCGAATCGCTCGACGTAGCTCTGCGACTGAGCCTCGGTGTTCTCGCTCTGCCAACGTGTCGGAGCCATGCCGCCACCCTAGCGCCATGCCGCCACCCTAGCGCCATGCCGCGACCTAGCGCTGTGCGGCCGCGAACCTACGATCCACCTCGTCGCCGTCGAGTCCGAAGTCGCCGAGGGTGTACTTGTGCGACGGGCGACGGGATCCGCTCCGGCTCTCGGCGTGCATGGCATCCATGGCGGTACGGGCGCTGTCGGTGAGAGTGAGGCCGAAGTACTGATACACCTGCTCGACGGTGCCGAGCGGATCGGCGACGAAGTCGTGGTAATCGACGTCGAAGAACTGCGCCGCCGGGGCGCGAGT
This sequence comes from Rhodococcus sp. EPR-157, assembly GCF_001647195.1. Taxonomy (GTDB): domain Bacteria; phylum Actinomycetota; class Actinomycetes; order Mycobacteriales; family Mycobacteriaceae; genus Rhodococcoides. The sequence goes on along the minus strand of NZ_LVCV01000110.1, from coordinate 16,922 downwards.
GCGCGCTGCCGAGAAGGCGTGAAGCCCGCGTTCCCACAGGTCGAGTTGGGTACGACCGATGACCTCGCCTTCGAACTTCTGGCTCCACCCGGCTGTCGCCTGTTCGGCGAGGCTGCACATCGACGGCATGATCGTGCGGGGCTCCCGATGCGTCTGAATGATCAGCGCGTCAGGATAAACCTCCAGCAACTCCTCCAGCGCGAACAAGTGGCTGGGGTTCTTCAGTACCCATCGTCGATCGACGTCGTGCATCCCGATGAGCTGGAGGTTCTTACGATGACGCCGGTAGGCCGCGGTCCAGCTCTGCTCGGCCAACCAGGCCGAGTAAGTGGGTACGTACGCGAGGCACTCGTAGGCGATCGACTGCACCGACTGGCGAAGCAATTGCCAGCATTCCTCGACCTCGGAGGCCGACATGTAATGCACACCCATGAATTCGGGGTGCTCGACATGGTGTTGGGCGAACCCTTTCTCGATCTGAGCGAATATGGGATTGGACTCCCAGGTATTGCGTGGTGGACGAGGGTGCGGCATTTCCGTCAGCCACATCTCGAGCCCCTGGTGCGCCGGGTCGACGGTCAACAAGCGGTGCAGCGCGGTGGTGCCCGTCCGGGGTAGACCGGTGACAAAGATCGGCCGATCGATCTCGACCTGTTCGTGTCCCGGATTGTTCTTCCATGCCTGTTCGCTGAGCAACCTCGCGACCAGTGCGCCTTTGAGAAAGAACCTGTTCATCCGAGATCCGAGCGGTGTCAGTTCTGCCTCGCGCCGGTAGGAGTCGAGAAGCACCTCCAATGCTTCGACGTAGTCGTCGGCCCCGAAGTCGTCCAGCCCGGTGACCTTCGTCGCCGACGCGTGCAGATCGGCTGCAGTGCCGACATCGGTGCGTTCGGTGCTCGTCATCGATACTCCTAGTGGTGGTATTCGCCGCAGTTGACGTCGAGACACTGACCGGTAATCGCGCGGGCGAGCGGAGAGGCGAGAAACACCACCGCGTCGGCGATCTCGTCGGGCTCCGGTAGACGCCGGAGATCGGTGGCGGCCGCGGTCTGCTGGTAGATCTGTTCACTGGTGGTGCCGTACTTCTCCGCCATGTGGGCGAAGTAGCCCTGTAGCGTCGCTCCCCAGATATAGCCCGGTGCAACGGTATTGACCCGCACGCCCTGTGGGCCGAGTTCGCTGGCCAGCGTCTGGGACATCGCGAGCAATGAGGCCTTCGCGATCTTGTAGCTGCCGTACTTCGGTTGCGAATGTCGAATGACCGCCGAGTTGATCATCACGATCGATCCTGTCGAGTCCGCCAGAGCGGGTGTGAAGAGCTGCGAGAGCCGCAACGTGCCGAACAGTGACAATTCGAGACCGCGACGGATGACGGATTCGTCGGTGTGCGCCAGGTCTTTCATCGACGGGATCGAAAACGCATTGTTGACGAGAGCGTCGACGTGCCCGAAGGCATCGACCGAAGACTCGACGAGTGCTGCAGCCGACTCCGCGTCGGTGATGTCGGCGGTCACCACCAAGGCCTGACGGCCCAGCGCTGCAATATCTTTCGCGACCACTTCCAAGTAGTCCGTCGACCTGGCCGCGAGCACCACATCGGCTCCGGCGGCAGCGCTACGCAATGCGATGGACCTGCCGAGTGACGGTCCGACTCCGGACACCACGACGACCTTGCCCTCGAGCATCATCCGAGCATCCGTGTCTCGACGGCTGTCCGACGTGCTTCTATTCGCGCTGCGAAGTCCTGCGGGCTGATCTTGTTGGTGTCGTAGTAGGGCAGTGTCGACGCGACCTGGTCGATGTCGACGACCTCTACGCTCGGTCCGTCCGCCGGCGTCATCTCCCGTGACACCCGTTGCCAGCGGAACTGAGCGTATCCGCGAGGATGGCCCGTTGTCTCGATCCAGTTGGCCACCTGTGGGTTTCGCTCACTGATGACGAGTCGAATGAAACCGTCCGGGTCGAGCTGCGCTTGGTCGGCTGTCAGCGACGTCTGATGATGGATGTAGTCGAGCGAGATGTACCACATACTGCCCAGTTGAAATCCCTGGTACGGCGCGTCGGACTTCGGGACGGTGATGATCATGGCTTGGTCGTCGCGTAGGTCGTAGTGCCCGGCGGAGGAGTACTGGGTGCTCAATCCGCCGGGTGTGAGGCGCGGTTCGGTCATCGTGTTGACCTCGAGGTTCAGATAGAACCACTGAGGGAACTGCAGAAACGTTCTGAGCCGGCCGAGCAGCATCTTGCCTGCAGTCGAATACCGCTTTGCGACGGCTTCTTTCGTGCGAACCGTCGGTACCTCCTCGTTGCTTCCGACGCGGCTGATCGTCAGAGTTCCCCGCGATGCGGACCAGTCGCTGTAGACCTCGCGTACGACGAGCATCGACGATCCCTCGCCCAGCGTGAAGTGGTTTCTCTCTTCGGATGGGCGACCGAAGTGCACCTCGAACGATCCGTCGGGCTCGATGTGAATGGATCGATCGTCGAAGGCGGTGAGGCTGTCGGGAACATCGACGGGGGAGTAGTCACCCTTCAGGATCTGAAAACTCAGATCTGTTGTCGTCCCGCGCTTTCCTGACACCACGTACTCGTGTTCGTCGCTGATGTTCGCGTGGAAGTACAGGGTGTCCGGGTTGTCGAGACCCATTTTCGTGTACGGGCCGGTGGAGGAAGCAAAGATCGGAAACAGTGGGTCGTACGCCCAGGCCATCTGCAGTGAGGCGCGAATGCTCCCGGCCAGGTAGTCGTACCCCTCGACGAGGTCGAGTTCGCTCCGAACGTGCGGTGCATCCTCGATGATCTTCTCGGCAGAAGCGATTGCCTCGACGAATGAATCGGTGAGCACGCTGAGCTCCTCGCTGCCGGTGTGTAGAACAGGTTGCAGAAATGACAATAGAACGTGTGCCTGTGGCGGTCAATGCTTGACGCAAGGGGCTTGGGCGAGAACGTTGACCTACTGATAGAACAGGTTCTATTATTTCGCCATCGAGCGTGAGCCGAGTCGGTCCAGCTAGGTACCGACCGATCGGAGGGGACGCCATGTCGACCACGTACCAATTGACGCATCTCGGTGCGTTGGAGGCCGAAGCCGTCCATATCTTCCGCGAGGTCGCGGCGACGGCGGAACGGCCGGTGCTGCTGTTCTCCGGCGGCAAGGATTCGGTCGTGATGCTGCACGTCGCGGCCAAGGCATTCTGGCCGGCACGGATTCCGTTCTCCGTCATGCACATCGACACCGGGCACAACTTCGACGAGGTCATGGCGTTCCGTGACGCAACTGCTCTGGCGTCGGAAATCGATCTCATAGTGGCTTCGGTGCAGGACGACATCGATGCCGGTCGCACCGTCGAGGAAACAGGTCCGCGCGCAACGCGGAACAGGCTGCAGACCGCGACCCTGCTGCGCGCTATCAACGAGCGGCGTTTCGACGCAGTGTTCGGCGGGGCGCGTCGTGACGAAGAGAAGGCGCGCGCGAAAGAGCGGATCTTCAGCTTCCGCGACGAGCACGGGCAGTGGGATCCACGCAAGCAGCGTCCGGAACTGTGGCAGTTGTACAACGGTCGACACCGGCAGGGCGAGCACTTTCGGGTGTTTCCGCTGTCGAACTGGACCGAACTCGACATCTGGCAGTACATCGCCGCCGAGGACATCGCGTTGCCGAGCATCTACTACGCCCATCGGCGGACGGTGATCTCGCGGGACGGAATGCTCTTGGCGGCAACACGATTCGTGACTCCGGCAAACGGGGAGGAGCCGTTCGAGTCGTTGGTTCGATTCAGGACGGTCGGCGACGCCACCTGCACCGGCTGCGTCGAGTCCTCAGCGGCGGATGCGGATGCCGTCGTCGCCGAGATCGCGACGACCCGCACAACCGAACGCGGGGCGACCCGAGCGGATGACCGCATCTCGGACACCGGAATGGAAGACCGAAAGAAGGAGGGCTACTTCTGATGTCGCAGCTTCTCAGGGTGGCCACGGCAGGCAGTGTCGACGACGGCAAGTCGACGCTGATCGGGAGATTGTTGTACGACTCGAAGTCGATCTTCGAGGACCAGTTGGACGCTGTGGAACGGACGAGTCGCGAACGCGGCGGTGACACGGCCGATCTTGCGCTACTGACCGATGGACTGCGAGCCGAACGCGAGCAGGGCATCACTATCGACGTCGCGCACCGCTACTTCGCGACCGCGGAGCGCAAGTTCATCATCGCCGATACCCCTGGGCACGAGCAGTACACGCGCAACATGGTGACAGGTGCCTCGACCGCCGATGTTGCTCTGATCCTCGTCGATGCCCGAGCGGGTGTGCTCGAACAAACCAGGCGGCATGCGTTCCTGGCGTCACTGCTGGGGATCCCGCACCTCGTTCTGTGCATCAACAAGATGGATCTCGTGGACTGGTCCCAAGCCAGGTTCGAGGAGGTGAAGGACGAGTTTCGAGACTTCGCGGCGAAGCTCGACGTACGAGACCTGACGTTCGTACCCATGTCGGCCCTCGACGGCGACAACGTGGTCCATCGAACTCAACGGATGCCCTGGTACGAGGGAAGTTCGCTGCTGCATCACCTCGAGGACGTGCACATTTCCTCGGACCGCAATCTGATCGATGCCAGACTTCCGATCCAGTACGTCATTCGGCCCAAACAAGCTCGTTACCAGGACTTTCGTGGATACGCCGGAACCGTGGCGAGCGGGGTGTTCAAGACAGGCGACGAGGTGGTGGTGTTGCCGTCCGGATTCTCTACGCGTATCAAGTCGGTCCGGGGTCCAGGTGGCGCCGAGCTGACGGAGGCGTTCGCACCCTCGGCGGTCTGTGTAGAGCTCGAGGACGACATCGACGTCGGGCGAGGACACATGCTCGCTCGTCCGAACAACCGCCCGCTCGTCGGGAGCGAGATCGATGCGATGGTGTGCTGGTTGACCGACGAGACGACGTTGCACGTCGGAGACCGCTACCTCGTGATGCACACGACCGCGACAACACCCGCCACGGTTCTCGAGCTGGACTATCGGCTCGACGTCAATACGCTGCACCGCGTCACGCCGACAGACACGTTGGCACTCAACGAGATCGGTCGAATCCAGATCCGGACGCACAGTCCGCTGCTGTTCGATCCGTACCGGCGCAACCGGGTCACCGGCAGCTTCCTCCTCGTCGACGAACGCTCGGGTGCCACTGTGGCGGCGGGCATGATCACCGGCCCGACACCGGCATCGACCAACGTCGTCTGGAGTACCTCTCGCATCGATCGTGCGCAGCGCGCGACGAAGGGGGCGACGATCTGGATCACCGGGCTGTCCGCCTCGGGCAAATCCACGATCGCCGCCGAGTTGGAACGTCTGCTGGTGGCGTCGGGCCGGCCGGCCTACCGTCTGGACGGCGACAATCTACGCCACGGGCTCAATTCCGACCTCGGCTTCTCGAAGGCCGATCGCGCCGAGAACGTGCGCAGGGTCGGTGCGGTCGCGGAGTTGATGGCCGACGCAGGTCTGATCACGCTGGCGTGTCTGATCAGCCCGTATCGAAGTGATCGGGACGCTATCCGCAGGTCGCACGAGGCCGCAGGGTTACCGTTCTACGAGGTCTTCGTCGACACTCCCATCGAGGAGTGCGAGAAGCGAGATCCCAAGGGGATGTATGCCCGCGCCCGCGCGGGTGAGATCACCGGCTTCACCGGCGTCGACGATCCCTACGAAGTTCCGGAGCAGGCCGACCTGGTGTTGAAGCCCACTGATGGTGACCTTGCTGCGCAGGCGGGGAAGATCATGGAATTGTTGGGCTGGTGACAACACCACCTTCGCCCATGGACGACGCGCACTTCGCAGCGGACGTAGCTCGCGCGGCCGGGCAGTTGCTGCTCGAGGTTCGGGCGAGCGCCCACGAGACGGGCCGAGAACTGGGTCGGCTCGGCGACGCCGCCGCCAACACCTTGATACTCGACAGGCTGACATCGGAGCGGCCCGAGGATGCCGTGCTGTCGGAGGAGTCTGCCGACGACCTGACTCGCCTCGACGCGCAGCGAGTCTGGATCATCGACCCGCTCGACGGCTCCCGTGAGTACGGAATGGCTGGCCGCGACGATTGGGCTGTGCACGTCGGGCTCTGGGAAGCGGGCGTCGGAATGACGGCATCGGCGGTCGCGCAGCCCGCAATCGATGCGGTCTATTCGACGGCGGATGTGAAAGGCCCTGCGCCGCAATCGGGTAGGCCCAGGCTGGTGGTCAGCGACAGTCGCCCGCCGTACTACATGGAGGCGCTGGCCGCGGACGTCGACGGAGACGTCGTGACGATGGGTTCCGCGGGTGCGAAGGCGATGGCCGTCGTGCGCGGCGAGGTCGACGCCTATGTGCACTCGGGTGGGCAGTGGGAATGGGATTCGGCGGCGCCCGTCGGTGTTGCACTAGCGGCAGGCCTGCACTGCTCGCGTATCGACGGATCGCCGTTGCTGTACAACCGGACTCATCCCTATCTTCCCGACCTGCTGATCTGCCGCCCCGAGCTGGCCGAACCGCTGCTCCGCGGCATCGCGACACATGCGACACGGCAGGCGGATACAGGCCGGGTCGCGATGGCACGGGAGTACATCAAGTCGCTCGTCAGTCACGACGCAACCAAACTCCGATTGAGTGATCGCTGCACGCGTATCGAGAATGGAAAAGCCACAGGCGATTCCGGGGCGTTCGTGCGTCGCGAGATCGAGGAGGGGCAGCAATACAGGTCGATCGTCGGGGTGCACGATCTTACGTTCACCGAGTGGGACACCAATGTGGTCGCGCGATTCACGCTCGAATTCGACGGGGGAGTGCGCGTGAAGATCACCGAACACTTCGAGATTCCGGCCGGTGATATCACCGCCATCACCGCGATCATCGAGCCCAGTGCCTAGCAGTCCCCGGTCGTTCCAGGAACCAGCCGCTACAGCGCGTCCCGGACGAACAGCACTGCGTCGTGCTCCCTCACTTGGCCGGGATCCATCGGCGCATAGCCGAACCACGGAGACACGCGGGGCTCGAATTCGGCCGACAACGCCCGTGCGTCGACGACGAACCGGTCTCTGCCCACGGAATAGAGAAGCCCTTCGACGGTGCCCGAAGGTGGGACGCCCACTCCGTGACCGCGGATCGTCCCCAGTGCAGTCGGTACGAATGCGTACTCCTCCTCCAGCGCGCTGCTGACAAGGGCACCGGCACTCCACCATTCGATCGGCCCACCCCATATCTGCATCGAGCTCAGTTGCCGCTGCAGGTGACTGTTGTGGGCATGAGCGAGGGTCGGGGCGCGTCCGGCGAGAGCCAGTAGATTCTCCGCCATCATCGAATCCCGCAGTCCGCACAGCCTTCCCATGCGAGCAGGGGATGCGTCGGCCATCGCGTGGTGGTATCGCAGCAGTCCGACGGCAGTGCGCCCGTACAGGCGTGCGCGGTCCACAGCGTCCCGCGAGGTCACCGCGAGGAGGTGAGGCACGTGCATGTCGAGAAGCGATACAAGGTCGTCGGCGTGTATCCGTAGGTTCACGGCCTCGGCGCTCTGACCGATGGACTGCGACGGGTCCATCATCGCGTTCGGGTCTTGCCACCGTTCGTCCTCGCCCAGCAATCGAGACAGAGCTTCGGCACCGACAGGCATGAGACCGGGATCGATCCATTCGACCAAGTACGCATGCAGGCGGGTCAGCGGATCCCGTGGGCTGAGGGCGGACTCCATCTCCATCGGTCCGTCGAAACCGGCGAAGTGCAGCATCTCGGACGCGGGTCGGCCGTCGTTGTATTCGCGCATCCACCGCACCAGATCACGGTTGCCCGTGCATTTTCCCCATCCGTGACTGAATCCCTGTTCCATGACATCGTCGAATGTGCCTGTGGCGGAGGTAATGTAGTCGTCCACCGCCAACCCCATCAGGCAACTGCTTTCCAGCGTGATGGTTCGGTATTCCTCGTGCTCGACGAGATGGCGAAAGACCTCGTTGCGGACGTCGAGCACAGTGTCGACGCCGTGGGTGGGTTCACCGATCGCGAGCAGTCGAGGACGTGTGGGAAGCAGTGCCATGACCGCAGCCGCATCGATGGGATGGATGGCATCGTCGAGCGAAGTAGGCATGCTTCAACCGTATCGTTGAACTGTCCATTGAAGCTTTGGAATCAATTAGGCGGCTGATCGTGGAAAACCCTCAACCGCGTAGGCGGCTGCGGCCGATAGACCTCGCTCGTGAGCATGGGCTGTCCACGCAGGCGATCCGCAACTACGAAGCGGCCGGAATCCTCCCGCAGGCTGAGCGGACCTCCAGTGGATACCGGACGTACACAACTGTGCACGCGCATTCCGTTCGCGCATTTCTTGCGTTGATTCCCGGCCATGGTCACCAGAGGTCGACGTCGATCATGCGCGCAGTCAACGTCGATGCCACCGACGAAGCGTTGCAGCTGATCGATAGGAGTCACATTCAGCTCATCGACGATCGGCGGACCCTGCTCGCCGTGGAGAACGCGCTGGTAGGACTGGGAACTTCGGCTGAGTTCGAGTCCGCAACGGCGACCTTCGGCACGATGTTCATCGGACCGCTTGCCCACGCGCTGGGTATCAAGGCCGCGACGCTACGAAAGTGGGAGAGCGCAGGGTTGGTGCAACCGGACCGTGATCCGCAGACTGGATATCGCATCTACTCGGAAGTCGATGTGCGGGACGCCCGGCTGACCCGTCAGCTCAGGCGAGGCGGCTATCCCCTCGATCGGATTGCGCCTTTCCTCGCCGAAATACGCACCGCCGGTGGGCTCGAGCCACTCGAAGCGCTCCTGGTCGAGTGGCAGGACCGACTGTCCGCCCGTGGTCGTTCATTGCTCGCCGGTGCCGCCGAGTTGGACAGGTACATCCGCGTGCGAGAGGGCTCGCCCTAACGGGTGAGGTCGTCGACGACGCTTTGGAGTTCGGCAGTTCGACCCTCGGCGTCGGCAAGCACCCGTCGTAGTCGACGTGCCTCGCGTCCCGTCGACTTCTCGGCGTCGCGCGCCTTCGCTTCCTCGCCCTCGGCCGCATGCAGTTCGACCCGCAGCCGCGCGAGCAGTTCCTTGACTTCGGTGAGGTGGCTCTGCGCGTCATCGAGGTCCGACTCGGCAGCCTCGGCGGCACCGCGAGCCGAAGCCTCGTCTTCCTTGGCGTCTACAAGGGCCTCCCTGGCCTCCGCGAGTGCCCTCTCGGCTTCTCGTCGGTGTTCCCGGTCATGCTGCAGGTCAGCGTCGTCCTCGAGTTTCTCGGGTAGTTCCGACTTGGGCGGTGAGTCGCCGGTGTCCGGTACGAGGGAGAGGGAGGCGGGCCCGAACCCGCTGTACGACTCGGCTGTCAGTACCCGTCCGGATCGGACCCGCACTGCGATGTCGGGATCGGCGAGGGCCGCTCCCAAAGTCTGGCCGACTTCGCGGGATGCGTTCTCGTCGAAAGTTTTTCCTTGACTACGTGCAAGTTCGGCTGCACGCGAGGTCAGCGATTTGATTGCCTTCTGTCGCGCGGTCGACAGCTCACGGAGATCGCCGGTGTTGGATTTGCGTTGGGCTTCACGCAGGCTGTCGCCGATATCGAACAGCTCAGCGATGTCCTCGGGCGCCTCCCGCACGAGGAGGTTGACCGTCCACGCGACGGTTGTGGGCTTTCGCAGGCTGCCGATTGCACTCGCGAGTGCACGGTTGCCGGACTTCTTGGCGGCCGCAGCGGCGGCTTTGCGGGCGGCCACGAACTCGGCCGGGTCGATGGCATACAACTCGGCTGCGACGTCGTCGAGCTCCGAGTCGGACATGTGCGTCATTCTCGCACCGCCGAACGAACAAGCCCCCGAGGAGCGCCGGTTACGTCGAGCGGTCGGTTCCCAACAGAGTGGCGACGGCGTTGTCCACCGAGAGCGTCGGGTCCAGGGCCGGGCCGGAACGCAGGCACGCAACGATCAGATGAGTGAGCCATCCGACCATGTGGTCGATCGTGAAGCTGGCCTCGTCGTCGAGCCAGCGCGCGGTTGCTTCGTCGATTGCTGCCACTGTGCTGCGTCCGACCATCTTGACTGCGGCGTTGTCTGCATCGAGTCCCAGCAAAGCCGCTGTTCCGGACAAGACCACCGTGCGGGCATTGTCGAACACTTCCCACGCTTCGGGATCTGCTCCTCTGCCGCCCAGCACCATACGCAGCGCCAGCCCTCGATGGAGGCTGAGGTAGGTCAAGTGCGCGGTCAACGCAGCTCGTATCTGCACATCCGGTGTCGAATCGGGAATGCCCGCGAACGCCTCGGACATTCCGGCGGCCGTTGCCCGCATCGCTTCGAGGTAGATACCTCTCTTGTTACCGAAGTAGTGGAACAGTAAGCCGTGGGCAACGTCTGCCGCTTCCACGATGTCCGCGACGCCGACCTTGTCGTAATCGGCCTCGGCGAACAGTTCCACCGCCGCGTCGATCAGGCGCTGACGGGTTTCGGCTGCTCGAGCGGCTGCCCGGGAGGCCCGGGCAGCCGGTTTGGCGGAACTATCTGGCACCGCGAGTCCAATCTTCAAGGCCTACTACCCACCCGGCGGTCGCCGACGGTGGATAGAATCCTAGGTGCTGATCAGATGATCGGCGTGATGTGGTCGTGCAGTTCGACGCCGAGGAGGGCTTTGCCGTACGTCTCGATCGATACGCGCGGAAGCATGACGGCGTGGCGGGCAGCGACGTTGGAGTCTCGCCAGATGCGCTGGAGGGCGTTGACATCGGCGAAAGCACCGGCGCCGGTGGCGTCGATGAGTATGTTGAGTGCTTCGGTGATGCTGCGTAGTGCAACGGCTGCGTCACCACGGATTCTGGCGCGCGAGAGCAGGTCCGGATACTCACCGGCTTCTGCCGCACGTTGGACGTCCTCGGCTGCGCGGTAGGCATGCAGGTGGGCTGTGTCGACCTTGAGTGCGGCTTCGGCGAGCATCATCTGAAATGCCACCGAGTCGGCTTGGCGCTCGAACACGGTATAGGCCAGCGCTTTCCCGGCTGCCTTCGTTCGGACGAGCTCGAGTGCGGCGCGGCCCATTCCGAGCTGCGGACCGACAAGCACCATGACGAGCATGGGGCCGAAGGCAGAGCGTGCGAACGCGGAGTCGGTGCGGTCAGCGACGTTTGATCCGGAGAACGCCGGGATCATGGACAGCATGCGGTGTTCGGGTACGAATACGTCCTCGGCGACGACGGTATTGCTGCCGGAGGCCCGCATGCCGGCGACGAACCAGGTGTCGTCGATGCGGTAGTCCGAACGGGGGATCAGCGCCATGCCCTGATCGAGTAGGTCACCGTCGTCGTCGTTGATCAGCAAACCGCCGGTGAACCAGTTGGAATGCAGGCTCGCCGAAGCGTAGGGCCATGTGCCGGAGACAAGGTAACCGCCGGGTACTGGGCGTGCCGTCCCGCCGGGGGACACGACTCCGGCAATGATGGCGTCCGGTCCGTCGGCGTAGACCTCGGCCTGGGCTTGATCGTCGTAGAGTCCGACGGCCCAGTCGTTGACGTTGGACAGGGTGGTCACCCAGGATGCGCCTGCGTCTCCTTCTGCGATGATCGCCGACACGTCGAGCATGGTCCTCAAGTTGGTTTCGAGGCCTCCGAAGCGTTTCGGTGCCGCCACCCGGAAAGCCCCCGCGCGTCGGAGTGCGTCGACAGTGTCTTCGGAGAGCCGTCGTGCCTTCTCGTTCTCGAACGCATTCGCTTTCAGCTCCGGGACGAGCGCGCGCAGATTGTCGAGCACATCGACACCGGTCTCGACGGATTGAACTTCGGTCGAACTTGTCATGGCTTCTCTCTTCGTTTCGGCCTTGCGCCAACGAGAGGCGGTCTGGCATCGGAATCGTGAGCATCATCGCTTCGTGCGATCTGTGTCACTCGAAAATAGGGGTCGGTTGACCTGATGTCAATCTTGACTTCAAATCAATTCTATGGGGTGATTACCCGATAGCTCCCTCAGGAAGGAACCGATATGCCGATCATCACCATGACGCAAGATGTGCCTGCTCCACAGGAGAAGGTGTGGGCGACGCTGTCCGACACGAGCACCTTCGAGAAGTGGCATGCACTGCACGCGGGGTGGGAGGAAATGCCGCCCAGTGAGCTCGAAGTCGGATCGACGATGGTCGAAAAGATCAAGATCGCCAGCATCACCGACACCATCGAGTTCCGGGTGGAAGCGCTTCGCCCGCCTCGGGAACTGGTTCTCGTCGGATCCGGGTCCACAGGCTCGAAGATTCGTCTGAAGATGCAGTGCGATGGCCGCGGGAGTGGATCGACTGTCACTCTCGATTTGGAGGTGACCAGTCCGCTGTTGTTCGGAGTGGTAGGCAAGGCGTTGCAGGGCACGTTCAAGAAGAAGCTCACGGCAACGCTGGACGGGCTCGCAGCGTATCTCGAAGCCAACTGACGTGGGTTGGCCCAAATGGGCTGCGGCGTAACCCTGTTCGAGTCGACTGTCGTCAGTGACCGGTGACGTCGAGTGCAGCGCCGACGATGGAGTCGGTGTCGATGTGATGGTGCTTGTACACCTCGTCGAGTGATCCCACCTGCCCGAAGTTGCTCACTCCCAACGACGTCGACGCCACTCGGTTGACGTTCGCGAGGAACGCAAGAGTGTGCGGGTGGCCGTCGAGCACCGTCACCATCGGCGTCGCTCGATCCGCGGGCAGGAGTTGATCGAGAATCCAGGACTCGCCGACGTGCTGACCTTTCCTCGCCTGCACTGCTCGGAAGAGTTCGCCCGGACTGGTGATGCACAGAACGTCCGCGATCACGCCGACCTGCTCCAGTCGCTCGGCCGCATCCAGTGCCTCGGTGATGACGGAGCCCATGGCCGCAATAGTCACCGTTGCACCTTCGCGACGCACCAGCGGGTATCCGCCCGCAACGACCTGACGTCGTCGACGTTCTCTGGCAGCCGGATCGGTGGGAACGTCGGCCTTCGCCTGGTCGACGGGGCGCGTCGACAATCGCAGGTACGCCGAGGTGCCGTCGGGCCGGCCGAGCCGCGCGATGCTGGCGAGCAGGGTCCATTCGACGTCGATGGCGAATGCAGGTTCATAAGTGATGCAGCCGGGCTGTTCGAGTCCGATCGACGGTGTCTTGATCGATTGGTGCGCACCGCCTTCCGCGGCAAGCGTGACTCCGGACGGAGTGCCGACGAGGATCGACTGACCACCGGCGTAGATGCCGTACGACCACGGTTCGAGAGCGCGCTCGACGAACGGGTCGTACATGACACCGATCGGGAACAGCGGCTGTCCCCAACGGCTCCAGGTGGCACCGAGTTCGCCCATCAGTCCGACGAGGTTTGTTTCGGCGATGCCGAGTTCCATGTGCTGGCCGCTCGGACCCTCGCGCCAGTGCATGATCGTTTCGGAGTCGTCGCCGAACCAGTCGTGCCGATCCGACGAGGACCACACGCCGACCTTGTTGACCCAGCCGCCGAGGTTGGTGGTCGAGCTGACGTCTGGACTGACCGTGACGACGCGACGAGCCGCGTCCGGTGCCTCGCGGGTCAGGTCGATCAGAGTACGGCCGAGAGCGGCCTGTGTCGTCGCCGTGCCCTTCGGGGTTCGACCGATGTCGGTGGGAATTCTAGGCGGCTCGGTGTAGGGGACCGATGTGCGACCAAGACGTTCGGCAACCTCGGTGCACAACCTCCCGGGCTTACTGTCGTCGTCGAACCTGCCCCACGGGGAACTCGGGTCGGTACCGAGTGACACCGCGAGAGTGGCATATTCCTCGACGGACAACAATGAGGAGTGGTTCTGCGGATGTCCCTGAGTAGGCAGACCGAAGCCCTTGACCGTGTAGGCGATGATGACCGTCGGACGGGTGTCGTCGATGTGAGAATAGGCCTCACGAAGCGCGTCCAGATCGTGCCCGCCGAGGTTGCGGATCGACTCGGTGAGCATGGCGTCATCGAGATCGGCAATCAGCCCGGTGATGGCCGTCGCGTCGGATCCGTTTCCGGGCAGGCGGTTTCGCACCTCGGCCGCCGAGCAGCGCAGCAGACGCTGATACTCGGGGTTGGGCATGTCCAGAATGCGGCGACGCAGCGCGTCACCGCCGGTGCGGGTGAACAGGTTTTCGAGCAGACGGCCGAATTTGACGGTGATGACCTGCCACCCTGCGGCGTCGAACATCTTCTCGAGACGGCGTGCGGCGATGTTCGGCACCACCCGATCCAGTGACTGGCGGTTGAGGTCGACGATCCACACGATCTCGCCGAGTTCTGCGATACCCGGGTCGATGACTGCTTCCCACACCGCCCCTTCGTCGAGTTCCGCGTCGCCGACCAGCGAATATTGCCGTCCGCTGAAGCGGCCGGTGCGGGGGGTGGAGTCGGTCGCGCCGAACCGGTCTTCGACGAAGCGTCTTGACATCGCACCCCAGATCGGTGCAGTGGCACCGATTCCCACCGAACCGGTCGAGTAGTCGACGGTGTCGGGGTCTTTGGCACGGGACGGGTACGACTGCAGACCGCCGTACGCGCGGAGCGTCGTCAGGTACTGCTCATCCAGCTCGCCGAGGAGATAGTTGATCGCGTGGAGCACCGGGGAGGCGTGAGGTTTGACCGACACACGGTCTCCTGGCTGCAGTTGCTCGAACCACAGCGACGTCATGATCGAGACCATCGACGCGCAGGAGGCTTGGTGGCCGCCGACCTTCAGCCCGGTCGAATTGGGGCGAATCCGGTTGGCATGGTGAATCATGGACGTCGACAACCACAGCACCCGCTCGGCGATCGCGTGCAAGTCTTCGCCATCACCGGTGGGCGAACGGCGGCCGGCGGGGCTGATGCTGGTCATGAAGATGCTCCTGAATCGGCGATGAGAATCGTCCCGGTGTCGGCTGAGGGCCGGAGGGCACGTGATGTCGAACGGACGACAGGGGGACCGAGTGTGGTCCTGTGGTCCGGACGGGCGTTCGGGTTGCGAATCGCCGAAAGGGTGTAACTGTGTTCGATGAAGAACAGTGCATCAGTGGTTCTGCTTGTTGCGCAAGTGTTGCCCTGCACATGATGCAGATTGCATTGTTTGCGACCGCGGGGAGGCGACATTATTGGTCGGATTGACCTTTGTCACCGCGTGTCGGTGGTGAGGTTCGAGCCGATCAACGAAAGGGGCGTGGTCCGAGGCGGATGGGGTGTGAGCGATCCGAAGGTCCGCAGGCTGTATGCCAGCGGGGCATTGTCGCCGATCGAACAGTCGACAACTTCGCCGAGAATCAGCGTGTGATCGCCGCCGGCCACGTCGGCAGCGACAGTGCAGTGCAACCACGCGGACGTGCCGGGAAGACGAGGTGCACAGCTACTGAGCTGCCATCCGGAACCGGCGAACCGTTCCTCGCGGGGGCCGGCGAAGCGTGCAGCGGACTCGTGCTGGTCGACGGCGAGGATGTTGACTCCGAAACTTCGGGTTCGCCGCACGATGTTCAACATCGACGACGCGTTGTCCAGCGCCACCGACACCATCGCTGGATCGAGGCTCAGGGAAGCCAACGAGCTGACGGTGGTGCCGTGCGGTACACCGTCCTCGTAGGAGGTGACGATGGCAACGGGTCCGGTGACGCGCGCCATTGCGTCCTTGAACGTTCGGATGTCCATGAGAGTGAGTTCTCCTGTGTACGAGGTGTCTTCGAGGACGACTGGTCGTTGGATACGTCGTTCGGTGCGTGAAGACCGGGAGGTTGTGCTTCTGCGGTGAACCTCGCCGGTTCCGCTGATGGATCGAGCAGTCGGCGAGCCGTGATCGCTCGGTCGGCCGCAGAGATACCTGTGGTTGTTCCTGTGATCGTGTGCGCGGCGAAGACGACGAAGCCGGCGCGGTGTGTGGATGCCACGACGATCGGACCCGGATGCAATGGCACAACTCGGCACCGTCACGACGTGATCCGGTTGCGATGTCGGTCAGTATTGCCATGACATTTACCTTTCGAACCGGGCAGCACGGCCGACTATGCCACCGAACCTAGGCGTTGGTTGACTTAATGTCAATACTGACATGAAGTCAATCGAAGTTGCGTGACGCGGGTCGCGAACTGGCGATACGACGTCGCTGGGCGGCCCAGCAGCTCCGGTAGAACCGTCATGTCCCCACTCCCGGGGTTCGGAGATTCTCAATTCTCGCGCGCCGGAACAACTTCCGAAGGACTTGAGGTGCAGTGACCGCCATCTGTGAGGCTCGACGTCCGGGCCGCAGCGTTCATCGGGCATTCGATGGGTTCGATCGTGGCCATGCGACTTGCGATCGCTCATCCGGACATGGTCGAACGGCTCGTGATCATCGGAGGGCCGATTACTGTCGTTGATCGGGCTGGCGCGAAATCAGGTCAAGACCTAAGAATGTTGCCGTGCAACGTAATAGAGACTGTCATGGCTAAGGCGTACGGGATTGGCGATGCCTGAGCGGGAGCGGTAGTGCCCCTGACTGTCCGGCATTCGAGAAGCGGCACGTTCGAACCTGCGCCTCGCGGCGCAGGTTCGAAGGTGACTATTTGGGTGCCCCCGGCAGGATTCGAACCTGCGGCCTTTCGCTCCGGAGGCGAACGCTCTATCCCCTGAGCTACGGGGGCCCGCCGAAGTTCCGGCGTGCCTGTGGGCGGGTCCAAGACTAGCGCATCACATTCGTCACCTGAAATCACCCTCGTGTTGACGTGTGGGGAGGAGAGTCGAGGGATGTACACAAGGAAGGGACGCCTGTGACCGCTCACGAGTACTCGACCGAAGACCTCGATCTCGACCTCGCGTGGTGGGCTGCCGCCAACTACTTGACCGTGGCCCAGATCTACTTGAAGGACAACACCCTGCTGCGCGAGCCCCTCGATGCATCGCACATCAAGCCGCGGCTGCTCGGCCACTGGGGGACCAGTCCCTGTCTGTCGATGGTCTACACGCTGTTGAACAGACACATCAAGGA